>JBMTZC010000098.1:0-12913 GCA_049455215.1 Prochlorotrichaceae cyanobacterium
ACGTTGAGCACTATCAACGCCCGACCCTTGCCTTTGAGGGCTTAAGTGAGGTGGTCAGCAATGTGGTGGATTATCTCAGCACCAGCCAGCACGCTCTAGAGGCACAATGCTCTCTGACGTTGGTGCCGGCGGCAATTGGTTCGCAGACCTTAAAGGTGCAAGCCATCGATCATAATCTTGTGTCCAATGAAGTGCAGGCCTTTTTACGGATGGCCCAAATTCTCGATCAAAGTGATCTGAGTAATCCCTGCGCGGCAGCAGAGGTGGCAACCCTCACGGAAGCCCTCGGACAACTCTTAAATTTGCCGGTTTGGCAATTGCGGCGGCTGCGGTTGGCGGCCCTGCTCCATCGTTTAGATCCCCTACGATCGAGCCAGAGCGTCCTCAACGAAGGTCTAAATGCCAATGAGCCCCGTCTCTCCTGTCCGTTAGTGCCCGCCGCCCAAGTGTTGCGTCGGATGCCTCAACTCAGAGCGATCGCTCAGATTATTACCCATTTAACGGAGCGCTGGGATGGTCAGGGTCAACCGGCCGGTTTAGCCACAACAGAGATTCCCCTAGAGTCTCGAATTTTAGGACTGGTCACGGAGTTTCAACACAGCGTCGCCGCCTTAGTGAATGAAGGTCATGCCGTGGAAGAAGCGTTACAGACCACCTTGGCCGCCTGTCAGCAGGACGTTGAGCGGCGTTGGGATCCTCAAATTTTCGAGAATTTAGCCCTGCTGGTGAATGGTTTATTGAGCGGCTGGGATCTCAACTTTAGTGAACAGCGCGTTGCGGCAGGGCTGTGGCTACTCGGCAATGAGTTGCCCCGTTGAGAGTTTCCCGACCTCACGTCCGGACTCAAACTGTTCCACACAGCGCACAAATAGCTCCACACCCCAAGCCAGGGCCGTTTCATCAAAATCAAAGCGAGGATGATGATGGGGATGGGATAAGCCTAAGCTTAAGTTTGCGGTTCCTAAGAAGAAATAACACCCCGGTACAGCCTGAAGGAAAAAGGACATATCTTCTCCCCCCATGGTCTGACAGTCCGGTACGATCCCGGCGGGTGTTTCCAAAACGCTTTCCGCAACGGATCGAATGAAATGGGTCATGCGATCGTCATTAATCAGAGGAGGATAGAGGGGCTGATAGTTGAGGTGGTAGCTCGCCCCGTGAGCTTGACAAATCCCGGCGATCGTTCCCTCGATACGTTTGGCAAAAAAGCCTTCATACTGCGGATTAAAGTAGCGCACAGTGCCCTTCAAATGGGCTTGATCGGCAATGATATTGGTTTTCTGACCAGCATTAAAAGCGCCCACCGTCACCACTGCCGACTGTACGGGATCAACGTTGCGGGAGACGATCGCTTGAAGCGCATTGACCACCTGAGCCCCCACCACGATCGCATCTACGGTTTGATGGGGCATGGCTCCGTGCCCGCCCCGGCCCTGCAGGGTCACTTCAAAGGACTCCACCGCCGCCATCAGCGGCCCACTGCGAACTCCCACCGTACCCAGGGGCAAATTATTCCACAGGTGCAACCCCACGATCGCGTCCACCGTCGGGTTTTGCAAAACCCCCGCTTCGATCATCGGTTTGGCTCCCCCCGGGCCCTCTTCCGCCGGTTGGAAAATTAACTTTACGGTGCCCCTAAAGTTGGGATTTTGACTCAAATAGTAGGCCGTCCCTAGAGCAATCGCCACATGTCCATCATGGCCACAGGCGTGCATCTGTCCCGCAATTTGCGATCGGTAGGGCACCTCGTTTAATTCCTGCACCGGCAGCGCATCCATATCCGCCCGAATGGCTAAGACTTTACCGGGGTGCTGACCGGGAATGGTTGCCACAATGCCTGTCCCCGCGACACCAACCTCATGGTCAATGCCCCATTCCTGCAAACGATCGTGAATAAAGGCTGCGGTCTGATGTTCCTGAAAGCCTAATTCGGGATATTGGTGAAATTGTCGCCGCCACCGCACCAACTGTTCTTGCAAAGCAGCAATGGTGGGTCGCACGCGAAGCTGAATCTGAGGCGTGGGGTTTAAACTGGGAAAAGAAGTGGTTTGCATGGCCAAATTGAAGCAAATTCCTTTTAGCTTAACCTATGCCTCTGTATAGCACTTTCACCTTGCTGTAGGATAGTCGGAAATTACTGACGGGTTATCCCCCTTGTCCCCCTTCAAACTTTGCCCTAAGGATGCCGCAGCAAGGAATGCCGTAGACAGGAATACAGCCGAAAATGTCCACCTTCCGGTTACTGGGTTAAACTGAGTTTTACAGCTATGGATCCTTTCTGTGAAGACCTCTATCGATCCCTTGGGTTATGCTAGTTTGTACGCATTGTCATGCTGAAAATCCAGTTTGGGCGCCGAATTGTCAGTCTTGCCAGACTCCTCTTCAGCCCAGTACGAACTGCCCCAACTGTGGAACTTTAGTCCTTAAACGGTTTAATTTTTGTGGGCAATGCGGCACCGACTTGCGTCAAGGCAGTTTAGAGCGCTGGGAAGCCTCCTCTGGGGCAGATGTCCCTCAATCCGTACCCCTCAACCTTGAACCCCCTCCCTCAAGTCTGGAGAATCTGACCCCCGATGGGGATATTACCGCCGCCCAGGTTCCCTTTTCTCCCCATCTCATCCACCTCCGAACCCAAAATCGGTTTCCTCTGCCCCTCGACGATACCGTTGTCTATCTAGGCAAACCCAACGATCGTCATCCCCCGGATATTGATTTGTCTCAGTTTCCTGATGCCGACGTTGTTTCCCGTGTTCATGCCCGTATTGTGGTCAAATCGGGCGACTACTATATCGAGGATATGGGCAGTTCCAATGGAACCTATCTCAATGAAACGGTTTTAAGTCCCCACAAGTCCCGGCGCTTAGCTGAAGACGATCGTATTTCCTTAGGACGAAATAACCTTGTCTGTTTTTCCTTCCATGTATAGCGAAGGTAGAGCCGCTTCCCTACACTAAGAGGATCCATTTACTAATTGGTTTGGGCAGCTTCGATTAATGAGGGCGGTTAGCAGCACCGATCACCATGTCCCCTACGCTTACGGGGGTAATAGGGCAAAATTTTGAATTTCTCGCGGTATGCATTTATTTATCATCAATTGTTCTGAATCAGAGTAAGCTAAAAAAGGTAAGATAAGTCTACTTTCAAGTCGTTTCAGCTTGAAAGTGCTGCCCCTTGATTGAGATGTCGCTCTTTGTTGGGTCAAGAGTCCAAACATCCCTGAATCCACACTCTCCTCCTTACTGTAGGCGTTCTGCCTGGTATGGTGTTGAGGAAACTGACCCACTAAAATAAAACCGTCCTTTTTGATGTGATGTTCTGGTTACCTCTGTGATTACCCTTGTTCTCCTCCATCCTCTTCAAGGCACTCCGGTTCAAACCTGGACATTTCAGGATGAGTCGGTTGTCCGGATTGGCCGTGCCCACGACAATAATGTGGTTTTACTGAGTGCAGTGGTCTCTCGTCATCATGTTGAAGTGAGGCAAAGTGGGAACAATTGGGATGTCATTAATTTGGGCACCAATGGCACCTATATTGATGCTAAACGGGTAGACAAGATTGCGGCGACGGATGGAATGGTCATTCGGTTAGCCCGATCGGGGCCGAAGATTCAGATTAACCTCACGGTTCACAACAGTGACCAGAGTCTGCCCCAACCCCCGGTACAGTCCTCTAGCCTCAATGAAGCTACGTCTGCTAATGACACCTCAATTTACCCCTTGACCGAATAAAGACAGTGGTACAGTACCGACAGTCGTTACAATAACGATCGCTGTTGAAATTTAGGACTGTATAGCGCAAAGACCCCATGGATATTAAGAGCGGCTTCATTGGTACGGTTGGAAACACCCCCCTCATTCGTTTAAATAGCTTTAGTGACGCAACGGGCTGTGAGATTTTAGGGAAAGCAGAATTTCTCAATCCCGGGGGATCCGTCAAGGATCGGGCTGCGCTATATATCATCCAAGATGCTGAAGCCAAGGGACTCTTGAAGCCAGGGGGAACCGTAGTGGAGGGAACAGCGGGAAACACCGGCATTGGGCTAGTGCATATTTGCAATGCTCGGGGGTATAAATGCCTCATTGTCATTCCGGAAACCCAGTCTCAAGAAAAAATTGATTTGTTAAGAACGTTGGGCGCAGAAGTTCGCAC
Organism: Prochlorotrichaceae cyanobacterium; assembly: GCA_049455215.1. Taxonomy (GTDB): domain Bacteria; phylum Cyanobacteriota; class Cyanobacteriia; order Prochlorotrichales; family Prochlorotrichaceae; genus JBEAPM01. The sequence continues at coordinate 4,151 of JBMTZC010000098.1, forward strand.
TGTTCCGGCGGTTCCCTATCGGGATCCCAATAATTACGTCAAAGTTTCTGGGCGTTTAGCCTCAGAACTGGAGAATGCCATTTGGGCAAACCAATTTGATAATTTAGCCAATCGCCAAGCTCATTACGAAACGACGGGGCCAGAAATTTGGCAGCAAACCGATGGACAGGTGGATGCCTGGGTTGCGGCCACGGGGACAGGGGGAACCTATGCGGGGGTAGCGCTTTATCTCAAAGCGCAGAATTCCCAAGTGCGCTGTGTGGTAGCGGATCCCAAGGGAAGTGGGTTGTATAGCTATGTGAAGACGGGTCAGATTCAAGTGGAAGGATCTTCCATTACCGAGGGAATTGGCAATAGTCGAATTACCGCCAATATGGAAGGTGTGCCCATGGATGATGCGATCCAAGTGGATGACAGCCAAGCCCTTGCCGTACTCCACCAACTGCTCTATCGCGAAGGTCTCTTTATGGGGGGCTCCGTGGGCATTAATGTGGGGGCGGCAGTCGCTCTGGCGAAGCAGTTGGGGCCGGGACATCGCATTGTAACGGTACTGTGTGATGGTGGAGCCCGATACCAGTCCCGGCTGTATAATCCAGAATGGTTGGCCACCCGTGGTTTGGCCTTCCCGACGTAAGTCCCTCGGGTTAACTTTATCTACTTCACGTTGTCTGCTTTGAGGGAAAAGTCACGAATCACCGTTTGTATAGGTGTTTGTGTAAATAAACATTGAGCGGAATCTGAAGAAATAGGGCAATTTAGTCTGCCTTGATTTCAAAATGGTTACCCTATATACCATTGTGCCCTGCATACCATTACTAAAACCTCATTCCCTGTTGAGACTGGCAACCTGAAGCGGTAAGTTTGGAGACCTGTAGTTTCTAGCTTACAAGCTTGGGTAGTGATCAAAGCACTGCCTTTGGGTTAGGACATCCGCCAGAAGCAGCGGTGAGGGGTGGGTAAACTGGGGGTAAGAGAGGAGACGATCGTGGCCCTATGAATTTGCAGCAAATCGAAATCAGCCTTCAGAGCACCGATTTACAGGAACGGATTCGGGCTATTACGGCCTTGCGTTCCTATGATAGTCGGGTATCAGTGCCCTTATTGTGTCAACAATTGAATGACTCGGATAGCGTCATTCGTTCCATTGTTGCTGCAAGTTTAGGGAAAAAACGCACCCAGGCTTCCTTTGAGACTCTCCTAGAACTTTTGCAAATTGACCCTGAGGCCAATGTACGCTCAGAAGCCGCCAGTTCTCTAGCTTTGTTTGGAGAAGTCGCGATTCCTTTTCTGATTACGGCCTTCCGGGAAGATTCTGACTGGTTGGCCCGACGTAGCATTATGGCGGCCCTGCTGGATTTACGATTGTCAGATGACCTGATGGTGGAAGTGTTTAACCTCTGTGCGGTGGCACTCCGTGATCCGAACCCTCAGGTTCAAGAAGTGGGCATTGATGGTTTGGGCATCTTTGCGCAGGGGTCCCTGCGTACAGCGGCTTTGGATAAATTACTGCCTTTGGCAAAATCTGAATTTTGGGAAACCCGTATGGCGGTCACTAAATCTTTGCGGCAATTTGATCATCATCAGGCCCGCGAGGCCTTAGATACCCTCAGTCACGATCAGGATTACCGCGTGGTAGGAGCCGTACTCGAAGGATTGGTCTAAGCCAAGTTAGACATTTTAAGCACCTCTAAATAAGCATTGCTACACAGTAAATTGCTACACAGTAAAAGAGTATGTTGACTGGGGAGTACCTTAGTTTTCGATGGCTTTGATGGATATTTAGACTGCATTTTTGAGGTCTGAAGTTTTCACGATCAGCAGAGCAATCTCAAGATTTCAAGGTTAAATAATAGGGCACCTCGAAAAATTCAAAACAAAAATTCAAAACTTTGCCCTAATGCGCGTCATTAAGAGGTCATCAAGTCAGTCCAGAACCCTGACGGTATCGACAGGGGCCGCGCCCGTCCCTGTTTTACCTCTAGGGGCTGAAACTAGCACAGGGGCGGCAAGATGACATGCTCTAGGCCACAGAAATAGGTTCTTCGATACTGACCGCTGCTTCCACCGCAAAACCGGCATTGACCACAGCCCCTAGGAAGGGAATTTGACTTTCTGCTAAGAGCCCTAAGGTCTCCTTGAGATCTGCCTTGCCGGTATAGCCTGGTCGCACCACCATCAGAATGCCATCCGTCACGGTTTCTATGGTCAGCGCATCATTCGATCGTCCCAAAGAGGGGCTATCAATCACCACAAAATCAAAGCGATTACGACAATCCTTGATCAAGTTTTGGAATTCCCGCGACTCTAAAGTGCTGGTGGTGTGGGGCTGAACGATGGGACAGGGTACGAGGTAAAGGTTAGCAATGGCGGGCACGGGATACAAACAATCTACGCTGGTGTTGTAATAGCTCAGCAGACTATTGCGGTGTTCTGCCAGTAAGTCTTGACCATTGAAGAGCAAACCGAGTTGTTGGGCGATCGTGGGTTGGCGGAGATCCCCTTCAATGACCACCGCCCGTTTACCGGATCGGGCCGCAGCGATCGCTAAATTGCAGGCTACGGTCGTTTTCCCCTCTGCGCTCCCCACACTGGTAACAACGACAACCTTGGCACCACTTCCCGAACTACTGCCCCCAACCCGCCGTAAATTATTGCGAACCTTGTCATAACTCTCAAGATAGGGCGGATAGGGCTTGAGGAGCAGAGGCAAAGACTGATCGCCTAAGCCAACCAAGCTTTCTTCTCGATCCCCAAGAGGGAGTCTGGTCAATTCCTGATCTAGAATCGGTAAGTTGCCGAGCACTGGGGCTTCTTCTTCTAATAAGGCGGCCAGTAGCTCTGAGGAGGTCATATATTTGTTCTTCAGGAAGGCTAGGAGCAGGACAAGACCAGCCCCCATCCCCAAGCCCCCCGCAGCCCCTCCACCTAGGAGCAAAATCTTGGAGAGGGGTTCTTCCCGTAAAACCCGATCTAAAGTCGAAAATTGGGCAATCTGTAAACTACTACCGGTTTCTGCCTCCGCCGCTTGGGCATCCAGTAAGGCGGCTTGAATTTTGTCGTAAAGAGCTTTTTTGAGGGCAACTTCCTGGGCCAAGCGGGTTTGTTCCAATTGCTTATTGGGAATGGTGGCATACTCTCGGCGTAATTCCCGCTCCGTCTCGATCGCTGCCTGCAGTTGACGATTCAAGGTCTCTTGCTCGGTTTTGAGGCTGACCAGGGTATTCGCGAGTTGTTGACGGGTGGGATCTAAGTTACTATCCTGCCGCACATTGAGATCGGTAGCACCGGGAAGGGGGGCTACGCCGCCTTCGCCACCTACCACTTCCCGGGCCCGCTGTTCCAGTAAATCTTGGTAGGTCTGCCAACGATTTTGTAGCTCGACGATCGTGGGGTGTTCTGGCCGTAAATCCCGCCGTAATAAAACAAGCTGAGACTCTGTTTCGTAAATTTGCTGCCGCAGGTTGCTGATGATGGGATCCGCACTGAGGGCAGAAGAGACATAGGCTTGATCCACCGACAGACCTAACCGTTGCTCCAAACTGTTGATCTGGGCTTGAACCCCTTCTAGCGAGAGCTTAAGTTGCCGCTGCTGCTGTTGGCTGCCGGTAATTGCCCCTACGAGGGTACCGGTTTCAGCCGCTAAAATATTCACCTCTTCACGACGGTTATAGGCTTCCAGATTTTGCTCTGCATCCCGTAATTCTTTTTCGACGGCGGGTAAGCGAACTTGAATCGCTTCGATTTGGGCTCGCAAACGAGAGGAGTTAACGAGGCGACTTTGTTCCCGCATTGCTTCTAAGAGCAGCGCAACCCCTTCCTCTGCTTTCTCTTTTTGGTCATTGGTATACTCCACCAAAATAGTGCCCGGAGGTTGCGGACTATTTTCCCCTGTTGTGCCAATTTGAACCTGAGACGATCGCTCCACTTGCTTGGGATCTTCTTCAAGCTTCCCCGCCACAAACTCAATCACATTCTGAGCGAGGAGAATATTGGGACTTAAAGCTTGTCCCGCCTCTTGGATTTGGGCCCCCGTTTCGGAAAAGACAGCGGGGGGGGTGACCGTGGTCAGCACACCCCGATAGCGGTAAGACTGGGACAAGGGTGGTTGATTTGAAGCCATAAACGCCCCACCCCCGGCTCCGAGTACAAGGGTCAAGAAGGGAATCCAACTATATTGACCCAGAGTAATGAAGTATCGCTGTAGAAAAGAGGGGAGGGCCATAGGCTTAGGGGAGTTTAGGGCAACAAAGCAACGGCTGACCGGGAGAACCCGGAGGTTGGGGGTAATTATCCTGCGAGTTTTATACACAGGATAATTGACTCAATCACCATGATTCAGCAAAACTAGAACCGCAGAAGATCTCATTCATCTTTTCCGGGAGCATAGCCCATTTCAGGGCACTCCAGTCTAAATCTTTGGATTGTACCCGAAGGAATTGACAAGTCAAGGCTTGCAGTGGGTTTATGGGGGTGTTCGGGTGGCCTTTCCAACATCCCTCATTCCGTCATTGTGAGCACGCCTCCCTTTGTTTGTTGCTCCTGAGTGAGTTTCTATGTTTGGTCTAATTCTCGGAATTTGGCAGCATATCCTCCGGTTTTGGTCTGCCCCTTTGTTTTACGTTGGCCCTGTTAGTGTGTCAATACAAGGGATTAGCACGACCCTGCTCTGGATTTTGATCATTGTTGCGGGCTGTCGCATCCTCAAGCGAGTGTTAAGTCACTACCTGCTGGCCCGCTTAGGCATCGATCAAGGCAATCGAGAAGCCCTGTCCACCATTATTAGTTACTTTGTGGGAGGGCTTAGTTCCATTACGTTGCTCCAGGCGACGGGGTTTAATCTGGCTTCTTTAGCGGTTTTAGCGGGGGCATTAGGGGTTGGTATCGGGTTTGGCTTACAGAATTTTTCCCGAGATTTTATTGGTGGTTTAACCCTCTTAATTGAACGTAGCATTAAGGTGGGAGATTTTATAGAACTGGGTACCGAGGATAGTTATGAGGGGATCAAAGGGACGGTCATGACGATCGCTTTGCGATCGGCGAGTATTCAAACCCGAGATGGAGCCAACCTGATTGTTCCCAATAATCGCTTAGTGGAGTGCCCCGTCTTAAACTGGGGATCGGGTGGATCGGCTTGCCGACTGATTATTCCGGTGCGGGTCGGGCGAGAAAGCGATCTCAATGCGGTAACCGAGGTTTTACTCAATGTGGCCTATGTTCAGGGCGAAGTGGTTTTACGATCGCCTTCTCCTAAAGTTTGTTTTACGAGTGTAGAGGAAGATTTTTTCTGTTTTGAACTTCATGTCTGGATTGCGGATATGAAACGAGAAGAATATTTACGCAGCGATATTTATTTTACGATCGAGCAACAGTTTAAGATTTACGATATTCACTTTCAACCCTCCTATCAAGATCTTATTATTGCCTTTGAGGATCCCGAATTTATTGATCCCATTGCCACGCGCAATAGTCGCCTCCGTCGTCAGAAACAACGTTTGAGTTACGCTTTAGAGGCGGAAGAACCTACTCCACCCCTGATTCGAGATTTACTACGTAAAATTAAATACTTTGAATATTTAAATGATTTAGAAATCCGTAAATTAATTGAAGTTGGGTACCGCAAACGCCTCAACCCAGGGGAAATTCTCTTTCGCGAATCTGATCCGGGGGATGCCTTTTATATTATTTTATCCGGCAGTGTGGATGTCAAAGTACTCAAACTCAACGAACATTTAGCGACCCTTTCTGCCGGGGACTTTTTTGGGGAATTATCCTTAATGCTAGGCATTCCCCGCTCTGCGACCGTCATCGCCCACACCGAAGCCCTGCTTTTTGCCATCGATCATCAGGGCTTCCAACGCCTCCTCCGTCGGCATGGAGACTTGTACGAGGTGATCATTTCGGGATTGGGACAGTACCAAGAGGAACTACAACAACGTCAAGAACTTTTGAGGCAAATGAATCTGTTGGATAGTGCAGAAGATGATAAAAATCCGGTAGATTGGGCCAGAAAACGCCTCAAAACCTTATTTTTACCCTAGGGGCTGTCATCCGTTAGCGATGAAATCAATCACCATTAATGGAGATGTCCTCTCATGATCCTTCTCCCGACATTTGGTCTTGGGGAGTTGGGGTTGAGAAATTCAACCCATCCAACCTTTTAATCCAGGGGAGTAACGGTCAAATTAGAAAAATAAGCACGGGTCCCCACATCAACCCAGAGCGCGATCGTTCCCTCGGCAGCGGGGCCCAGTTTTAAGTCATTGACCAACAGGGCGGGTTGTTCCGCGCCATTCACATAGAGCCCCGCCTGATCCCCTTCCACCACAATTTTCAGAGAAACCCAGTCTCCCATGGTCATATCGGCATAGGATTCATAGGATCCCGGAGCTTCTTCCCGCAAACGGCTAAAGTCGTAGCCAGGGTAGGCAAAATACTGAAGCGTGTGATTGCGGTTCAATTGATTTTGCGATCGAGCATTGACCGGTCGTAGGTAGAAGGCTTCAAATTGATCACCGTTGGGCTCCACCCGAAAAGCAACCCCCACAAATCCTTTCGCCAAAGCGGGAGCATCCTCTTGTAACGTCGAGGCAATATCCACTTCAATCCAGCCATTGTGAAATTCAAACCCTGGAATCAGCACTAAGGTATTGCGATCGCCTCCGGTTGCTCCTGGAGCTAGTTCCACCTGAAGTGCATCCCGCTCTAAATAAGAGGTGGGCTGGACTACGACATCCAAGGTTTCAAAGCTAGACACATGTTCCGGAATCGTTAACGGATAACTCAAGGGGGTCGCTGAATCCGCATAAGCCGGAGGGGAGGGACACAGCAGCATTGCCAGGGCAAGCACCACCAGAGATCTCAAAAGAAGTTTCATAAGGCACCTCGAAGAATCCAAAACTTAGTTCCTAATTTTTACGCAGTATTGCCCCCAATCTGCACTATAGCATCTCCCCCCTGAGGAACCCTGGGGAGCCAGGCATACCTTCAGCGCTGTTCTGATCTGCTCCGTCCAATCCTTTCCGTTTTGGGGGTGGCCTGCGTTAGGATGAGAACGTTATTATCACCTTTTCGATCGGATTATGGCTGCCCCTAATCGTCCCCCTGCCCTTCGTGAACCGACTCAGAACGATCGTCTTGAGGATCAGGACTCACTGCTTGAGGATGACCCGCTCGAAGATGTGGAGATGGGGATTCTCGATCACTTTGAAGAATTGCGACAACGGATTTTTGCAGCCCTGATTGCCATTATTGCTGGGGTTATGCTGTGCTTTGCCTTTGTTAAACCCATCGTCAAACTGTTGGAATTACCCGCTCAAGGGGCTCGCTTCCTACAACTCTCTCCTGGGGAGTTCTTTTTTGTTTCCATTCAAGTCGCCGGTTACAGTGGGCTTCTCGTCTCTAGCCCCTTCGTCATTTATCAAATTGTGCAATTTGTTTTACCGGGATTAAAACGATCGGAAAAACGCCTATTAGCTCCGATCGTTTTTGGGTCTACTCTGTTATTTATTGCCGGTTTAATTTTTGCCTATGAGGTGTTAATCCCCGCCACATTAAGCTTCTTTGAAAGTTATGGGGGAGATGTGGTCGAACAACTATGGTCGATCGATAAATATTTTCGCTTTATCTTAACCCTCCTCTTGTGTACCGGCTTAATTTTTCAGGTACCCGTTATTCAATATTTACTGGGGCGTTTAGGGCTCGTGACGGCCAAGCAAATGTTTGCCAACTGGCGATCGGTTATTCTCGGGGCAGCGATCGCAGCAGCCATATTAACCCCTTCCACCGATCCCCTTACCCAGACGTTATTGGCCGTTCCAGTGATTGGTCTTTACTTTGGTGGGGCAGGACTCGTGGCCTTAACTACTCCGAAAGCTGAATAGATTGAGCCTTGATCTCGTTAATATTGACCTTTCAAACCGACGCTATCTCCTAATCCTCTACCCTATCCCCTAAACTCGATGGCCATTATCGCGCTCAAAGCTTGGTATCTTCGGGAATATGAGCCCATTCGTGAACTGGAAAAACGTCCCCAAGATTTGCGATTAAGTAAAAATAGTTTGCTGAAATCAGCATTACGGGCGGATTTCCTCGATGACTCAGATACAGTGAAAGAGTCAGAATGGTTTCAGCGGTATTTACAAGGCGAACCCGTTGAATTTTATATTGAAGGGAGTGGTGGCTATGCGATCGCCAATGTGGATTTAATTAGCCATGAACTCTACTTTGTGAAGCGAGATGTTTTAAGTCATTTAGACCCGATCGTTTTTTTCTGTTATCAAACTGAATATGAAGCTTCCAGTATTATCCTGCGGGATGAATTGATTGCTGCCCTCACGACCCTAAACAAACGATCGAGGATCCCCCTCAAATTAGAAGAATCCCACCGTCCCAGTGATGCCCCCCTTCGGCTTTCTAGCACCTTGCTCCGGAAGCTCCGACGCAGCTTAATTTTTGTTGCCGATGGTACGACAATCCTAAGCCTAGAGTCCAATCCTCCCCAATTATTTCCCAGTCCAAAAGTCTGCGTAGAACTAGGCTATGCCTTGCAATGTAAACGATCGGAACAACTACTGGTTGTCCAAATGGATCGCCAGGAAACAGGGGGACAATTTCCCTTTGATGTTCCCCTGAGCCAGAAATTAGTTTTTCAAACCCAAGCAGAGCTAAAAACGCTACTGCTACCAGCCCTAGAAGCTCAGATGAAACAATTTAGCTTGTTGTAAAGGCTACCCTGATCTCACAAGGTACAAGCTAAACAGCGAT
>JBMTZC010000099.1:0-12898 GCA_049455215.1 Prochlorotrichaceae cyanobacterium
AAATATCCTGGAAATATGAGGGTTCTAGGAAAAAACACTTATTTCTAGCTTGACTGAACTAGCTAATCACCGCAATATATTAAGCGAAGTTTACACTTGTTAGAGTGGCTCACTTCTTGCCAAATGGTTTCACCTCCAAATGGTTTCACCTCCAAATGGTTTCAACCCACTGTGTAACTGCCAGGATTTCATGAAAACCGCCTTTCTGACTAAGTTTTACGGGGTCTTATCTCTTGCTGTTCTACTCTGGGGAATGTTTACGGTTACCACCGTTGCCCCGGTTCGAGCAGACTCGCCTCAAGCAGATACCGCCTCGATTTGGGTGGGAAATATGTTCCCCTATGGCAAATCAGAAACCGTGCTGACGGGGGAGGAAGCCCTCACGGTGTACACCCAGGTCTACCACTTAGGCGTAACGCGCCCATCCGGTCAGGGGCAAGGGCTGTACTGTAAGCTAATCTGGTCAGAAGTGGATGTGTTTGGTGGGGTTTGGAAAGGACGACACGAAACCCCCATGAGCTACCGGGGTGACATTGGCGATAATGATGAATATGCGGCGTCGATTTTGCCCGCGCCAGGGCTCTACGAATTTACCACTCGCTGTCAGGATCAAACCGGTACGATCGTTTGGCAACCGTCGGGGAATGGCCGGTTAGAAGTTAGCCCGGTTCTCACGAAACCCAAGGATCGACGGGCGTTGTGGCTTTCTCAATCTTTATTAGCCTGGAATACCTATGGCGGCGCAATTTATGAGCTGCACTATGGCACGGAGGGCAATTTATCCGTACCCATTCGCAGTGGATCGGGCATTCAACTTCGGTTCGATCACACCGCAGGCTGGAATGAGTTTCCTAAGTTTCCCAACCTCCAGGGTTATGATCTGTGGTATTTACCCTCAAACTATTGGGATTTAATTCCTGAACTAGTCAAAAGTGAAGTGGCGATCGCCGCCTACGATCGCTCTGGGCAGTTGATTGATGCCACCGGGGTTCAAATTCAAGGCGTTTTAGACGATTTATATAGTTATTCAGGAGATCTCGGGGTTGTCTATAACGACGGGATCCCCAGCCTCAAACTTTGGGCACCCACGGCACGATCGATCAAAGTTTGGCGCTATAAAGATGCCATTAGTGTTACCCCCATCGCCATTGAGCCGATGATCCCCGATCCTGACACCGGTGTCTGGAGTTTAACGGGGGATGCTAGTTGGGATCGGCAATATTACATTTACGAAGTGGAAGTTTTTGTTCCCTACAGTGACCAGGTGGAGCATAACTTTGTCACGGATCCCTACTCCGTCAATCTGGCTCAAAATAGCCGGCGGAGCCAAATTGTCGATCTCTATGGAGACGATCGCCTCAAACCTGAAGGCTGGGATACCTTAGTGAAGCCAGTCTTAGAGGCTCCCGAAGATATTGCCATCTACGAAGTCCACGTTCGCGACTTTAGCCGAGATGATCCCAGTGTTGCCCCAGAACATCGGGGGACTTTCAAAGCCTTTACCTATGATGGTCAAGGCGATCGTCCGCCCCTCTCCTTTGGCATGAACCATCTCATTGAATTAGCCAAGGCTGGGTTAACCCATATTCATTTGTTGCCAGTTTTTGACTTCTCTTCCGTGGACGAAGAAATCCGGTTTCGGGTGGATCCCAGTTATGAAACCCTAGGGTTATTTCCCCCCAACTCCCTAGAGCAGCAATCGATCGTAGGCACCAGTCGGAACAATGACAGCTTTAACTGGGGCTACGATCCCTACCACTACGGGGTTCCTGAAGGCAGCTATGCCACCCATCCTGAAGATACTTCGCGGATTTTGGAATTCCGGGAAATGGTAAAAGTCCTGGCGGAGAACAACTTACAGGTTGTCATGGACATGGTGTACAACCACACCTTCGCCAGCGGTCTCTATACCCAAGCCGTTCTCGATAAAGTGGTACCCGGCTACTACCATCGTTACGACAATGCGGGGGTTATCCAAAGTTCGAGTTGTTGTGCTGACACCGCAGCAGAAATGGAAATGATGCAAAAACTCATGGAGGATACGCTGGTTCGCTGGGCAAAAGCCTACAAAGTGGATTCCTTCCGGTTTGACCTCATGAACTTACACCCCGTCAATGCCATGGAACGGGTGCGGGATGCCCTCCATGCCCTAACCCCTGAAGCGGATGGGGTAGATGGCTCCCACATTTACCTCTATGGCGAAGGATGGGATTTTGGCTCTGCCAAGGATAAAGGACTGTACTACGCCAATCAGTACAATATGGCAGGCACGGGGATTGGCACCTTTAATGACAAAATTCGGGATGCGATTCACGGTGGCTACTCCGAAGATTCCACCGAAATCCGTGAACAGGGATTTGTCAACGGACAATCCTATGACTGGAATGGTCACTTCTACCGCCATCGTTTTCGTAGTGATGCGCGGGCAACGATGGATCGTCTGCGGGTTAACCTCGCGGGCAGTTTGCAGGATTACTATTTGTGGGATCAAAACAACAATTATGTTGCCGGTATTCAGTTGGAAGGCAGCGGCTACGCCTTTGATCCCCAAGAAACCGTTAATTATTGCTCCAAGCATGATAACGAAACCCTCTATGACCTCAATGTGTTTAAGCTGCCTAAAGGTCAGAGTGGGATGGAGGTGCTGTCCTTAAACGATCGCATTCGGGTACAGAATCTTGCCCTGAGCATCGTGGGCTTGAGTCAAGGGATTCCGTTTTTCCACATGGGCAGTGATATGCTGCGATCGAAATCCTTAGATCGCAATAGTTACGATTCCGGCGATTGGTTTAATCGCGTTGATTTTCAATACGAAACAAATAATTTTGGGGTTGGACTCCCTCCCGCCTGGAATAATCAATCCCGTTGGGGCATTATGTCCCCCTTATTAGCGGATCCTGCCTTAAACCCCGATCAGGAGGATATTCTCAAATCTGTTCATCACCTCCGGGAAATCCTCTCCATTCGTAAAAGTTCAAAATTGTTTCGTCTCGAAACCGGGGATGATATTCGCACTAAAGTGGGCTTTTACAATCTGGGATCTAACCAGCGAGAGGGCTTAATTATCCTCTCTATTGATGATACTAAAGGTCATAAGGTGGATGATCACTATGATCAAGTCTTAGTCTTTTTCAATGCTGATAAATTCCCCAAAGATATCAGTATCAATGAGTTTGCCGGTGAGTCCTTTGAACTTCACCCGATTCAAGCTCAATCCTACGATGAGTTCGTTCAGCAAGCTAAATTTGACCCAGCCTCAGGTACCTTTACCATTCCCTATCGCACCGCAGCGGTTTTTGTCAAACCTAGCCAGTCCATCGCTGATTAAGTAAATCTACGCTGTAGTAATGACGATCGTGTTGTTCTGAATGAGATTGTCCTGACTTAGGTTCGTATTACCCTTTTAGGAAAAGCCCTATGACTATTGCTGAAAAGCTAACTCCAGTAGCCAATTTTCCCTTAGCCTCTGAAGTTGCCAAGCCGCTTCCTGAGGAGGGTTCCGTTTATCTTCCCACTCCCCCCTCTACTCAAGAGCGCTACGCCTATAAAAATCCGTCACAATGGTGGGCTTATTGGGGACTTTTAGCCTTTGCTTGTATTTTTTACTCTAGTCTCTGGTTTCTGCAGGAAACCCGTTTTTGGGGATATGGCATCTATATTGCCTTAATGACGATCTGGACTTTACCCCATTTCCTTTTCATCATTTTGGGGCGAAATTTTGATTTTCAAGAACACCTAGAGGTGGTTCAAGATTTCCTCGCGATCGATACGGATGACTTGCCTAGTGTTGATGTTTTTATTCCCACCTGTGGAGAAGATATTCGCATTATTGAAAATACCTTTTATTATGCCTCTCAACTGCAGTATCCCCATTTACAGGTTTATGCCTTAGATGATCAGGGAAACCCAGAAGTTGAGCGGTTAGCTAAACACTATGGGATCACCTATTATTGCCGCCCTAACCGGGGCGAAATGAAAAAAGCGGGCAACCTTTTATATGCCTATAAACGATCGCAGGGGGATTTTATTTTAGTCTTAGATGCAGACTTTGCGGTTTCGTCCCTGGCTTTACAACATTTAGTGCCCTGGATGGTTGCAGATCCCAAAATTGCTATTTTACAAACCCCCCAATACTTTGAGACTGATTCTTCTTTAAGCTGGTCTTCTAAAGGATCTGCCTACTGTCAAGAAGTCTTTTATCGAGCCATTCAACCGGCCCGGGATAGTCTAGGACGATCGGCCATTTGTGTGGGAACCAATGCCCTCTACCGTCGTGAAGCCTTGGCAGACATTGGGGGGTTTTACCAAGTGGATGCTTCTGAAGATGTTCACAATGGCGTTGCCTTAATCAACCAAGGATGGAACGTTAAATATATTCCTGTCTTAGTTGCCCGAGGACTTTGCCCCGAAACCGCTCAATCCCTCTTTCGTCAACATTACCGCTGGTGTACCGGCAGTTTACGGTTAATTACCTCTAATCTGTTCTGGAAAAATGCCATGCCTGCTTGGCAAAAGCTGATCTATTTTTGTGGCGCAAGCTATTATCCTGCCGCAGCCTTGGCCTTGCCGGTTTCCCTCATGCAATTGTTTTACATGGTGTTCTATTTCAACCATGATGTGCGCTGGTATGTGGCCTTTCTGTTCCTCCCCAAAATCCTGTTAATTTACTTAGTGATGCCGCTGTGGAATAAGGCAAATTGGGGCATACACAGTATCAAATCAGCGATTACCTTTAGTTGGTCTTATTTAATTGCCATGTGGGACTTTTTCACCCAAGGGAGTGAAGGCTGGATTGCCACTGGATCGCAGCAGAAATCAACTCGATACACCATATTTCGTCGTTTATTGATTGTCTATTGTTGTGTGCACTTCCTCTTGCTCATTCCCGTGATGCAGCACCAGTACGAAATTTATCATTTTATTCCTTTGCTTGCGATTCACGGCTTTTCCATTTACTTAAATCTGGATCTGCTCATTAAAGACCAGAACTAGGGGCTTTCCACTGAAAGGGAAAAAATTTAATGGAGGAGTGTGGTACTTTGCATCGCACTCCTCTGCTTTAAGGGAGTAACCCGCCCCTACTGAAAGGTTAGGTAGTACATCAAATCCGAGATGTGTTCCCCAGGCAAATCGAGTCGGGCTTGAAAATCAGCCAAATTTTGAAAATGTCCCCGTTCCTCCCGATCGCTAATGAGGCGTTGGACTAAGACTGCATCCATACCGGGCAGACTGAGGAGGCGGTTGGCTTCTGCTCGGTTGGGATTTAAGCGCGGACAATTGAGGGGGGAATCCGCTTCATAGTAGGTAAACTGTAGGGCTGTGCTAATGGGGGCAATTTGGGCGGGAGTCCAATCCAGGGCTACGGCAATATCTTCGGGGCAATGAAAGGACACTCCTGCCCGTTGCAGTTGCACCAGTAAGCGGGCTTGGTGGATTGAAAAGATAGGCAAGCGCAGCCAATCATCGATCGTTGCCGTTGCCACATCCAGCCGAAAGCCTTGACGAACCGCCTGATTGAGTTCCAAGAGCGATTGAAAACGGTAACGGGGATCTTGCCAGAGCAGTCCAACCGGGGCCGGTGCCTGTAAGAGACGACGGGATAATACTAGTCCCCCAGCAATGGTGCTTCCGGCAAAGATCAGGGTAGCGATCGTAGTGAATTCCATAGGCAGTCAGTGTCTCGTTTTCTAGGTGCGATCGGCTTCTTCAGGGCGTTAGGGGCAGGGAATTGGCCATGTCACGGGCCGTAAACAGTAAGTTCTGCCGATCGTTTACCGGAAAGGTTAGGGTGTAGAAAGTTTGATTTTGTTGCCACATCACAGAGGAAAAGGGAACTGCCGGACGTTGCTTGGAACCCTCTAGAAAATAGCCCTGTACACCGGTAGCTAGGGTAATGGGGGCAAATCCAGTCCGGTGGCGTTGATATTCTCGCTGACCGTTGGCCGTGGAACTGGGTTCAATGGTCACGGTGCCCACTAAACAAGGCAACACCCCCGCTTCACAGGTGCTTAAGCCTAGGGTCAGCAGCGATAAAGTACGGGAGGAAAAGACTTGTACCGTAGAGGGCTTCTGTGACTCCTCCCCCATCCATACCGTAGAGGGCAGACGTACCTCCGTGGCAGGGGGCGCTTCTGCCATAATTTGGGCTAGATAGGGAGTAAAAACGGGATCGGGTTCAGCGATCGCTGGGGCCATTGCGATCGTACTCCAGGTGAATAGGGCGGGAAGGATGCCACGGGCACTGGAGCCTAAACGTTGTAGGTGAGAAAACAGTATCAACATAGGGACAATGAACTTAAGACAGATCCCGAAAAAGCCTGACAGAGTTTACAACACTTTTCATAATGATGCCGATCAATTGATCCATCCCGATCGTCATGATCAGGGGACAGTGCAGATCAACCCGATGGTTAACTTCTCTCCGAACAATTAGGACGTTGACGCTGCACTAGTCCGATCGTGAAAAGGGCTGGTGTGTACCGAGAGGATAGACCCACCCCCAGCCCCCTCCCAAGAGGCCCAAGAGGGGGAGTTCGATCCGGTTCTCCTCTTGGGAGGAGTTAGAGGTGGGTCAGATGTTCACTGGCAAGTCTAGTGCTCTGTCATCGCTGATTTTGTGCATAGTCTTTTGAAGAAAAGTTTTTCAAAGAATTACCCCACAAGGCAATTCCCACAATTAGGACGTTGACGCTGCACTAATAATGATTGCCAACTTTGCGATAGTGGGCAGCCGTTAGACCATCGGGCTTAGAGACCTTACCCGCGTGCACCTGGCAATACACCACCCAATGATCGCCGCAGTCCATGCGACTGGTGACGGCACATTCCAGATAGGCCAAGGCGTCCACCAAGATGGGAGAGCCATTTTGAGCGGTTTGGGTTTTCACACCGGCAAAACGATCGGCCCCAGGGGGGAAACGCTTGAGAAAATGCTTCATCAAAGCTTGGTAGTTTCCTTCCTCCAAGACATTGAGGACGAAGCTATCTCCCACCTGCATCAGCGCTTCGATCGCCCGATCTTTGGCGACGGCCACCGTAAAGCCTAAGGGTTCAAAGCTGGCTTGCGCCACCCAGGAAGCCAACATTGCACTGCGCACCTCTCCCTTTTGGGCTGTGATGATGTACAGTCCCCCGGCAATTCGCCCCAGGGCTTTATCCAAATCCGTATCTAGGGATTTCATCTTCTTGATGGTATCGGCACGGGTTAACCATTGCCCCAAGTCGGTACCGGATTCTTCACAGAGTTGATAGGTCGAGTCTTGGGGCGTGTCTTTAATCCGGATGGGGGGGAAGCCCACTTTTAAGCCCAGATTCCGGAATTGGCCTAACAGAGAGTCAATGGGTTCATCATTGCCGCCGTAGGCATCAAAGACACCGATCGCCTGTTTGTCGTGGGCAGAGGCCAGAATGGTATTGAGGGAAACCTGAAGTTGCTCAGAGGCTTCCGTAGGGGGGGTGCCGATGACAATGCCGGTGACATGGCTAATAATTTCCCTCAGTTCCTGGGGATCCGCCGCCCGAAGGTCAATCATTTCCACCTCAACCCCGGTTTTGGTAATCCCGTAGGCAATGGCTTGGGAGAGCCGATCGCTGTAGCCATAATCCGAGACATAACACACCGCAACAGTCGTTCCCGCCTTAGCCTGGGCTTGGCTCCAAGTGCGATAGCGATCGACCCATTCGGTAACGTTGTAGCGCAGTAAAGGGCCATGACCTGTGGCGATCGTTGTGATCTCCCCTAGATTTTCCATCCGCTTCAGGGCCGAGAGTACGGAGCGGGCATTGGGGCCCATTAAACAATCGTAGTAGTAGCGAAAATCCCCCTCGATCGTTTTGAAATCTTCGTCATAGGTGGCATCACTGCAATAGTGCATCCCAAACGCATCGCAGGTATAGAGAATTTCCGTTTTACGATCGTAGGTAAAAATGGTATCGGGCCAGTGAAGATTTGGGGCACTGACAAACTCTAGAACATGATCCGCACCCAATTCCAAGGTGTCCCCACTTTTCACCTGCTGCTTGTTGTAGGGACGATGCACCATATTATCGAGAAACTGAAGAGCGACCTTAGAGCCCACCACCGTAATATTGGGATTGAGTTCGAGTAAATCCCGGGTTAAGCCACTGTGATCCGGCTCGGTATGGCTAATAATTAAATAATCAATGCGGGCAGGATCAATCAGTCCCTGTAGGGCATCCAGATACAGTTTACGGAATTTTTCGTGGGAACTATCCACCAATGCCACTTTTTCCCCTTCGATTAAAAAGGAATTATAGGTGGTTCCATTTTGTAAACCAAACTCAATATCAAAACGGCTCCGATCCCAGTCCAGAGAGCGAATCGTTTGGGTCTTTGCCGCGATCGTGTCTACAGCAAGGGTTAAACGGGGTGTTTTTAATTCATTCGCCGCAGTTGTGGCAGCAACCATAACAATTCTCCTTTCTATAGTTGAAATTTAAGCAACCTGATTCTGTGGGCACCTCGAAAAACTTAAAACTAGATTTCTCTTGTTCCGCAGTAGTCGGAATTGTGGCAGGCAACAACGCTGACCACTAAACTTCATCGAGGTATCTTTTTGATTGGCAGGGCTACGTTAATAGCCGTCTGTTCTCTATTCTATCGGTTTATTCCCAGGGCAATCCTTAGAAATCCTAGGGCAACCTATAAGGGAGAATAATTTGAAAAGGCGATCGGTTTTCAGGGGAAAGCCTTGACTGAAGCTCTGACAACCCGTAGATCAAGCTCAAAAGTTCAACTTCAACTGAAGAACCACCCACTGAAGGCGGAAGAGTGCAGTACCAGCAACGCCGCCTAGGATTCGTCTGACTTGGAATTTTTCTTAGCGTCCTTAGACAGTTCGGTGAGTTGTAGATCAGTCAAGTCTAGGGACGCTAGAATCTGTCCCGCGATCGTGAGGTAACACTCATCCTTCAGTTGCAGATCTCCCATTTCTCGAATCACGGCTTCATAACAGCGGCGATAAAGCTGAACTTGTTGTTCAATTCTGGCCTTGAGGTCTGCCGGAATAACGTTTCCTTGGCCTTGCAAGGTAGGAACCAGCGGCGGATCTAAAACGAGGGGTTTAGCGGGCTTGGTGGGCGCACTTCGGGTTAACTGGGTAGGCCGGGGAGGCAATTTGGGCGCAGTGTGTTCGTGGTTCTCATGGGTGGGAGCCTCTAACTTGCCCAGAAACATATACTGTCCTTCAAATTTAGTGACATTCACCCGATCGCCGACACGGAGGGTCGCTAAGACTTGAGGCATATGCACCGGGGCAATTACCTGGGTTTCATCCGCCAGTTTAACGGTGATTTTGCCGTCATGCTCATCCTCGCGGATCTGGGTAATAAAGCCGGTTTCAAACACGACATGATCTCCCGCGATCGTCGGTAAACTATCGCCATCTTGCTTCTTTAAACTGCGAAATTGCGCCACCCGTAACCCGATGTTACCGGGGTCAGAGAGAATTTCTGAGCTGATTTCCACCCGATATTGCGCTTCAACTTCATCTACTCCTCCAAAGACAATCTGATCGTTATGCTCCAACTGCCGCTCCTTACAGGTTTGGCGATTGACT
Organism: Prochlorotrichaceae cyanobacterium; assembly: GCA_049455215.1. Classification (GTDB taxonomy): domain Bacteria; phylum Cyanobacteriota; class Cyanobacteriia; order Prochlorotrichales; family Prochlorotrichaceae; genus JBEAPM01. The sequence continues at coordinate 9,579 of JBMTZC010000099.1, forward strand.
TGGATGCCATTGGCGCTAGGACGACCTTGAGCATCTCCATCAATAATGCGGTACCGATAGCCTCCGCTGGGGGTCGGTGTTCTTAACAAAATCGCGTGGCGACGGGAAATGGATTTTGCCCCCAGAACGATCGCACAGTTCGGATCACGCCCGATGGAATAGGCACTCGCATCCAGAACATAGGTCGTTTCGGAATGACCTTCACGAATGGTGAGCAGGTGACGTTCAATGGGGGAAGTTGCCATGGTGAACTAGCGGTGGCTAAGGAGAATCGTATATTAAGCGTGGGGGGCTTCCAGCAATAGTATCAAAATCACCGCTCTGGCCATCGGCAAATTAGCGGGAGTGTCGGGGCGATCGTTGAAAAATTAAAGTGCAAGTGTAATGCTGGTAAAGGTAATAACCCTGAAATGGGTTTCTTTTGATTCCACCTTTGAGTTCCATGAGCATCAATACCCTAGCCCAAGATACGCAAACCATTGCTCAGAAATTGGGCCTCCACAAATACGATATTTCTGGTTCTGTAATTGACGAAACGAGTGTACAGGTGGATCAGGGAGACCCCAAGCAGGTGAAGTCCTCCCAACGATCGTCTGTGACGGTTCGGGTATGGAACGAGGCCGGATTGCTGGGCATTACTAGCACCACCGATGTTGATGCGGCGGGGTTAGAGCTAGCCTTGCAGACCGCAGCGGAAGCCAGCGCCTTTGGGAACCCAGAACATGTCCCCGATTTTAGTCCGGAAGCAACGGCTCCCTTAGCAACCTTGGCGGAACACGTCTATCCTCCCGCACCGGTAACAGAACTGATTGAAAAATTAGTTCAAGCGGAAAAAGAGTTACTAGAGCGTCATCCCGCGATCGTGAGTGTGCCCTACAATGGGCTATCTCAACGGGAAATTGCCAGTTTCTACGTCAATAGCGACGGCGCAGCCCGATCGGAGCAGGGTTCCTATGCCACCCTGTACCTCTACACCAAAACAGAGCAGGAGGGGCGTAAACCTCGTAGCGCCGGGGCATTTCGCATGGGGCACCAACTCCAAGAAATCAACATTGCGGACTGCATTAATGAAGCCGCAGAAAAAACCATCAGCCACCTGGATTATCAAAAAATTACCACCGGCAAATATTTAGTGGTCTTTTCGCCGGAAGCCTTCCTGGACTTGCTAGGGGCATTTTCTAACCTCTATAACGCTCAGAATATTCTCGATAACCAAAGTCTATCGACCGCCGCATCCCTAGGACAAACGATCGCTTCCCCCTTATTGTCCGTGTACGACGACGCACTCCATAGTGCCAATGTTGGGGCCACCGCCTTTGATGGTGAAGGAACCCCCACCCGGCGCTTACCCTTAATTGAACAGGGGGTCTTAACCCATTTTCTGCACAGTGCGGGCACCGCCAAGCGGATGAACGCCACCCCCACGGGTCATGCCAACATGGGCTCTAAGATTACCGTCAGTCCCCACTTCTACCACGTTACGGCCGCCGCCACCGGGGATACCCACCTCGATCGCAGCACCGCTGATAATGTGGTTTATGTAGATGATTTACAAGCCCTCCATGCCGGGGTTCAATCCCTGCAGGGATCTTTCTCCCTGCCCTTTGACGGCTGGTTACTCAAGCAAGGGGAAAAGATCAGCATTGAATCCGCCACCGTCGCTGGAGATTTTCGAGACCTCTTAAAAGCGATCGTTCACATTGAATCTACAGAAAAACTTACCCCTGGCGGTGTTTCGCCCCATGTCTGGGTAGAGGGGCTCTCGGTCACGGGGGAATAGAACAGACCCGGTATAAGCTAAACGAGGGCTAGCGATCGAGGGGGCTCCGTACCCCTAATCCGCCCAGGATCCTTGACTAAGTTCTCAATTAAGCATTCATAACCCGCTAGCAACCAATGTCCTATCCATCTGCACCACCTATTAAAACCGGCGTAACGACCTTCGATGAGTTTGTGCAACTGGCGGATTATTCCCTGATGGACACCTTAAATGCCGATCCTGATGCCCCGATTGAGGGGGACGATCGCCGTGCCCGCCAGGTTTTCTCCGGTCATTTTGTCCCTGTAATCCCCACCCCCCTTGCAGAACCGGAATATGTAGCCCATAGCAGCAACTTGTTTCAGGAACTGGGGTTGAGCGATGGACTGGTATTTGATGAACAATTTCGCCAGGTATTTTCCGGTGATCTCTCCGCTGCCCATGGGGCCATGCGTCGGGTTGGTTGGGCCACTGGTTATGCCCTGTCGATTTATGGCACCGAATATATTCACAATTGTCCCTTTGGTACAGGTAATGGTTATGGCGATGGTCGGGCGATATCTGTATTTGAAGGCTTATTCAATGGTCAACGTTGGGAAATGCAATTGAAAGGTGGTGGTTCCACACCCTATTGCCGTGGCGGGGATGGGCGTGCAGTGCTGCGTTCCAGTGTGCGGGAGTTTTTAGCACAGGACTATATGCATGCTTTAGGGGTGCCAACGTCGCGCTCCTTGACCTTATATGTTTCTAAGGTTGAGACCGTCACCCGGCCTTGGTATTCCCCAGATTCCCACTCCATGGATCCTGATATTTTGGTGAACAATCCTGTCGCTATTTCAACCCGCGTAGCACCATCTTTTTTGCGGGTTGGTCAGATAGAGTTATTTGCCCGCCGCGATCGCAGCAATGCCCACCCAAAAGCAGCAGAAGAATTGAGGATGATCGTAGCCCATTTAATTGAGCGAGAATATAAAAGCGACATTGATCAAAGTCTTAGTTTTGCTGATCAATTAGTTGAGTTGGCTCAGCTATTTCGCGATCGCCTTACGACCTTGGTGGCCCATTGGCTACGGGTGGGTTATTGCCAGGGTAATTTTAATAGTGATAACTGTGCCGCTGGGGGCTTTACCCTCGACTATGGCCCCTTCGGGTTTTGTGAAGTTTTTGACCCTAGGTTTCAACCTTGGACTGGCGGAGGGGAACACTTTTCCTTCTTTAATCAACCCATGGCAGCCGAAGCAAACTATCATATGTTTTGGAAAGCCTTGAGACTACTACTGGCAGAAGATGCGGAGGCTCTAGAACGTTTTGATCAAGTACGCCATGGTTTTGCAGAAGCAATGCAACAACAAATTCAAACAATGTGGGCGGCTAAACTTGGCTTGACTGAATTTAACCCAAGTTTATTTGAAAAATTAATGCAGTTAATGATCCACTCAGAGGTGGATTACACAATTTTCTTCCGCGAGTTATCCCACATACCAGATGATATCTCCCCATTGAAAAAGAGTTTCTATGGTCAAACTTCACCAGAACTCGATGAACAATGGCAATCTTGGCT
>JBMTZC010000100.1:0-12802 GCA_049455215.1 Prochlorotrichaceae cyanobacterium
TCTTCCGCCTTAAGTTGGTAGCCGAAACCTAAGGTAAAAGAGACATATTGGGCTTCACTTTTAACCGCACTGCAATCACCGTAATATTGTCGTGACCATTGTATTCATTGGCTAAGTCAATTAGCTCAATCACTCCTGTTTCAATATTGGTGCGAGAACTGAGCAGCGGCTGCACATGGGTCTCTTGATATTCGTCTAATAATTCGTTATCGGATAACCCATCGGAACACAATAAAAAGAGTGTGTCTTCCTGCACTTCCAGAAAGCGAATATCTGGATAAACAAATTCGTTATCCCGAGGGCCGATCGCTTGGGTGAGTTGGTAGGCATCGGGCATGGAATAGGCAATATCGGGATCTACCCCCCGGAGAATTTCCACCTGTCCGAGTTCATGGTCAAGGGTCAACTGCTCTAGGTGGTTTTTCCGGGTATAGCGGTAAACACGGCTATCGCCGACGTGGGCAATGGCAACGTTGGTATCCTGCACCAGCAGCATGACCAAAGTGGTACCCATGCGACCACTGCCATAACTTTCGTTTTCTAGATTGGCATGATAAATTTCGGCATTGGCAGCTAAAATTGCTTCTCGGATCGTTTGCTCGTTGGGCAATTGTTGATCCGTCCACCGCTCCTTAAAGAAGTTCCGCAGAAATTGTACGGTCTTGGCGCTGGCTACTTCGCCACAGGCATGACCGCCCATACCATCACAAAGAATATAAAGCCCTTGCGCTTTTAAGTTGCGACCTTGGGGGCCCTCATGGCGGAGGGTATCGGTGCGAATGAAAAACTGGTCTTCGTTGTGATTGCGTTGTCGTCCTACATCTGTCCGACCAGCATCATCTAGATTGACTAGCTGCATCGGCAGCACAACGGTGGGAGCATCGTCCCCTGCCTCTCCTAGGGAGCCGGGCACAAAGACGTTAGCCACAGGGAATTGATCGTCAAAAGAGGGACTATTAGAGTCAGACATAGATGTGAGGACAAAAGCGTTTAGGAAGATTTTACTGTCTTTCTGATCGCTGCTCCATCTTTGAGCCGTAATCTTCCACATTTTTTTGCACTTTTGTCTGTTTTTTCACCACAATCTGCAAAATCGGGATACCAACTTAAGGCGGAAGAGTGCGGCGCTCCGTGCCGTACTCTTCCATGAAATTTTTAGGCTTTCAGTGGAAAGCCTAAAATTACAAAACGAATGGATTGGATGGAGGAGGATGTCAACTGCTATAGTAAGGACTGGTTTCGCTTCTGTATTGAGGTACGGGCTTTAATGGTTTATCACGATCACCACAACATGGACGTTATCTATCGGGCGGAAGATTTAATCCGCTCCGCCAGCAATCGCTACCGCATTACGGTGCAAATTGCTCGCCGGGCGAAGCGCTGCCGTTATGAAGACTTTGATGGCAAGGAAGAAGTCACCCTAAAGCCGGTTAAGCGTGCCATTTTAGAAATGTCGGATGAGTTGATTCAGCCCGGTATCATCACGGAGTAAGAACCGTCTAAGTGATGAGTGATCCCATCGCTACTGTGGACATTGCCCCCCTGCAAAGGGGAGAGGGGTGGCGCTTAGGGTGGGATCCCCTTCGAGGCACTTTTCCGGCTTTAGTGGGAACCGAGGACTGGGCTTTAGAATTGACCCAGGCAGAGTTTGAGGATTTTTGTCGTCTTAGCCAACAGTTGGCCAGCACCCTAGGAGCCATGGCGGCGGAGTTGATGGATGAAGAACGCATTTGCTGTGAAGTGGAAAGCGATCGGGTCTGGGTAGAAGCGGAAGGATTTCCCCAGCACTATGAACTGCGGCTCATGCTGCTCACGGGTCGGCGGGGGGAAGGCCAATGGAGCGCGATCGCCGTTCCTCCATTTCTTCAAGCCCTCCAGACTCTAGCGGCTCAACTCCTATGACCTTTTCTCCCAAGCAGCAGCAGTGGTTTTACCGAACCCAGGCGGAAGCGTGGGGCGTTCATAGTCCGTTGCTAGCGGCTCTCCATCAGGTTCAATCAACCCCACCTCTAGCAGATGAAGCGATGGGCTTGGGGATTGTCCCGGCTCCAGGAGTTCCCTTCGCAGCGGTGAATAGCGTTGAGGGGCAAGTGAGTTGGGCCGCCCAAACCCTACGGGCCTTGACCTATCGCCTCATTCGGGCGGGTTGGCGAGGACAGGACTTCTGGAATTCTGCCCTGGGGGAATACAGCGATCGTTTTGTCCGAGAAGTAGCAAACGGTTTTCGTCCCGTTGCCATTGATGAGGCCGCCGCACAGTTGGAGCCCTGCAACCCTGAAGCGCTGCACCGGGCTTATCAACAGGAAGTTCAGTCTCTCTGGGATGAGTTAAACCTGGATCCACCCGAACAAACTCAGATCGATCGCCAGTTGTTGAGCTTTGTCGATCGCTTGCCCCAGTTTTATCGTGGACTTTCCTACCAACGGCGTGCAGTTGAAGCAGCGTTGGCACTTTGGTTTCCCCAAACTCCTGAAATCGCCTTAGCGGAGGATCAGCAATCCCCCGATTTTCTCTCCGAACCTCGTCTCCTGGCCCAGTTAGCTCAGCTCAGTCAGCAGTATGAAGGGACTCCTCCCCAGCGGGAAGCACTGCTGCGCTTGGTGCAGCGTTGGTGGCAATTAGACTGCCGCGAAGTTGCGATCGTCACCTTGCTGCAGGAAACCACTCCTCTAACGGATCTCAGCATTTTAGATTCCGCCCTGATCAACTGTGTGGAGGGCATTCCCGCACACTATGAGCGATCCGCCAATCAACGCTATGCCCTCACGGAAGCCTTTCGGTTGTGGCAAAACCTGGAGGAGCGATCGGCAGCGTTAGTGCAGTTGGGGGTAGATCCCTTAGTTTTCAGCAAAGCAGAGGTGCGATCGACGGATTTTCAAGACGCAGCGCTACAAGTGGATCGGGCGCTCCTTGCCTTTGTTCGTCAAATCCCCTTGACCTATCAAGCCCTAGATGCACAACGCCAAGCCCTGATTCGCCTCGTCCAAATCTGGCGCAATATCGAAACCCAACCCCAAGCGATCGATAGCCTCATTCTGGATTTACAACAGATGGAGCACGCTCGGCGGCATTCCCCTGAAGCCCCCCGCACCCCCACCCCCGCAACCCTCCGGGAATCGCCCCCGACCTGGACGAGGGAAAACCTGCAACTCTTTGCCCCCATCCTCCCCGGAGGCACTCTCACCTGGGCTACCGCCACCGCTGGGGGACTCTATCTGCCTCAAGAGCCTTGGGTCATTGAGGGGATTCAACGCTTAGCGGGTTTAGTGCAACAGGCTAGCGATCGTTTGGGGCGACCCTTGCAAATTCTTCACTGGTACAATCCCAATCCATTGCCCCCGCCTTTTTCCTCCCGCCACAGTTTAGGAGACGGGCTCCTGGGCTATGGGGAAGGTCTAACGGCAAAGCAGGTGTATTGGGCACTGGATCCTTGGTGGCCAGGGGGCTTAGGGTACTATGCGGCCTATCCCTCTCTCATTTATTTAGATGCCCGCAGCGATCGGGTTCGTCAACTTTTTCACGGGGCTATAAATCATCAGTAGTATAGTCCAGCAAACGTTTAAAGCCTGTTTCTATCACCTATCCAGATGACCTATCAAATTGGTGGCAGTTTACCGGAAAATGCAACCACCTATGTTCTGCGCCAAGCGGATGAGATTTTATATCGATCGCTCTTGGGGGGAGAATTTTGTGCGGTACTCAATGCTCGGCAAATGGGCAAATCTAGCCTGGTGGTCCAAACCATCAAACGGCTACGGCAGGAGGGAATTGCCTGTGTCGCGCTGGATTTATCGGACTTGGGGAGTCAACAGGTTTCCTTGGAGCAATGGTACGGCGGGGTTGCCTTTAAAATTCTCAGTGGTTTGCAGTTGTTTGATATTCAAGAGTTTGTATCGTGGTGGCAAACCTATCAAGATCTTGCGCCGGTTCAACGTTTAGCTAAATTGTTTGATGAGGTGATTTTATCTCGCATTTCAGGGCAACTGGTTCTTTTTATTGATGAAATTGATAGTGTACTCAGCTTTCAAGAGCCCTTAGATGATTTTTTTAGCTGGATTCGCTCCTGTTATAACCAACGATCGCTAAACCCAGCCTATCAGCGGTTAAGTTTTACTTTATTGGGGGTTGCGACCCCCTCCGATTTAATTCAGGATCCCCAGCGTACCCCATTTAATATTGGCATTGCTATCGATCTGCAGCCCTTGAACCTCACGGAAGCAAGCCCCTTAGCCCAGGGCTTTAACCTCTCTAACCCTGCTTTAGCGCAAGAAATTTTAGCAGAAATTCTAACCTGGACGGGGGGACAACCATTTTTAACCCAAAAGCTCTGCGCGATCGTCAGTGCGATCTTAGCCCCTGCCCCTGAACTGGCGGAGAGGGAGGGTAATCCTGAGGATGGCAATAGGGTAGAAGAAACGTTAGCAGAAGAGAACCTGCAGCAATGGGTCACAGCGATCGTTCAGGATCACCTCCTAGACCACTGGGAAACTCAAGATGAACCGATCCATTTACGCACCATTCGCAATCGCTTATTGCGCCATGCCCAGCAGGGAAATCGTCTTTTAACCCTCTATGATCGCCTCCTTCAGGGAGACAAGATAGCCCTCGACAATAGCTTAGAACAGAGTCAACTGCGATTATCCGGTATTGTCCGGTCTCGCAATGGAACCTTACAGGTCTACAATCCCATTTACGCGCATATTTTTAGTCCAGAATGGATCGAGTCAGTGCTGCAAAGCCTCCGACCCTATGCCGAAAACTTCCAAGCCTGGATCCACAGCAACCAAACCGATGAGTCTCGCTTACTGCGGGGTCAAGCCCTTCTGTATGCCTTAGCCTGGGCGGTAAACAAACACCTCAGTGCCCTAGACTACCAATTCCTTGCCGCCAGTCGGGATCTCGTTTTACAAGAGTCTCAGCACCGTGAAGCCGAGGGACAGCGGCAGATTGAACGGCTTAACCGCGAAAAGGAATTACTCGAACAATTAGCCCAAGAGCAAGAGCAGCGACGGTTTGCGGAATTACAATTGCGGCGGCAACAGTGGCAACGACGGGTCTCCGTCACCGGATCGATCGCGTCCATGCTGGCGTTTCTGTGTGGGGTCATTTGGATGCATTTGAATACTCAAACCTTGACCCTGCGTCTCAACCGTTGGCTAGAACTGGGGGAGCAGATGCTAACGATCGGAGAACCCACGATCGCCTTATGGTACGGCTTAGAGGCTGCACGGGCGCGTCAGGGGGCGGTGGGGTTAGAAACCAAAGTGGAATTGCGTTTGTGGACTTTACTCGATCGCTCTCAGCGATCGTTAACTCCGCTGGGCTCCCCGTCTGAGACAAATCCTGAATTGACTTTAGATAGCAAATCGGAATTAGCCTTAGGGCAAAAGGCTCCTTCAGAACCTTCGGGACAGTCCCTCGTGATCACCCCTAACGGTGAGGTACAACGGTGGATCAAGGGCAAACTCCGACAATCTATTGCGGTGCGTCGTACTCCGCTACGCCACCCCAGCCTCTTCACGATCGTGTCCAGCCCCGATCCTCAACAATTTCTCCTGCAAAACCAATCTGCCCCTGCCGTAGTTGAAATGTGGCATTTCCGAGATGGGTTGCAAGGGTATCTCCTTCACGATCGCCCTGTCCTTACCTTTGCCTGGAGCCAGGATGCCAAGCTCTTGGCCACTTTGACCGTAGGATCTTCACCAGATCCTGAACCTTCCGAAGAGGATGCTACCGACCCTCAACTGTATCTCTGGTATCAAGACTTTAGCCTAGTGACCCAGTTTCCCGTATCAAGTCTGAGAACGATCGCCCCAGAAACCATAAACCTGAGCTTTACTGAAGGATCCACGATCCTCGATTTTCAGTTGGAGTATACACAGGGAACACAAGACTTCATCCCGCTCCTCAGAGTAAATCCCCGCCACACCCTTCAGCAGGTCTGCCAAAGGATGCAGCAGTCAAATGGGAGCCCGCCAAACTCGGGCCCATCAGCCATGCCCCTACCCGATCGGCAGCGATCGATTCAACGATTCTGCCATAGCCGTTAGGAAGGATAGTAAGCGCTAACTGGCCAGGTACTCCTGCACCATCGATCGCCGACGGCGGAGATGTTCCAAAGCCTGACGCTCTAACTGACGAACCCGCTCACGGCTGAGGTTTAAGCGTTCCCCCACCTTAGCCAGGGAGAGACCCGATCCTTCCTCCAACCCAAAGCGCAGATTTAGGACTTGACGCTGCTGAGGGGTCAGATCAATCATGATGCTTTCTAAATCTCGGCGCAGAGACTGACGGGTTGTATAGTCATCGGGAGACGCTTTTTCATCTTCCAATAACTCCTGTAACTCCGTATCTTGATTGTCCCCCACCCGCACATCCAAGGAAATCGGGGTACGGGAAATTAAGAGATATTCCCGCACCTGTTCCGGCTCTAGTTCCAAGACCTGAGCAATTTCACTCGCCGTTGCGGCTCGGCCCAAACGCTGAGACAATTCCCGCTGCGTCCGCTTAATTTTGTTGAGTTTTTCTGTAATGTGGATGGGCAAACGAATTGCTCTAGCCTGCTGAGCGATCGCCCGGGTGATGGCTTGACGAATCCACCAATAGGCATAGGTGCTGAACTTATAACCCTTCGCGGGATCAAATTTCTCTACCCCTCGCTCTAGACCTAAGCTGCCCTCCTGGATTAAATCCAGAAACTCAAGATTCCGTTTTTGATATTTTTTCGCAATGGAAACCACGAGCCGTAAGTTAGCCTCAATCATTTTGCGCTTGGCCAGGGTACCTTCGCGGATCGCCTGTTTTAACTCCTCGATCGGTAACTGAGCAGCCTCTGCCCATTCCTGTTCCGTGGGCTCTCGATCCAATTTCTTGGTCAGTTGCTCCTGTTTCGCTAACAATTTCATGAACACTTGTACTTGCTTACCATAGGTTACTTCCTGTTCGTAGGTGAGCAAGGGAACCCGACCAATCTCATGGAGATAGGTACGAACCATATCGACTTGGGTAGCAGCAGTGGGCTTCAAAGAAAGCGGTGACATGGTTATCCTCCACTGAAAGTAATTACTCTGATCCGGATTGACAGCCACTAGAATCAGCTTTCTATCAACATCTATAGATGACAGGACAGTCCAGCAAGACTAATGACGTTAAAAACAGCAAAAAGGTTTCAAAAGGTATCGCTTTTCCTCGGGAGGGTACGCAGGAGGGGTACTCATGGGTACTCACAAAGGAAAGGGCTCTGGTAGAACTCCCGGTCTAAATTTGCCTCGATTTTAGGAGAAGTTTTTCAGAACGTAAAGCAGAAAATGGGTGTGGAGATCCCTAGGGGCTGTCATTATTTAGCGCTGAAGTGTTTATACGGCAGTCATTTCAGCCCCTAGTGATGTTTCCTGGAGCGGGCGCAGTAATCCTGATGTCGCAAGGCTTCTAGACCTAAATAGCACAGAGTTAGGGTAGGGTAGGTAAGGATTTTAGGGGATCTGGGGGACTTCCGTGACCCAGCCAGATCCCGTTAGCCAAACGTCTCATTTATGGAGGAATCCTGCCGTTTATACCCGTCCTTTAGCCCGTCTCATTGAAGAATTTCAGAGATTGCCTGGCGTAGGGGCAAAAACTGCTCAGCGCCTCGCCTTACATGTTCTCAATCGCCCGGAAGCAGAAGTAGAGGCCCTTGCCCAAGCGTTGCTGGATGCCCGTAAAAAAGTAGGACATTGCACCGTATGTTTCCATCTCTCCGCAGAGCCGGTGTGTGAAATCTGTCGATCGCTGCATCGGGATATGCGGTTTATCTGTATTGTTGCGGATTCCCGAGATTTAATTGCCTTGGAAAAGACCCGCGAGTATAAAGGCTTGTACCACGTTTTAGGGGGGCTTATTTCCCCCATGGACGGTATTGGCCCAGAACAACTGAATATTCAGGCTCTGGTGCGCCGCGTCAGCGAACAAAAACCGGAGGAGGTTATTTTGGCCCTCAATCCCAGTGTGGAAGGAGAAACCACCACCCTCTATGTGGGACAACTCCTGAAGCCCTTTACCCGGGTCACTCGTATTGCCTTTGGCCTACCCATGGGAGGGGATTTGGAATATGCCGATGAAGTGACGTTGGCCCGCGCCCTGGAAGGGCGACGAGAATTGTGACGCAATATCCAATCATCCACTTTGGCTAGGAACTCATTTCAGCAAAGAGAGAAACTTATTTAAATATTCAAAGGTGGTGGCATAGGTCACCGTCGGCTGGTCATACCCCTTTAGCTGCACTTGACCTTTGCGGAAAGGGGTTGGACGCTTAGCCAAGAGCGGTTGGGTGCATTCATAGGTCATTTCCCCCAAAGCCAGATCACAGCCAATTTGTTTGGTTGCGGTTTCCAAGCGAAAGGCTGCATTGACGGTATCCCCGAGGGCGGTATAGTCTGGTCGCTCTCCGGTACCGGTATTGCCCACCATGGCATATCCCGTGTTAATCCCCGCCCCAATTTTCAGAGGGAAAGGTAAGACGTAATTTTTCTGAATCTCGTTGGTCATCTGCTGGAGGGCACTCACGGCTTTGAGGATGTTGAGCATTTCATTTTCCTGAACCCCTTGGGTGCCGTGGATCCAGACGGCCATCACCGCATCGCCGATATATTTATCCACCCAACTGCCATAGTCGCCAATAATTTTTCCGGCTTTGCGGAACCAACTGCCAATCATTTCCGACAGCATCTTTTCGTCCATTTGACGGGTTAGCCCCGTAAAGTTGCGAATATCAATCACCAAGACTGAAATCATGCGGCGCACATTGAGGGCCACCGTTGCGCTGACTTCCTGAGAGTCTTCGTCATCTCCGGTATCTACCAGGGTCATACTAGAGGGACAGCAAAACTCTAACTCTGTCTGTCCAAAAGTGACATTATCCCCATGACTGAGGGTAACGGGAATGCTAACGCGACGACCATTTACAAAAGACCCATTACGACTTCCCAGATCAATGAGATAGTATTCTCCATTTTCCATACATTGCAGCATGGCATGGTTACGGGAGATCCAGCGATCGGTTAAGACAAAATTATTGTCATCATTGCGACCAATAGTCCAACAATGACTATCGACTAGTGGCAGGTAACGCTCACCGTACTCAGTGCGTAAAATCAGATGTGGAACCGACTGCACAGGCGTTACGGCTAAACAACAACAGGAAACGGAAAGATGAATGGACAACCCGCCTAAAAGCCGGAGTGGGTAGTCGCAAGGTGATCTCTGGAGACATCATAGCGTAACACTGCCAGAAGTAACACCGTGAAAACTTGAGAAAAAGCGACCTTAAGGAGCCTCTTCAGTCTTCTTTTGAATCAGTTCAACCTTATAGCCGTTGGGATCTTCAATAAAGGCAATCACCGTTGTCCCATGCTTCATCGGCCCCGGTTCTCGGCTCACAATTCCACCTTTATTTTTAATCTCTTCACAGGTTGCGTAAATGTCATTTACTTCTAGGGCAATATGACCATAGGCGTTCCCGAGATTGTAGGTATCAACGCCCCAATTATAGGTCAGTTCTAAAACGGCTTCCTCGGCTTCTTCCCCGTAGCCCACAAAGGCTAGGGTGAACTCTCCCCCCGGGTAATCTTTGCGTCGGAGTAGCTTCATCCCCAACACATTACAGTAAAAATCTAGGGACTTTTCGAGATCCCCCACGCGGAGCATGGTGTGTAGAATGCGCATAGCAAATCCGAGGGTTGAGGAGCTAAAGATCATTGCTCAACTTACTCTAGCGGATCTCTCGGGCCCTGTAAAATGAATGTTCACCAAACCATCAAACTACGGCTAAAGCTTCAAGTATCTTGGTTTCATTACTTTTAATGGTGTTCATTTCCGATGGCTATTTCTGGTTCTCCCCGTCTTCCTGAGCCTTCTGCTGATGCTATCGATCGCGCTTGGATGCAGCGCTGTTTGCACTTGGCCCGTCAAGCGGAAGGACGCACATCCCCCAATCCCCTCGTTGGGGCGATCGTGGTCAATGAGGCTCAGCAGGTGGTGGGAGAAGGGTTTCATCCCGGTGCAGGACAGCCCCATGCGGAGGTTTTTGCTCTGGAAGCGGCTGGCGCTGCTGCCAAGGGGGCAACCCTCTATGTCAATTTGGAACCCTGTAATCACTATGGGCGAACGCCACCCTGTACGGAAGCGATTCTGCGATCGGGGTTGCAGCGGGTGGTGGTGGGAATGGTGGATCCTGATCCTCGGGTTGCGGGGGGAGGTATCGATCGTCTCCGTCAAGCGGGATTAAGGGTTGATGTTGGCATTGCGGAAGAGGATTGCCAGACTCTCAATGAGTCTTTTGTCCACGGTATTCAGCACCAACGCCCTTGGGGACTTTGGAAATATGCCATGACCCTAGATGGCAAAATTGCGACGGCTACAGGTCATAGTGCCTGGGTGACGGGAACGGAAGCTCGGTCAGCGGTTCACCGGCTACGAGCGATTTGTGATGCGGTGATCATTGGTGGCAATACGGTGCGCCAGGATAATCCCCGGCTCCATAGTCATGGTGTGGTGGAGCGGGATGGGGTGGGTCGTGAACCGCTGCGAGTGGTGATGAGTCGATCGCTAGAGCTACCCATGACGGCTCAGTTATGGAACGTTGAGATTGCGCCGACGATCGTCTTTACTGCTGCCCCCAGTGCCGAGGCGGAGCCAGACCGGGTGGCAACTTTACGGGGTCAGGGGGTAGAAGTGGTGCCCTTGTCGGTCTTAAGCCCCCAGGCGGTCTTAGCCGATCTTTACCAGCGGGGGTGTTTATCGGTGCTGTGGGAATGTGGGGGAACTCTAGCGGCGACAGCGGTTCAAGCCGGTTGTATTCAAAAAGTTTGGGCTTTTATCGCCCCTAAGTTGATCGGGGGCAATACGGCACCGTCACCCTTGGGGGATCTGGGTATCGATCGCATGGATCAAGCGTTGCCCTTGCACCGGACAACTTGGCAGTCCTTTGGGGCAGACTGGTGTTTACAAGGGTATCTAGAATCCTCACGTAGTGCTTGAAAAAGGGGGAAACCGGAAGAAACGGCTCGAAAGTCCAAGAATAGGGATGTTGGCGAGTGGCACAGCCCCACCAACATAAATCGAGGTTCTTCTCTATTTTTTCTGCTTTCTCGCTAGTTGTTTGCTCTTTTGTTTGTCTCGCTTGGCGGCAGCTTTAGCGGCTTTTTCTGCTTCGATCGCTCTGAGGCGTTCTTTTTCTTTTTCTTCTTCCAGTTTGTCTAAATAATAGTGATAATCTCCGAGGTATTGAATCAATTCTCCCTCTCGAATTTCTACAATTTTGTTGGCGACTTGACTAATAAAATATCGATCGTGGGAGACAATTAAAACCGTGCCTTCATAACTTTTGAGGGCTTGTTCCAGCATTTCTTTGGCGGGAATATCTAAGTGATTGGTGGGCTCATCTAAAATCAGGAGGTTTGCAGGGTGTAAGAGCATTTTGGCTAGAGCCACCCGCGCTTTTTCTCCTCCACTGAGGGCATCCACGGTTTTAAAGACGGTATCTCCCGTAAACCCAAAACACCCTAAAAGGGAGCGAATTTCAGCATTTTTGCGATCGGGAGCTTCATCATGGAGAGTATCCATAACGGTTTTGGAAAGATCTAGGGCTTCTGCTTGATTTTGTTCAAAATAATTGGCCAGAACTTGATATTTACCCAGTTCGACAATACCTTCGGAGGCCGTTTCTAACCCCATGATGAGCCTCAGTAGGGTGGATTTCCCTGCCCCATTGGGGCCGAGAAAGGCAATTCGATCGCCCCGTTCAATTAATAATTCTGCCCCGAGGAAGATAATTTTTTCGCCATAGGTATGCACTAAGTCTTTAATTTTAACGACTTCTTGACCACTGCGGGGGGCATCTGGAAAACGAAAAACGGGTTTTGCTACGCCGCCAATAGGGGCTTCAATGCGTTCAATTTTTTCTAGTTGTTTTTCACGGCTTTTGGCTTGGGTGCTGCGGGTGGCACTGGCCCGGAAACGATCGACAAAGGCTTGTTGTTTTTCGAGTTCTTTCTGTTGGCGATCGTAGGCGGCTTGTTGGGCTTCCTGTAATTCTTCTTTTTGTTGTAGGTAAGTACTATAGTTGCCCAGATAAGCGGTGGAAATACCCCGTTCAGTTTCCACAATTTGAGTACAGAGCCGATCTAAAAACTCTCGATCGTGGGAGACAATGACCATGGCCGTGGTTAAGGATTTCAGATACTGCTCTAACCATTCGATCGTCTCTAAATCTAAGTGATTAGTCGGCTCGTCTAAGAGTAACAAATCCGGTGCTTGGAGGAGAATTTTGCCTAAACTCATGCGCATTTGCCAGCCACCACTAAACTCGCTGACAAAACGATCGCTATCCCCCACTTGAAACCCTAAATCGGGCAAAATTTTTTCGATTTTCGATTCTAAGCCATAGCCATCTAGGGCTTCAAAACGGCGTTGCAGGCGATCGAGTTCATGGATTAAATCCTCTAAGCGATCGGGATCCGCTGTTTCCATGGCCGTTTGAACCTGCCCCAGTTGATTGTGTACCTGGGTGGCCTCGCCAAACACCTGCCAAAATTCGTCCCGCACCGTGCGAGTGGGCTCTACCTCAAACTCTTGGGTTAAATAGGCAATATGTAAACTAGCAGGTCGGATAATTTCACCACTGGTGGGCTCCACTTCCCCCGCAATAATACGGAGTTGGGTCGATTTCCCCGCCCCGTTCACCCCCACTAAGCCAATGCGATCGCCGGGTTTCACCTCCCAACTCACATCCTTGAGGACTTCCCCGGTGGGGTAGATTTTGGAAACA
>JBMTZC010000101.1:0-12631 GCA_049455215.1 Prochlorotrichaceae cyanobacterium
GTGCGGCTGATTCCCGGTGTTACCGTCCCACTCTTCTCCCCGTCTTCAAGATTCAAGCGTCGTTAAAATTTTTCCCTTGAAGCGCAGACTCTTTTATTCATATTATGTAGGATCAACAAGAAGGCACTTCGATGAATTGTGGCGTGGGGGCAGAGCCGCCCCTATTCTTGCGTAGCAAGAGAAACCCTATTTTGAATTTTTCGAGGTGCCCGAGAGTTCTGAATGAGTTCTTTTTTCCAGATCCTGCCTTGCCATGATCAAATCAAGGGTTAAACCAAGACTTATGTCCCGTAATCGGATTCTTTTGCTTCCCCGAATCATCTTTAGATTCCTCAGGCAACCTTGGAAGGTATGGTCTTTAGTTGGACTATGGCTAGGCTGGGGGTACCTCGTGGGTCTTGCTAAACCCAGTACCGCTACCGGTAACGAAGCGGGTGAAGAAGCCCCCCTAGGGCTTGAATTATGGCTCTCAGGCGAAGAACCCGGAGCCGGTTCAGACGGGAGTGGGGATCCCCCAAGCTTCGATCTCGAAACGGCAGGAGAGGGGCAGGACGCGGAAAGTGAGTCTCCCCCCCCTCTAGCGATCGAGGAGATAATCCCAGATAACGCTTCTACGGAGCCTAGTCCCTATGATGCCCGTCAAGCATCGGAAGCCTCCGCTAGCCCCATTGTTGTTATTGAAGAGCGGGTCAGTGGCTGTACCCTCCGTCTTGATCCTCAGGGACAGGTTGCTTCGTCCCGTGGACAGTGTAGCGGGAGAGCTTTAAATCTGGCCCTCGAAGAACAGTGGCAACACTTGTACGGAGATTCTAGCCCCGAGGGGACGATCGCTCCGACACCTTCCTCTCCCCTGCAAGTGGGGGTACAAGCGATCGGTGCGGCCATGCAAGTGTCCCCCTTCATTGAGGATTACTACTTTCAAACCTCTCGCCCCACACCACTCCACAGTGAAAACGATCGGGTGATGCTCTTTCCCCTCAAATCTTGGGCCCCCATCACCTCCGTCTTTGGCTGGCGCAACCACCCCATTAGTCAAACTTGGCGCTTACATACCGGCACCGACCTAGGAGCACTCTGGGGGACCCCCGTGGTGGCGGCCTTTTCCGGCAGGGTTGAAGTGGCGGATGTCTTGTCAGGCTACGGGGTTACGGTGGTTCTGGATCATTCTGATCGCAACCAGCAAACCCTCTATGCTCACCTCTCCGAAGTCTTTGTTAAACCGGGAGAGTTCCTGGAACAAGGGGAAGTGTTAGGACGAGTGGGCAGTACCGGCAACTCTACCGGCCCCCACCTCCATTTTGAACTACGAGAATGGCAAAATAGCGGCTGGGTTGCATTAGATGCAGGGACAGTCTTAGCAACCGCCAGCATCGGGCACGATCGAGAGGGTTCCTTGCTGACGGCGCAGGTTCAACCGTCCGTTTCTCAAGGGGATCCAGCTTCAGCCAATGCACTGCAACAATGGATTAGCTGGTTTCTGCAAATGATCTCAAATTTAGCCTGACCTGCGGACAAACAACGGCAATGCAAGAACCGATCGCAGAGAAACCTCCTGTAGCAACGATCCCCGTCCCGATCAAAATTGGAGGTAAAACCATTACGCCGGGCAGTCAGTGTTCTTTTGAATTGCCTGTTGCTCAGTTACCGACTCAAACCCAATTGTCCCTGCCGGTCAGTGTGATTCATGGTCAGCGACCTGGCCCCTGTCTGTGGCTCAGTGCGGCCATTCACGGTGATGAAATTAACGGTGTGGAAATTATTCGCCAGGTCTTGGCCCAGGTTTTTCCGAAGACCCTACGGGGGACGTTGATTGCGGTACCCATTGTCAACGTCTTTGGCTTTATTGACCAATCCCGTTATTTACCCGATCGTCGTGATCTCAATCGGTGTTTTCCCGGCTCTCCCCGAGGTTCTTTAGCGTCTCGGCTAGCCTACCTCTTTATGAAAGAAATTGTCAGCCATTGTACCCACGGCATTGATCTACACACCGCCTCCCACCATCGAGCAAACTTGCCTCAAATCCGGGCAAATCTGCATCATCCAGAAACTCGTCGCTGTGCCCTTGCCTTTGCCGCTCCCGCCATCATGCACACCGCCTTGCGGGATGGTTCCCTACGGCAAGCTGCGGCCCGTCGAGAAATTCCCACCTTACTCTATGAAGGTGGAGAAGCCCTGCGGTTTGAGCCCGATGTCATTCACCAAGGCACCCAAGGTATTTTGCGGGTCATGCAAGCCCTGGGCATGGAAGACTTTCAGTTACCCTCCCCCGATCCTTCTCTCGAAATAGACCAAACTCGCTGGATCCGCGCTGGACGCAGCGGCATCTTACATAGTTTTGTCAGTTTGGGGGAACGGGTGCAACGTAAACAGTATCTCGGTCAGATCAGTGATGCCTTTGGCACTAAAAACCTGCCGGTGGTTTCCCCCGGCGAAGCGATCGTGATTGGGCTAACCCGTAATCCCTTGGTCAACCAGGGCGATGGGTTGTTTCATCTTGCACTTTTAACGCCCCATCATTCAGTAGAGCCTCATGGGTAAGGATCGGGGTGTAGCTCTCCTGCAGAATGTCTAGACGAACTACAGCCCCATTCCTAGCCTCCTTGTTCCCAATGGCATTGAGGACTGAAGATAGCCCCTAATCTGAATTTTTTTTCCACCCCCAAATCCGAAGACCGGCAACGATCGTTGCCATGCCAAAACCCGTCCCCAGGAGGATCCAGGGCAATAGGGCTGGAGGGGCAGGCAAGGGTTCTGGGACAGCGGTTACGCCAGGGGGGGCCGGGGGCAGATCTGGGCTTCCGGTCGTAGCAGATCCAGGGGCGGATCCAGTAGGGATTTGGGTATCGGTTCCGGTGGCGACTAAAATTTCGTTGGTAAAATCAAACGCTTCAAAATCTGCGCCCTCCTTGGGGGTGCCGATCAGTTCTAGGGTGTAGTGTCCCCGCTGGGGAAAGACCACATCCGCCGCAGGAATGCCCGTATATTGCTCGGCGGAAATTGCTTTTAAGTCCGGGGTGAATAGCGGTTGCTCTCCCTTGGGATCAGCCCAAATTTTGAGGGTACAGTTACAGTCCGCCAAGGGAATAATTTCGCCACCGGCACGGGTCAGGGCCACCCGAACCTGGGCCGGTTTACCCGCTTCCGGGGCATCGTTGGGCTCAATGTGCCAGATAGCTGCTACGCTCCCCTTCACTTGGGTTTCGTGAGCCTGGAGAGATTCCAGGGGGACGAGGGCTATCCCCCCCAGCAGGGACAATAGGAGCGCCCCCTTAGGACTTTTGATCCGGAAGTTCATAAAGGTTTTGCAAAAAACAAAAAGACCAAAATCTACGCCACCGCAATAATAAGATAAGCACGGCGATCGTTCCTAACCCTACACTGGCCAGGGTATGGGATAAGGTAATTTGAAAATTCCCGAGATAATGGGAGCCTAATAAGAGGGTGTGGGTGATGGCCAAAATAAAAATGGGCACCACCAGTAAATGTAATTGTCGCCAGTGCTGTCCCAGTTGACGTTGGGCTCCATCGAAGCTGGTGAGGGCCAGGGGCAACATGAGTAGAATGGCCACAATGCCTGCCCAAGCTCCAATTTGCAGACCGGGGAGCAAAAAGGGAACGGCTTCTAGGCTCCAGCCCATGGTGAGCATGTGGGAGATATGGGCAACGGCGAAAACAAAGGCGCTTACCCCCAAAACGCGACGGTAGTGGAGTGGAGGTTTCCAGAGCCGATGGAGAGGGCGGGCCAGCAGCACCACCATTAAACACAGGAGGGATAGGTAACCGGCATAGTCTGCTAAGCCCCCATTGCGCAGTAACGTTAAGCCCCCAATGGCAATGGTGATCCAGCCCCCCAACCGAAATAACTGTCCAGAACGATCGCGGCTCATCAAGGCCGTGGTGACACCAACCCCCACCATCATCGGTAAGGTGCCCAAACCAAAGGCCAGCATCGATCCCCCGCCCAGCCAGAGGTTACCGGTTTCTGCAGCCTTAATCTGAGCCGCATAGAGAAAGCCACAGGGCATTAATCCCCAGATTAACCCCAGGAAAATGGGAGTCCACCAGTGATTTTGTAAGGAGAGGTTGACTAACGATCGGTTCAACTGCCGATGGAGCTTCTCTTGAAGCATGGGGTTGAGAAAAGGCAACTGGGGTAAGAGCGTGGGGCTTACCTGCAACAAGCCAAACCAGATCAACATCCCCCCAGTAATGAGGGACACACTGCGGCGGAGCACACTGCCAATGCCGGCCAGTTGTCCCCCGGCAATTAAGACCGAGCCGAGGGCCCCAATACTGGCTCCCAGGAGGGCATAACTGATCACGCGCCCGAGGTTTAAGAGAAAATGAAACCGAAACTGCTGCCAACGGGGAATTGCTTCGCTTTGAGCGGCATTAGAAGAGAGAGAGAAGGCTGCCGTCAGAGCACCACACATTCCAGCACAGTGACCAAAACTCCCCAAAAATCCAAGGGACATTAACAGCAGCAAATCTAACATCATGGGGATCAAGAACAACTAGAACCACTATAGCGGCGATCGTTCTCCCTAAGGATTTGCACCGAGGACGGTCTTGATCATTTCTTCCCCCAAGCCAAAGGAGAGGGTCATTCCGGCTCCACTCAGCCCATTGACGATCGTCACCTGGGGGTGGGGATGGGCAATAAATTCTGTTTTTCCGGGCAGTTTAGCGTAGATGCCATGCCAGGTGGCGGCAATAGTTAGGTCTGGAACCTGGGCAAATCGCTGCAAGTAGTCCAAAATAAATTGGTTAATGTCAGCCCGATCGAAGGGATCAAAGGTCATGGCGTATTCGTGGGAATCCCCTAAAATTAGCTCCCCCAGACCGTTTTGAGACATCATGACATGGATGTGCCAGTCTACGGCAAAGGGCAATTCCTGCTGAATCCGCTGTTTCAAAGCAGGTAAGGAAGGGCAGTCGCTAAAGGCGGCGTAGTGGGTGAGGGTGAGGCCGCCACAGAGGGCGGGCCCAATGCGATAGTGATTAGGTTGGGGACTGGTTCGCATCATCTGGAGCTTAACCTTGGTGAGGCCACTGTTTTGATAGAGGTCAGGGTACAGGGTCTCAAAATCTGCACCGGAGCAGACGAAAAGATGATCCGCCTTCCAGGTTTCGCCGTTCACGGTGAAATGGGGGGAGTTAATCTCGGTGACCGTGGAGCTAAACCGAAAATCCACATTAAAGGACGATCGCAACACCTCCGCCACGGAAACGATCGCTTCCCGCGCATCCACAATGACCTCTGTTTCGCTCCAGAGGGCTCCTAGTAGCCCCGTGGTCACGGCGGCGGAACTTTTCTGAGCCACTTCCTCTGGGGTTAGCACTTGCACCGGAGAGCCAGCGGGTTTGGCCCTGTCCACAAATTCTTCAATGACCGCCAGTTCGTCGGCATGGTAGGCCAGGTGGAGCGATCCCACCGGATCCCGGAAAAAGTGGCCCAACTCCGCCAATTCTAACCAGATCTGACGCGATCGTAGCGCCCGATCTCGCAACGGGCCAAAGGGCTGACCCACGGGCCACACCATGCCAAAGTTGCGAATCGAAGCGCCGATCGCCCGCTCATTGCGTTCAAATACCGTTACCCGGTACCCTTGACGAGCAGCGGCCAAGGCATGGGCCAGCCCGACAATACCGGCTCCGAGAATAGCAATTTCGGTGGAGTGCGTTGCAGAAGTCATAATTTACGGGATGCTTTATTGAAGCAACTGTTCTAAATGCTGTTGAAAGTGTTTCATCGATGCCCATAACCCATCATTAGCATACTGGGCTAATTGCTCCTGGGTATGGGTGCCATTGGTAACGCCGTAGGTGTAGCGGCAACTGGCATGGTGTCCGGCTTGCAGGTCAGAAGGGGTATCCCCGATCGCTATGACGGTTTTGGGGTCATTAATGCCGAGGCGATACATCGCTTTGTGAATCATAAAGGGGGCAGGGCGACCCTCATTGCCATAGATTTCTGAAGGAGTTACAGACATTTGAATAATAGAGTCCGAGGGTCCCACGTAGGACAGGGGGTCCAGTCCCTGATCCCAGCCTAAACGATCGAGAATAATATTCGTCACTTCCCGATAGAAACCTGTGGTCAGGGCAATAGCGATCGATCGGGATCGGAGCCAATCAAACAAGTCTAAACAGCCTTCCGTCGGCTCCACCGCTTGGGTGCGGTAGTGGTGTTCCAGCACCTCACGAAAACAGTCATAGGATTTTTCCACGTTGGCTTCGTAATCCGGATGATCAGTCCCAATTTGATCTTCCCAGAGGGTTTGAAAAACAACCTTTTTGGGCAATCCCATCATGGCGTTAACTTTTTCCGCGTCCGCCACCAGTCCGGTTTGGTTGGCTGCTTCAAAAAAGCAGTGCAACACCTCATTTTCGTCCCGAACCGTTGTGCCCGCCATATCAAAGACAATCAGTTTAATTTCAGACATCTAGAAGTGACCTCTTCTTATTTTTAACTAAAAAAACTCAAAACTCAAAACTCAACATTCAAAACTCAATTACGTCCCTCCAGCCAGGCTGTCGATCGTTTCCGCAATCCCTGGGTAAGCCAGGAATAAACAACTCTGACCCCTAGGCTCGTCAAGACAATTAAAGTAGACATGGCTGCTGCTGCGGCAATATCTCCGGCATCGTCCATGTTGACGATCGCTACGGCGGCGAGGGGTAGATTAGCGGGATAGAGGAAAATAATGGCAGAAATAGTGACCATTGCATTCACAAAAAAGTAGATGCCAATCTCCAAAATGGCCGGTAAGGAGAGGGGCACAGTGACTCGCCAAAACGTTTTGTAAAAGGGCACCGCCATGGAGGCGGATACCGCTTCAAATTCGGGATCAATCTGTTTTAGGGCTGTCGTACCGGTCAAAAAACAGACGGTGTAAAAATGGATAATATTGGCCATCACCAACAGGGCCATCGTTCCGTAGAGCCAGTTTAAGGGGTTGTAGATGGCGATGTCGGTGAAGGGAATCCACCAGATGGGGTTATTAAAGAAGAACACATAGGCTAAACCCAGCACTAGACCCGGCAAGGCTAGGGGCACGGTGGAGAGAAAATAGGTGAGGGAGCGGAGCCATTGCAATTCTCGCCCCTTTTCGACGAGGTAAGCGCCGATAAAAACCGTGACCGTGCCAAAAATGGCGGTATAGAAGGACATCCGAATGCTGTTCCAGTAGGCCGCGTAACCTCCACCACCCACGCTACTAAAGTCGTAATTCTTGAAACTGAGGCTAAAGTCGTAGGGCCACACTTTGACCAGGGAGGCCAGGATAATCGTGCCAAACACGGTAAAGGCAAAGAGGACAACCAGGGTGCAGAAGGTGAAAAAAGCCCAGTCTAAAGGGGGATTGGGTTTGGGTTGCAGGGGAACTGACTTGGCACTGATTAGGGCGTTTTGTCGTCTTTGGATGAAGCGATCGAGTCCGAAGGCCAGGACGGAGGGCACGAGGAGGAAAACGCTGATCGTAGCGCCCATGGAAAAATTCTGCTGACCGATCACCTGTTTATAAATATCCGTCGCAAGGACATTAAAATTACCCCCTACGACTTTCGGCACACCGAAGTCTGTAAAGGCGAGGATAAAACAAACAAAGAGAGCGCTGATCAAGCCGTACTTAATACTCGGCAGCGTTACGGTAAAAAAAGTTTTGAGGGGAGATGCCCCTAACACTTCCGACGCTTCATAGAGCCGTGCATCCGTCAGGTTCAGGGCGGTAATGAGAATAATGACTGCCTGAGGAAAACAGTAAAGAAACTCCCCAATGACAATGCCGTTGAAGCCATAGAGATCAATATCAATCCCTGGCAGCATCTCAAAAAATCCGGTGGTGATCAGGCCTTGATTGCCAAATAAATAAATTAGTCCGATCGCATTGGCGAGGGGGGGAACGTAGAGCGAGAGTAGCCCCAAGGTTCGGAAAAATTTCTTGCCCTTCATGGCGGTGCGGGTCAGACCATAGGCATAGAGGAAGCCCAGACCCACGGAGAAAACCGTCGTGGTGGCCGCGACCCCCAAACTGTTGGTAAACGATCGCAACAGGGAGGGGGTGGTCAGGTACTGGGCATAGTTGGCCAGCCCAGCCCACTCTCCATCCTTACCCTCAAAGCTTCGCCCAATCATCGGCCACAGGGGCAGTACCACTCCCACCAGTAACCAGAGGGCACCCAAACCCAGCAGAATCCGCAGGATCCAAGCTTCAGTGTCAAAGACTTGGGCAGGGGGGGCAGTAATCTGGCGGCGGGTGGTGGTCATGGGGATTGGGGTGTGGAGTTTGTTGAAGCGATCGTTTCGGAGGTGACTGGCTAATGGGACTCCTGAGGAAAGACCCGAATCATCTCCGGCGGTAACTGAATGGCTAGGGATTTTAGGGTTTCAATGCCCATGGAACGGGCACGGTTAGAGGAAATATCCAGGCTGATCGGTTGGCGGGCGTTACCAGAAACACTTAACTCCAACCGGTAGCCGGAGCCCAGGAATTCGGTGCTGACTACTTCCGCCTCTGCCACGTTGGTCTGGGAGCTACTAACTTCATCCACAACCCGGATATCTTCAGGACGAATAGCGATCGTCACGGGCTGACCTTCCGTTATAGTGTTATGCGGCGCATTTAAGACGATGTTGCCGCAACGTATAGCGTCCTTGGCTTCCACAATGCCATCTAGACAGTTCATCACCCCAATGAAGTTGGCCACAAAGGAACTGTTGGGGCTGTTGTAAATGCTATGGGGCGTGCCCACCTGAGCAATGTACCCCTTATCCATGACCACAATGCGATCGGCCATAGCCAGGGCTTCCGCTTGGTCGTGGGTGACCATCACCGTGGTAATCCCCAGTTGACGTTGGAGGTTAGCAATTTCTGTCCGCAACTTCACCCGCACCTGGGCATCCAGGGCTGAAAGGGGTTCATCCAACAGCAACAAGCCCGGGGAAAGAGCCAGGGCGCGGGCCAGAGCAACCCGCTGTTGTTGCCCCCCCGATAGTTGGGAAGGATACTTGTGCCCCATCCCTTCCAAACCGACCATCGCCAGCAGTTCCGCAACACGGGAGTAAATTTGATCCCTGGGCATTTTCTTATTCTGCAAGCCGTAGGCCACATTCTGGTTTGCCGTCAAATTGGGGAAGAGGGCATAGGACTGAAAGACAATCCCAAAATCCCGTTTGGAGGGAGGCAGAAGAGAGACATCCTTGCCCCCTTGAATCACCCGTCCCTGGGTCTGTTGCTCTAGCCCCGAAATAATGCGGAGCAGAGTGGTTTTGCCGCAGCCGCTGGGGCCCAGCAGACAGACAAATTCAGCGGGATAAACATCCAGGAAGATGTCCTTCAGGGCCACAAACTTACCAAAAGTCTTGTGGACATTCTCGATTTGCAGGTAGGGTTCTTTGATAATCCGATCCGCTGCCTGGGCCGGGATTTGCTCAGCCCCCTGAAGACTCTGACTGGTATGCGTTACGCTACCAGCAGGATTGGACACGGGACGCTGGGAAGAGGTCATGGCTTGTCCTTAGAAATTTGTAAATTCACACGGCGTGTGCAACTTAAGCGCCAAGATCCCCGGTTTCTCTTAGAACGAAGCCTAATCACTTGATGTTAGCCCCAAGAAACCGGGGATCTGAGAATAGTTGCACATCGAGTAAATCTAAACTGCGGGCTAATATCGCAAGTCCAGTGAACGTGGACTAAACGCCCAAACCCTGATGTTGTCAGACCCTAACCCATTTCAATGGGTTTTCCTGATTAGCCCGCAATTGATTTGCGGGCGGGGCGAGTGGGCGCAAACTCTTCGTGTGCTTAGCCTTCCTTGGGTTCAGACTTGGAATCGTAACGTCTTGTCCATTCCTCCAAAATACGATCGCGGTTGTTAGCGGCCCATTGCAAATCGTTATCGGCTAGTTGGGCTCCCGGATCAGCGGGAAACCCTTCAGGAGGGGGTACATCGGTTTTCACGGCGGTGATGGCAAAGCTCTCGGCATACTTGGCCGATACTTCCGGAGAAATGGCCCAGTCCAAGAAGGTCTTCGCGGATTCTTTGATTTCCGGCTTTTTGATCAGGGCATTGGCTTCCACATCCCAACCCGAACCTTCTGTGGGGAAGATAGCCTCGATCGGTTCCCCATCGTTCTTCTGTTTCACCGCTCGATAACCAAAGGAAATGCCAATGGGATATTCCCCTGCCCCAGCCGCCTTACAAGGACGAGAACCGGAGTGCATATACTGGGCAATATTCTCATGCAGTTGATCGAGATAGCTCCAGCCCTCTTCTTCGCTGGCGGAGTTCTGCAAAATGGTAGAAACCGAGAGGAATCCGGTGCCAGAGGAGGCGGGGTTAGACATGACGATGTGACCTTTGTAAACCGGGTTCGCCAGGTCAGCCCAGGATTGGGGAATGGGTAGCCCCAGTTTCTCCGATTCGATCGTATTGACACAGAAGGCAGACATCCAAACATCAATGCCCACCCATTGGGGCGGATTAGCTTCATCCCGGAAGCGAGGGTTCACCGCTTCTAAACCAGCGGGGGCATAGGGTTCCAGTAAGCCTTTTTCCGCCGCCACCAGCAGGCTAGAGGCAGCGGTTCCCCAGACCACATCCGCCTGAGGATTATCCGCTTCTGCCAGTAGTTTAGCGGTAATAATTCCAGTAGAATCCCGAACAATATTGACTTCAATATCAGGATTTTGCGCCTTAAAAGATTCCAGATAGCCACTGATTTGGTCATCCTCTAGGGCGGTATAGACCGTCAAACTTGAATCACTTGAGGCTACAGTTCCAGTCGTTCCAGTTTCAGCCTGCGGTAGATCTTCCTGGGATACCGTACAGGACGCTACAAATAACACTACGGCCAAGGAAGTTGCCGCAAGGGATAGAAATTGCCTCCATCGCCGTGTTGTAAAAAGCTGCACAATACGACTCATTAAAGAGCTGACCATAGTTTTACCGAGTCTGAAAATTCCAAGGGTAATACTACGGGAATCTTTCTTGATCTTGGGTAAAGCTAGGGTTATGAAAAGGTTTAAAACCTATTATGTTTTCACCATTGAAGGGCTGAAGCCCTGATGATCAACAAGCCAAGCAGTGACGAAGAGGTTGAAATTAACGGTAGTATAAATCGGCTAAGAATCTCATTTTTCAGGGAAGAGTGGGGCGCTCTGCACTGCACCCTTCCGCCTTAAGTTGGCCGCCGTTTAGTGAAGGTAATTGAAGGTGTATGTCTTTATCCTCTCCCGCGCCAGCGGAAAGCGATCTCAATGTTTCCCCCCAGCGCGAACAGTGGTCTCAGTCCCATCAGCATGAAACCCTACGATCGCTGCTGCACCGGGATGCCCAGGCTTTTTTGCACCAGTCCGCCTCCACCCCCTGCCTGTCCGCTATTCGTGCCGCCTCTGGAATCTGGTTAGAGGATTTTCAGGGGCGACGGTTTATGGACTTCCACGGCAACAGTGCCCACAATCTGGGCTATGGCCATCCCCGCTTAATTGCAGCCCTTCAAACCCAGTTGCAAGATCTCTCCTTTGTGCCCCGTCGCTATACCTGCGAACCCGCCGTGGAACTGGCGGAAACCTTGACCCGCCTAGCCCCTGGCAATCTTAGCAAAGTTCTCTTTGCCACCGGAGGCTCCGATGCGATCGAAATTGCTCTGGCCTATGCCCGCGCCGCCACCGGACGCTTCAAGACCCTCTCTTTTTGGGATGCTTACCACGGGTCTGGGTTTGCAGCCCGCAGTATTGGCGGTGAAGCCATGTTTCGTAGTGGGCCGATCGGCCCGCTGCTGCCGGGGGCGGAGCATATTCCCCCCTTTGGAGACTATCGCAATGCTTGGGGGGTGACGGAAAACAGCGCAGAGCTTTGTTTGAACCAAATCCGCTATGTTCTAGCCAAAGAAGAGGACATTTGCGCCCTGATTGCGGAGCCGATGCGAGCTACAAATCCGGTGACTGCGCCGCCGGGGTTTTGGCAAGCGGTCAAAGCAGCCTGCCACGCCCACGGTGCATTGTTAATTTTTGATGAAATTCCTACGGGCTTAGGGCGCACCGGCACACTGTTTGCCTGTGAACAGGAGGGGGTGGTGCCCGACATTCTGGTACTGGGTAAGGCGTTGGGAGGCGGTGTGTTGCCCATTGCCGCTACCCTGTGTCGTCCCGATTTGGATGTTTGTGGCAACTACGCCTATGGCCACTACACCCACGAGAAGAATCCCGTCACCACTCGATCGGCCCTGACCACGTTGCAAATTCTAGAGTCTGAGGGTTTGGCGGACAATGCTAGGGCGATCGGAGAATTGGCGCTAAACCGTCTGCGGGACATGATGACTCGCTATCCACTGATTGGGGATGTGAGAGGGCGAGGTTGCCTGATCGGAGTAGAGTTAGTGAGCGATCGTCTCCGTCGATCCCCGGCTGATGATGTGGCGGAGATGATTATGTACAAAGCACTGGAGCGGGGGTTAAGTTTTAAGGTGTCGATGGGGAATATCCTGATTTTATCGCCGCCCCTGATTACGACGGTGGAGGAGATGACCCAGGCATTAGATATTTTGGAAACGTGTATAGAGGAAGTGGCTTAAGGATGTCGTTATGACTCGACTTTTGCTGATTGAATCACCGGGCAAAATTAAGAA
>JBMTZC010000102.1:0-12587 GCA_049455215.1 Prochlorotrichaceae cyanobacterium
GAAACTCCGAGCCAATCCGATCCTCCCCCTTGCTAAGGGGGAGTTAGAGGGGGTTCTAGAAGTGTCAGACTCTTGCTAATGACTTCTGTGTACACAGAAGCTTGAAAAAGGGGGGATCCAGCTAAATCGATCGGTTTGATCAAGATTGCCTTATCCTTGCAGCTTTTGCAGCAATAGTTGATTGGCGAGTTTGGGATCGGCCCGACCTCCGGTTTGTTTCATTAACTGACCCACAAAGAACCCCTGTAGTTTTTTCTTACCCTCACGATATTGCTCGAGTTCCTTGGGATGGGCCGTCAATAACTCATCGATGATGGCATTAAGCTGAGCAGGGTCAGAAATTTGGGTCAGCCCTTTGGCTTCCACCAAGGCTTGGGGCGAGCCGCCCTCCTGCAATAACTCCGGCAGGATCTCTTTGGCAATCTTGCCGCTGATGGTGCCTTGATCAATTAAGGCAATCAATTCCGCGAGTTCGGCAGCTTTGAGGGGTAAGGTGTCGTAGTTGACATCCCGGTTGGTGTTGAAATAGGCGGCAATATCTCCCATAATCCAGTTCGCCGCTTGTTTGGCATCGGCCCCCGCCGCTAAGGTCGCTTCAAAATATTCTGCCGCGGCCCGATCGTCGGTGAGGACTCTGGCATCATAGGGGGATAAACCCAGTTCTGATTCATAGCGGTGTCGCTTCTGGGCGGGGAGTTCGGGCAATTGCGATCGCCATTTTTCTAATTGTTCTGCCGAAACTTCGAGGGGGGTGAGATCGGGCTCTGGGAAATATCGGTAATCACTGGATCCTTCCTTGATCCGCATGGTGCGCGTGCGCTGAGCCCCTTCTTCCCAGAGGCGGGTTTCCTGGATGATCGGTTCTCCTGCTTCGATCGCTTCAATTTGCCGATCGATTTCATATTCAATGGCCCGCTGGATGGCATTGAAGGAATTCATATTTTTGATTTCCACCTTGGTGCCAAATTCAGCTTGACCCACAGGCCGCACGGAAATATTGACATCACAACGGAGGGAACCTTCCTGCATGTTGCCATCACTAACCCCGAGGTAGCGCATAATACGCCGTAATTCCTGGGCATATTCCGCCGCTTCACGCCCGGTGCGTAGATCGGGCTCCGAGACAATTTCCACGAGGGGCACCCCTGCCCGGTTGTAGTCTGCTTTGGAATGGGTGGATCCCGCGAGACGATCGCTACCGGCATGAACCAGTTTCCCCGCATCTTCTTCCATGTGGAGACGGGTAATGCCAATGGTTTTGGTTAGGGCATGACCCTGTTCATCTAAGAGGGGTTTACCCTTATCGTCCGTTAATTCAATTTCAATGGAACCGTGTTCCACAATGGGCAGGTCATACTGGGAAATCTGATAGTTTTTCGGTAGGTCGGGATAAAAATATTGCTTGCGATCGAATTTACTGTAGGAGGCGATCGTCCCGTTGAGGGCTAATCCCGCCTTGACGGCATATTCTAAAACTGTAGAGTTGAGCACCGGTAAAACTCCCGGCATTCCTGTACACACAGGACAGATATTGGTATTGGGCGGACTATCGAAGCTGGTAGAGCAGTGACAAAAAATCTTCGTAGCGGTGCTTAATTGACAATGGGTTTCCAAGCCAATAACAGCTTCATAACGATCGCGGAGAGTCATAATACCTAGGGAATTAAGAAAAAGTCGCAGGATGGGATCGGGATGGATTAGATCTGCTCAGGGAACCCTGCTAGCGCTGAGGGCAGATCCTGAGCTTTGCTTATAGTCTACGTGATCCCGCATCGCAGACGGGTCTAATGCCAGAAATTAGCGTGAGGGCTCACACAAACACGCTTCAATTTGTTGGCGCAGGAGATCCTGATCTAAGTTTTGACCAATGAGCACCAGTTGATTTTTGCGGGGGCCGGCCCAATCCGTGTCATCTAAGGTGAAGCGCTTACCACTGAGGTGAAAAACGTGTCGCCGCTCGCTTTCATCAAACCAGAGAATCCCCTTGGCGCGGAAGATACTAGAGGGCAGTTGATTATCTAGGAAAGATTGAAATTTACGAATCGCAAAGGGACGATCGCTCTGGAAGGAAATAGAGGTAAACCCTTCCATTTCAATGTGACTCCCATGATCATGATGGTCGTGGACATGATCATGGTGGTCATGGTCATGATGGTCGTGGGTACAATGTCCATGGTCATGATCGCAATTGGAGTGATCGG
Organism: Prochlorotrichaceae cyanobacterium; assembly: GCA_049455215.1. Lineage (GTDB taxonomy): Bacteria > Cyanobacteriota > Cyanobacteriia > Prochlorotrichales > Prochlorotrichaceae > JBEAPM01. The sequence continues at coordinate 2,202 of JBMTZC010000102.1, forward strand.
CATGATCGTGGTCATGGTCATGGTCGTGATGTTCATGATCGTGATGTTCTGAAGGCGCTTCAGCGCGATCGTAATATTTATCAGACTCAAATAAACCCACACTTAAAATTAAAGGCAAAGCCACTTGGGATTGGGTTGTTCTCAGAATGCGGGCATCGGCTTTGATGTCCCGAATTTTAACTTCCAATAAATCTAAATCTGCTTCATCCACGAGATCGGCTTTGTTTAACAAAATAATATCGCCATACAAAATTTGATTGAAGGCGGTTTGACTATTAAACAAATCCACACTGTAATTTTCCGCATCCACTAAGGTCACGATCGAATCGAGGCGGGTCATGTCCCTCAGTTCCGTCCCTAAAAAAGTGAGGGCAACGGGTAAGGGATCCGCTAAACCTGTGGTTTCTACCACCAGATAATCGACCTTGTTATTGCGTTCTAAAACTCGGTATACCGCATCCAACAAATCATTATTAATAGTGCAACAGATACAACCATTGCTGAGTTCCACCATGTCATCTCCGGTGGAAATAATTAACTCATTATCAATCCCAATTTCACCAAATTCATTCACTAATACTGCCGTTTTAACCCCCTGCTGATTGGTTAAAATATGATTCAGCAGTGTAGTTTTCCCACTACCCAGAAAACCTGTAATAATCGTAACCGGTAACCCTAATTTCTCGATATTCATGGTTGTTTCAGAATCGGAACTTGTGGCAGGGGCATGAGCAATCATAGTCAGTCAGGTCAGGCTAAAGGTCAAGCTGAAATTGGTTCTATTCTACAGCAGACCCGGATTATTCTTGTAGAGCCCGCAGGCCCCCTCAATATTGGCTCTATTGCGCGGGTCATGAAAAATTTTGGTTTGAGGCAGTTAGTTCTGGTTCGTCCCCAATGTGATCCCTGCGGGGATCAGGCTCGGCAAATGGCGGTCCATGCCCAGGATGTTCTCTTGGGGGCAATTCAAGTGGAAACCCTCAATGAGGCCCTGGAAGGCTGCCATTATGTGATGGCCACTACGGGGCGATCCGATGCGATTCCCTTTCCCTTGGTTTCTCCCCGAGACTGCTTTGCCCATCTCCAGCATCCCTCCCTGCCCGATCGCTTGGAATTGGCCCTCCTCTTTGGGCGCGAAGACCGGGGGCTGACCCATGCGGAACTGTGTCAAGCCCATCAGGTACTGGAAATTCCCACCAGTGAGCAGTATGCTTCCCTCAATCTGGCCCAGGCCGTGGGGGTGTGTTGTTACGAATTATTTCAAGCCGAATGTCAAGCCCAAACGATCGCTGCAGAGCCCTTGGAAAAGCCCTCTGTCCGCGCAAACTTGCCCCTGCCCCAGGCGAACTTACCGGCGACCTGGGAACAATTAGAAGGATATTATCAGCAACTCGAACATCTTTTGCTACGGATCGGCTATCTTTATCCCCATACCGCCAACCGTCGCATGGAAAAATTTCGCCATCTGTACCAGCGGGCAAACTTGTCCGATCGGGAAGTTGCTATGCTGAGAGGTATCCTGCGGCAAACGGAGTGGGCTTTGCAACAGCGTTAAGCATAAGCTTCCCTACTTTCTGAATCGCCATGCCCTTTACGCCCCTATCCCCCTTTCCAGAGCCTCCCGAATCATCTTCGACGGAGCCCACTTCCGGCATGGCCCAGTCCCCCAAACCGGTGGCTATTAATCTGCCTTCCTTTGGAACATCTCAGGATCAGGGGGTATCTCCGCGCCCCAATCCCTTTGCCCCCCGGCCAGTTTCTCCCCATCCTTCCCCGCCAAATCTGCCGTTTTCCGGTCGTACTCCGTCCCAATTGGGAATTTCTGCGCCCCCCCCCTTGCGAAAGCGCCAAAATCCGGTACACTCCACTCCAAAGCTCCGGTCAGCGACTTCTTGGAATCCGTCATCCCGCAGGAAATTTACTCACCCCGATAGCACCTCCTTCTCTCCTATGACCACCTTGAGTCGTTCGTCCCGTAACACCCGTCGTCGATCCTCACGGAGTGACCGTCAGAATCGGTTTCAGGTTGTACCGAGTTCTGGTTCCTCAACTGCTGCTGAGACTGGCGCTGAGACGAGTTTACGGGAATCTAGTAAGCCCAAGGGACGATCGCGATCGAAACGTTTACCGTTGCCCGTCCTGTTTGGCATTCGGCTCTTAATTCTGGGGGTGGGTCTCGGGGTCATTGCCGGGACGCTGTTGGCGGCGTTAGATCCCAACTATCAACTGGCTGCGGAAACTACGGAAGGCAAGACCAATGAAGCGGATTCCGCCGCAAATCCAGGGAATAAACTGCTCCCGGTTTTGGCCAAAAATCCCCTCGCCTTAAAATCCAATCTAGGTGATCTAACGCAACAACTGGAAAAGTTGGCGGCACAACAACCGGATTTAGTGGTGGGCGCTTTTCTTGTGGATTTAGATACGGGGAACTATGCTCACCTTAACGGGGAGCGATCGTTTGCCACAGCCAGTATGATTAAAGTTCCCGTTTTAGTGGCTTTTTTCCAAGATGTAGATGCGGGCAAGATCGATCTTACAGAAAAGTTAACGATGCGTGAGGATTTGGTGGCTCCCCATGCAGGTGATATGCAATATTTGCCGGTCGGGACTCAATTTACTGCCTTAGAAACCGCGGAGGAAATGATTCGGATTAGCGATAATACGGCAACCAATATGTTGATCGATCGCTTAGGAGGAATTGAGGCTTTAAATAAGCGGTTTCAACAGTGGGGATTACAACATACGGTTTTGAATGAGTGGCTCCCGGATCTAGAAGGAACCAATATTTCAACCCCGAAAGATTTAGTTACCCTGATGTCTTTAGTGGAGCAAGGTCACCTGGTTTCCCTACGTTCCCGCGATCGTCTTCTGGCGATTATGCGGACTCCTGTTACCAATACATTACTCCCTCAAGGTTTAGGAGAAGGGGCAACGATCGCCCATAAAACAGGGGATATTGGCACCTTAGTGGGGGATGTCGGCTTAATTGATATGCCCAATGGCAAACGCTATTTAGCTACCATGATGGTGGAGCGTCCTTTTAACGACAACCGCGCCCAGGAATTAATCCGACAAATGGCCCGGGCGAGCTATGACTATCTCGAAAAGTTGCCGGTTGTGGAACCCCGTCCCGGTACAGAAAGTCCTTCCAGTATCCTCACCCAGCAAGGACAGGTGATCAGTCCCGCCAGTCTTCCTGTGGGCACTCCCCGATAATACAGCAGGAGACTGCTGAAATGATGACAGCCCCTAGTCGGATTGCTGTATCTCCTCAGTCCTAGACTCGCTGGCTTAACTGTTTGGCTTCTTCTAAAAGATTGTCAAAGTCTTCTTCATTTAAGCGACGTACATAGTTGACTTTGACTTCTTCTAAAAAGGCAGAAATGAGCGATTGCAATTCTTCTTGGGTAGATTGCTCGAGTATTGCCGTGGCAAAGGATTGACGAATATTCTCCGCTAAACGATCGATCAGTTCAGTAATGACCGGATCATCGGTGGTCAAGGTGTTATAGGTATTTTGCGACACTTGGGTAATTAACCCCGAGAGCTGCAGACTCAGTTGCTTCGTAACCTGTTCGGGAAAGGTTTGAAAGCCGGGCAAGCGACTGAGGGATTGGTAGAGGGGAAACTCCTGCAGTGCCATTTCCACGTTGCGGCTCAGTAAGTTAGCTACATCGGGTTGAACTTGGGGCAGCACTTGAAACACTGCCATGCGGGCCAATTGGCGGGAAATTTCTTGAATTTCGTTAATATCATTGAGATCAATGTATTCCTGTTGGCTCGATTGGAGCATCCATTGCGTCACTTCCCCCCGCTGAATCGATCGCTGAATTTGGTTAATGACCTGCAGGGCAATCACTTCAATGAGTTCTGCAGCGATCGCGGCCACAAAGCCTCGGCTGGCCTGGGCGCGAATCGGTTCAAAATCCACCAAACCCGATCCCTGTAGACGAATCACCACCGGAATCACGCGCAACCAAGGGAAAAAGGGCACAATGAGCACAAAGTCATACCATCGCCACAGCGCTGCATCCAGGAGGTTTAAGCTGGGATGTCGCCAACGAATCAAGAGAATCCGAATCACTAATTCTGGGATAAAACAATAGAGCGCAAACCAACGATCGATGCGCCAGAAATCGTTAATAAATTCTCCCGTTATGCCAATTTTGCGAATGTAATTGGATTGCTCCATGAAAGGACGAACGCTGCTGTTGAACCACAGTAACGGGCTTTCCGTCTCTTCTGTAGGCAGTTGGCTTAAGTAAGCGATCGTCCAGAATTTGCGAAAAGCATCCTTGGAAGAGTCCGATTCTAAGCGCCCCCGCATCAGGTTTTGAATTTTTTCTAAGGTGCCAACCTGACCGGTTAGTTGGAAGGGATCTTCGTCGATCATTTGCAGACTCTTGCGCTGCAAGGCCGCAACAATTTGTGCCGTTTCTTGGGATTTCAGCCCCGTATTGCGAATTTGGATTTCTAAGCGATCGAGCAGATCAAGATACCCCTGCACATCGGAATTGGCCTCAATCCCCTTATAGGGATCGTACCAAGTCACGATCGGCTTGAGGGAAATTTCGGTATAGGGCAAAGGAATCTCGCCCTGCTGCCAGACCTTGCGCAGGGAGATGTAGCTCAAATCAAAAAGGACAAAAGTTAAATTACTAGCCGCAACTAGAGCGGTGATCCCTTCAATCAGTTGGATTAAACGTTTGGATTTATGAACCTTCCGGCGAGACATGAATTGGAGTAACGAACGGCAACAAACTCCTAGCCATTGTAACGGCTGCGGCCAGAGCTGCCGAAAAGCACTGCCTTCTGACGGGACAAGAATCGGGACAATGGCTGCTCCTCACACCAGTAAAATGACAGGGAACCTCGATTCATTCTGGCGGAGGGCGAACCTCTCGCCACCATTCTACGAACGTGTAGACAGAGGAACCCTCGTTTCAACTGTTCGAGGTGTCCCCAAGACCTTACCTCAAAATCCTCAGACTTTAAATTTAATTATGGCTTTAACCCCTTCCACCATGCTCCCCCTAGGCACCCCTGCCCCAGATTTTCAGTTGTCGGATGTGATTTCTGGAAGTACCATTTCGCTCCAGACCTTTAGCGATCGTCGTTGCTTACTGATTACCTTTATTTGCGTCCATTGTCCCTTCGTCAAACATGTTGAAGGCGAACTTGCTCAACTGGGTCGGGACTATGCCGATCGCTCCTTTGGCATGGTGGCCATTAGTTCCAACAGTCTGCAAACTCACCCCCAGGATGGGCCGGAACACCTCAAAGCCATGGCGGAACGCTTGGGCTTTGTTTTTCCCTACTGTTTTGATCAAAGCCAAGCTGTGGCCAAGGCTTACACCGCCGCCTGTACCCCGGACTTTTTCCTCTTTGCCAAGGATGACCCTACCGCCCAGTTTCAACTGGTTTACCGAGGACAATTAGACGATAGCCGTCCCAGTAACAGTCATCCTGTCAACGGCAAAGACCTGCGGGCAGCGATCGATGCCGCGCTAGCGGGACAGCCTGTTGACTCCAACCAAAAACCGAGCATTGGCTGCAATATCAAATGGACTCCGGGTAACGAACCGAGTTATTAAATCGAAATTTTCTGTCTCTTGTGTCTATTGGGCACCTCGATTACCCGATTCAGGGTGTCGGGCGGAACAACCGCGTGACACCCTCTCGTTTTCTGAGTGTTCCCCTGTGATTTGCAAGGCGGCCAGCTTAAGGTGGAACGGTGCGGCGCACGCTTCCATTAAATGTTTCAGAGGCAAGTCTGATTTGGAAGTAAAGGTTAAATGTTTGTTGTTTTTTATCCTAACTATAGAGAATTAGGCTACCAACTTAAGGTGGAACGGAGCGCCGCACTCTTCCATTAAATTTTTCCGCTTTCAGTGGAAAGCCGAGAATTAGGGGTTATGGTTTACAGGTACCTCAAAACATTGCTTGATTTGCTGATCTGAATCTGAGTTCGCGGCGTGAATTTTACTGATCAGACCCTTTGAGGTGCTTGGAAGTCCCTGGTTTGCGAAACCGTTTTAATCCACTTTCTTTCCCTGCACTTATGAAACTTCTTAACTCCCTTTCCTTGTCGAACTGGAAAGGTGATCTGTTTGGTGGTATCACCGCAGCGATCGTTGCGCTGCCGTTAGCCTTAGCATTTGGAGTTGCATCGGGGGCAGGTGCTACGGCGGGTCTCTATGGTGCCATTATTGTTGGTTTTTTTGCCGCCCTGTTAGGGGGCACCCCTGCCCAGGTTTCCGGCCCTACGGGGCCCATGACGGTCATTGCCACAACCGTTATTACAACCTTAGTGGCTCGCCACCCGGAGCATGGGCTCGCCTTGGCCTTTACCGTCTTTATATTGGCGGGACTCTGCCAGATCCTCTTTGGTGTAATGCGCTTGGGGCAATATATCACCCTCATGCCCTACACCGTGATTTCTGGGTTTATGTCCGGTATTGGTGTCATTATTATCATTTTGCAATTGCCGCCTCTGCTGGGACACCCAAATGTCGGTGGAGTCATTGAAACCTTAAAGGAGTTGCCCTCTTTACTCAGTACGGTGAACTGGATTACGATTTTGCTGGGGGGCTTGACCTTAGCCATTGTTTTTAATGTTCCGACCAAGGTGAATCGGGTGATTCCCGCTTCTTTACTGGCCTTAGTGAGTGTCACCCTGGTTTCCGTGATCTTTTTTGGAGACGCAACGATCGATCGGATCGGTATGATTCCCCGCACCTTACCGACCCCTCACCTACCCCGTTTTGAAATCCGGGAATTGGCGGATATGTTGCGTTTTGGCCTCATGTTGGGGGTGTTAGGGGCGATCGACTCCCTCTTAACTTCCTTAGTGGCGGATAATGTTTCCCGCACTCAGCACGATTCGGATAAGGAACTGATTGGTCAAGGAATTGCAAACTGTATTGCCGGTTTGTTTGGGGGCTTGCCGGGAGCCGGGGCCACCATTCGCACCCTGGTGAATGTCCAAGCAGGCGGGCTCACGCCCCTTTCTGGCATTATTCATGCCCTGACCTTGGTCATGGTTGTGTTTTGGGCAGCCCCGTTAGCGGCTCAAATCCCCACTGCGGTTTTAGCGGGAATTTTAATTAAGGTTGGCATTGATATTTTGGATTGGGGCTTTATTAAGCGTGCTCCCCGTCTTTCCATGAAGGGCATGGGGTTAATGTATTTGGTGCTATTTTTAACCGTCTTTGTCGATTTAATTACCGCAGTCTTAGTGGGAGCCTTTATCGCCAATATCCTGACAATTAAGCGCTTGAGCGATCTGCAAAGTAAAGACATTCAAGCGATCACCGATCCCTCTGCCTGCACCACCCTCAGTGCGGAGGAACAGGAAATTCTGATTCGTTCCCACGGCGATCTGCTGCTCTTGCAACTGAGTGGGCCCCTCAGCTTTGGCGCAGCTAAAAGTATTTCCCACCGTATTACAGCGGTGAGAAACTATAACACGCTGATTTTAGATCTCACGGATGTGTCTAGTATTGGGGTCACTGCCGCTTTAGCGATCGAGTCGATCGTCCAAGATGCCTTGCAAAATCGGCGGCGAATTTGGCTCGTTGTTCCACCGGGCCAGGTACAACACCGTATCACTCAGTTGGAGCTACACCGGTTATGTCACAGCATCCACCCGGAAGAGGACTCTCTGTTGCAGCAAGTGAACGATCGTTTAGAAGCCCTACACGCTGCGACGAATCATGTTTACCGCAGCCGACGCACCCAACCTGCTGAATTGGTGCATTAAGGTCAGTTTAGGGGCTCTCAATTCCTTTATTCATTGTGGCGGGCGGCAAAGTCGCCTGCTTCAATCCTTACGCCTGCGGCGGATCGGGGTAGAGATAGAGTGTCGAAGTCTTGCTAAAGTCATCCCTTCAGGATTTTCACGTTTTTCCGCTCAGGAACCGGAGGAGTGATCCCCCACTGGGTTAAACGATCGTTGAGACTTTGCAAAAACTGAAAATCAGGATTAGAGGAAGGTCGATCGAGCACCTTGAAGGCCGCCCTTAACGTGGAAGGGGTCAGGGGAACGGGGGCATCCAGATGGGCTGCAATTAAGCGCTCAATGGGCCATTGACTGACTTGATCTAACCAGCGATCGACTGCGTCTAAATCTCGATTGAGGATCAGGGTTTGTAAAATGGGAGCTACTTGAACAGTGCCGTTTTGCTGCAGGTCTTGAAACGATCGCTGCCATTGTTCGGTCCATTCCCAGGGTAACCACCCAAAATAATTGCGGCGAGATTGGTCAGGCGATCGCAATGCTAGGCGTAGGGCTGTGGCATTGGCTAACACCCCCAAGGTTTGCGGACGAAAATAAAAGGCAAAGAGGACAATACGCTGCCATCCCTTTTGCCGATTTGCTGGGGTATCTTCCACTGGCTCTAAAGCACTATCCCGGGCATGGAAGAGTAAGGGATAGGGATCGAGTTGTACACTTTCCGGTGGGTTTGCCGGTATGGAAATTAAAGCATCTGTCACTAAAAGCGATCGGGACGGATTATGAAACAGGCTAATTTCTGCAAAATCCCCTAACCCTAAGGTCACGGGGCCTAATACTGCCCAGTCAAATTCTGGCGGTAAGGGAGAAGGCTGCTGCTCGGATAGTACTTGAGTACGTTGCTGTGGCAGTCCCAGCCAAGGTAAGGGCAAATTAAGGGGAAAGCTCCAGGTGTGGGGAACGACGATAATCTTTGCCTGGGGAAATCTTTGGGCAAAGGGAGGGACAAATACTTTATGCTCAATACCAGAGGCCGTTGAAAAGACAATAAATTGAACATCCCCATACTGCGCGGTGAGATCCCTCAGTAAAGCAAGACATTCCCCAGTGGGGGCTACGGGCGCGTAGATTAATAGCCCTCCGGTTTCTAAACGAATGACGGTCATCCGTATGGGAACCGTCACATAAAAAATGCCTTGAATTTGTTCAAAGACCCAAACTTGTTCCCGCACAACTTCTCGTCGCAGGGTCCGCCGTTGACCGTAGGGATAAAGGGGCACGATCGGCCAAAGGGGCCAATTCCAGTCCTTCGAGCGATCGTCTATCCCCATAGGTTTTGAGTAAATGTGGTATGGCTGAGAGAAAAAGACCCATTACGGAGGTCATTAGCTAGGACTGTTGGTCTGCCCCAATTTTAAGCTAGGGGCTGAAACAATCAGAGTATAGTCGTTTGATCGCTAACTGATGACAGCCCCTCGTTAGCTCAGCACTACCCACCGCTGTGCTGAGAATCCTTAATTATGCTCGGCTAAACGAGCAACTTTTTCCTTAGCCTCATCCGGACGATTGTTGTAGTAGCTCCTGTAATAGTAGTAACCATTGGAATAGTTACTAGACTCAGTAATGCCATTGGCCACCAAACCCAGCAGAGGCACAGCGGAAAGCTTCAGGTGATCTAACACGTTGTCAAATGCGGAGCGATCGGTCTTGCCTAAACCTACCACTAGGACTAAGCCATCCGTATGGGCTGCCAAAAGAGTGGCATCCGCTAGCCCTAACAGCGGGGGCGTGTCGTAGATGACTAAATCAAAGGAGTTTTCAAACTGCTCCACTAAACTGGCCATGCGGTGCGAAGAGAGCAGCTTAGTGGGATCAGGGGGAATTTGCCCAGCGGTGAGAATGGACAGGTTCGCATCGGCGAGCTGAATTACATCGTCAGCGGACAAGCCACTAGCCAAAATGTTACTGAGCCCTTTCATGTTACTGAGCCCCAAGCGGCTATGCAATTGAGGTCTACGCATGTCTGCATCCACTATCAAAACCCGCTGTCCCATGGCCGCAGCAGCCTGGGCCAGATAGAGGGAGGTTGTGGATTTCCCGTCTCCAGGTAAAGAAGAACTGATGGCAACGGAGCGGATCGAGGTATCCGAACTTAAAAACTTTAAGTTGCTATAAAGGACTCGAAAAGCTTCTTGGAAGGGTGAACTGCTGTAGGTCTCTTCCGGTTGTCTGTACAGAGCAGAAATCTGACTGCCCTGTTGTCCCACAGAAGTCGCTAACCCGGTCTGGAGTTGTTCGATATCCCGACAGTGGGGTAGTAGACCCAGAATGGGGAGACGGGTAACTTCCTTCAATTCTTCAACGGAATGGAAAACATAATCCATACGATCGCGCAATAAGCCTACGGCAACCCCTAAGGCTAATCCGGCCAGGGCACCTCCCAACAAATTCCGAGATAGCCCTGGAGAGATGGGGGTACTAGAAGCACTGGGTGCGGCCAGAATCTGCCACGGTTCTGCCTGTTGTGAAGCTTCAATTTGTAGTTGTTCCTGGGTTGCCAAGAAGCGATTTAAGCTTTCGGTCGCAATCTCTAGTTGCCGTTGTAGGTCAGTGTACTGGCGGGAAAGATCGGGAATGATGGAAAATTCCTG
>JBMTZC010000103.1:0-12388 GCA_049455215.1 Prochlorotrichaceae cyanobacterium
TGCGCCACACAACGGTTTCAGCAGTCTAGTCCTTACCACTGATTGAGCACTGCTGGATGATGGCCGAGAGAGGATTAAAGGGAAGGAGCAACCATTCTGCTCCGATCGTCAGTGCAACTCTGGGGACAAGGACGGTAAGCTTTTCAGGAAAACTTCGCAGTCCCTCAACACTTGACGGTTAGCCGCAAAGGTAATGCGCTCTAAGGCTTCGCTATAGGTACACCAGCAGAAATCTGAAACCTCTGCCCATTGCACGGTAATGTCCGGAGGTTGGGGGGTGCAGGGCAACAACGCTACAAAATAGGTTACGGTTTTAGCGATCGAGTAACCCTTGGGGGATTGAAATTCGTAATATTCCTGAAAAGAACGATCGCGGATGACTTGAAACTCCGTTAAGCCCGTTTCTTCTTGGACTTCTCGTTGTGCCGTTTCTAATGCCGTTTCTCCCGGCTCCTGGTGCCCTTTGGGAAAGGCCCAGTGCCCCTTTTGGTGCAGGATCAGCAGGTAGCGATGCTCTGGCTGCACAGCTTCCGGTGCGGGGGGTTGCCAAATGGGAATGAGTCCATAGGCGGCATCAGCGTGGATAGGGTTCAACATAGCGATCGGTGTTCTTTCTGAAATGCTTCAAAGGCTTCAGGGTAGCCTAACTGAGTTTCGTAATCCCAGGGATATGAGGGATTCAGATGCCCTCAAGTCACGGGTACCGAGGGGCATCGCTTGGCAAAATCTAACAATTATTGAATAATTGCAACAAAAGCTAGCGCACCAGACGGCATGAGCTATTCCGTGGATTCATCCGCCCCTTTGCAGTCCGAGCAATCCCAAGCAGAGTCTTGCCTCTCTATTGAGCAACTTCTGCGGCAGGAAGTCAACCCGTTTGATCCCAATAGTTTTAAGCCCGGGAATTTCTGGTACGAGATTCAGGATTCAACCTTAAATATTCCCTCGATTCACGAAGAGATCTTTCTGCGGCTAGGGGATACGCTTCAGCAGGTGCAGCGGGATCGGGTGACCCGTAGTGTCATTCTCTCGGGGGAGTCTGGATCCGGTAAAAGTCATTTACTGGGACGGCTGAAAAGTTCCCTCAACGATCGTGCTTTTTTTGTTTATGTGGGCCCGTGGGCGGATAGTGGGTTTATTTGGCGACACATTCTCCGCAATACCGTTGATAGCTTATTGCAGAAACCTGCGGGGGCAACGGAATCTCAGTTAATGCTCTGGTTGCAGGCCCTGCTCCATCTTCAGGATGAGGATTTTGCGCGGCGCATTTTTGGTAAACGTCGCTCTTTCATTCGGACCTTAGCCAGTCAGCATCCCACCGGCTTATACAATGCCAATGAGTTTTTTGGGGTGCTCTATGATCTCACCAATCCAGAGATGGAGTTTCTGGCGGCCAGTTGGTTACGAGGGGACAATTTAGACGAAGAAAGTTGTTCGGAACTCCGGGTCAAACAGCCCCTTGACTCCGAAGATGCCGCCCAGAAAATTTTGGCTAACTTCGGTAAGATTTCCGTGGCCGATCGTCCCATTGTCCTCTGTTTTGATAACTTAGATAACCTACCCCATCTGCCCAGTGGTCAACCGGATTTTCAATCCTTATTTAATGTCAATTCCTCCATTCATAATGATAAGCTGCAAAATTTCCTCATTTTAATTAGCATTGTGACGGATACCTGGAAACAAAATCGCCCCCTCATTCAACCGGCGGATTTAGCCCGGGTCAATCAAGAATTATCCTTATTAAGCATTAACTTAGAGCAGGCAGCGGGACTCTGGATCAAGCGGCTTTTACCCTATCATCACCACTGTCATACTCCGCCTCCTTCTCCCCTGGCTCCCTTGCAGTTTGCCTGGTTAGAAGCAGCTTTTCCCGGGGCAAAAACCTTACCTCGCCGGGTCTTAACCCTCGGTCATCAACTGATCGATCGCTTTAAGCAAGAGGGGTGTTTTGACTTTGCCGAGTCCCCCACTTCAGCAACGGTTGGGGAAACGACCGAAAATCAGGCCTCAACGATCGCCCATCTCAAGATTCTCTGGTATCAGGAACTCGAGCAGGTCAAACAAACCTTCACCCAAATTAGCCAGTTATCTTCGCCGGATTTACTGTGGCGACTGCGGGAGGTTTTGGAATTGATGGAAGTGCCCAATCTCAAAAGCCCTTTGCTCCAAGGAACCAAGTTTTCCGCCTATTCCCTCTCCTTTGGCACGATCGGGGTGGTGTGGGTGGAGGATTCCCATCAAACCACCTTTTATCACCTCATGAAAGCCTGTCAAAAACTGCTGGGTCGGCAAGATTGGGATGGGTTATATTTGCTGCGGGCTGAACCCATTGGACGACGCACCACCAAGGCGTACCAACTCTATCGGCGCATCTTTGCCTATGCGAATTATTTACATATTCAACCGGATTTAGAGGCCGTTCAACAGTTAGAAACCTATCACCGTTTATTAAATGCCGCCAGTGGGCGGGAATTGGTGGTGGGGCAGGAAAGCCCGGATATTCCCACGTTTCAGACCTTAATACGCCAGGCGAAAGTGTTGCAGCGTTGTTCCCTGTTAGAGGAGTTAGGAATCATTAGCCCTAGCGAAGCGGCCCCAGATCCGGAGGAAGCCGATGCCAATGTACAAACGCCGGAAACTCCAGAAACCGCAGGTGAAAACTCCGTCAGGGAATATCTCGAAAACCTCGTCATCACCCAACAACTGATGGGATTACAGGTCTTAATTCGCCAGGGCTGTAGCCAGTTTGCCCAGGTGCCGGAGACTGAAGTGGCCGCCCAGGCCCATCACCTCTGTCAACAAGGACGGATTTATTTACTGAACCCAGACGATCGTCCTGTGGAACAGTTGGTCAGCTACCGGCCTTTATAGCAGGCGTCCCCTGAAGAGGATGCTTAACGCGCATCTGGGAATAATGGACTTGGCGGATCTTCCTGAACCCAGCTTGTGTTAGAGTGGCACCGTTTGTCTTGGTTTCCGCCGTTCATTAAGCTTGAGTGAGTTCCGTCATGGTTGCAGTTGCAATTTTGGCAGCAGGTAAAGGTACCCGCATGAAGTCCGATCGTCCTAAGGTCTTGCATGAGATAGGGGGACGATCGCTCGTGGAGTGGGTTTTACAAAGTACCAAATCATTGGACGTATCACATCGGTTCGTGATTGTGGGCTATCAAGGGGATCAAGTCAAAGCCGCCCTCTCCCATTATCCTGACTTACAATTTGTGGTTCAACCGGAACAACTGGGAACCGGCCACGCTGTTCAACAATTGCTCCCCTATCTGCCGGACTTTGAGGGGGATCTGTTAATTCTCAATGGCGATGTTCCCTTGCTCCAAGGCTCAACTCTTCAGCAATTGGTTAAAACCCACACGGAAGCCAAAAACGCTGCCACCTTACTCACCGCTCAAGTGCCCGATCCCAAAGGCTATGGACGGGTTTTTTGTGATGGTCAGCATCATTTAACCCAAATTATTGAAGACCGAGATTGTACCCCCGCCCAACGCAAAAATCATCGGGTTAATGTGGGGGTTTACTGCTTTAAGTGGCCGGATTTAGCGGCAGCTTTGCCCAAGCTCAGTAGTGCTAACGATCAGGCAGAGTATTATCTAACGGAAGTGGTGGATTACCTCAATCCGATTATGGCAACGGATGTAGAGGATTACCAAGAAACCTTAGGGGTCAATAATCGCAAGCAAATGAGTGAAGCCTATGCCATCCTGCAGGATCGCATTAAGGACTATTGGATGGCGGCCGGGGTCACCATGATTGATCCCGACAGCATTACCATCGACGATACGGTACAGATCAGTGCCGATGTGATTATTGAACCCCAAACCCATCTGCGGGGCACAACGTCTGTGGGGGAAGGCAGTCATGTGGGACCCGGCTGCTTAATTGAAAATAGCCACATTGGCGATCGGGCTCGCATTTTATATTCCGTAATCAGTGAGAGCCAGGTGGGAAGTGAAACCCGTGTGGGGCCCTATGCCCACCTCCGTAGTCAGGCGGTGATTGGCGGCCAGTGTCGGGTGGGGAATTTTGTTGAGGTGAAAAATACCCAGGTGGGAGAGGGCAGCAACATTGCCCACTTATCGTATATGGGAGATGCCCAACTGGGAGACAAGGTCAATGTGGGCGCAGGTACCATTACCGCAAACTACGATGGCGTGAAAAAACACCCGACGGTGATTGGTTCCGGCAGTAAAACGGGCTCCAATAGTGTTTTAGTGGCCCCAGTAACGGTGGGACAAAACGTAACGATCGCTGCGGGCTCTACCATTACCGAAGATGTCCCCGACAATGCCCTGGCGATCGCTCGGAGCCGTCAGGTGAATAAGGAAAATTGGCAATCCCGCGCTTTGCCCAAGTCCTAGTCTGACCACTATACTTACAACCCTATCCCTACCGTAATATTTACGGGAATACCAAGGGGATTCTCGCCTCAGACTCGGCTTGACCTGGATTCACTACAGCCCCGAGGGGTCGGAAAAATTTTGCCGGGGTTGGCTAACTGGAGGGGATCAAACACCTTGCGGAGGAACTGCATGGTTTCTAAATCCGCTTCACTAAACATGGCGCTCATATACTCCCGTTTATCGGAGCCAATGCCATGTTCACCGGAAATGCTTCCCCCCGTTTGCACACAGAGTTTGAGAATGGCTCCCCCTAACGCTTCCACTTTCTCCAGGGCACCGGGCACTGCGTTGTTGTACAAAATCAAAGGGTGCAAGTTTCCATCCCCCGCATGAAAGACGTTGGCCACCTTATACCCATGTTCTTGGCTGAGGGCCTCAATTTCCTGTAGGACTCTGGGCAGTTGGGTGCGGGGAATCACCCCATCCTGCACGTAATAATCGGGACTGAGTTTGCCCATGGCGGCAAAAGCGGCTTTGCGGCCCTTCCACAGGGTTAAGCGATCCTTGGGCTCCGTGGCCACCTGAATTTGACGGGCTCCATTGGCCTTGCAAATCTCCGACACCCGATCGCTATTTAAGGCCACTTCAATGGCTAACCCATCTAATTCCACCAAGAGAATGGCCGCTGCATCCCGAGGGTAACACTGGGTTTTAACCACATCTTCCACGGCATTAATACTAAAGTTGTCCATCATTTCCATGCCAGCAGGGATAATCCCGGCACTGATAATGCCAGAAACCGCCGCTCCTGCCGCTTCCACACTGGTAAAATCCGCCAGCAAAACATGAATCGATTCTGGATTTTTAATAATCCGCAGCGTAATTTCCGTGGCAATCCCTAAAGTGCCTTCCGAACCCACTAAAATTCCCGTGAGATCGTATCCCGGCATCTCCGGAATTTTACTCCCCAACTCCACGATCGAGGCATCCGGTAACACTAATTTCATCCCTAAAATATGGTTGGCAGTCACCCCATATTTCAAACAGTGAACCCCACCGGAATTCTCCGCTAAGTTGCCCCCGATCGAACAAATGGTTTGACTAGAGGGATCCGGAGCATAAAAATAGCCTGCCTCCGTGACCGCTTGGGTCACATTGGTGTTAATGACTCCCGGTTGAACCACCATCCGTTGGTTGGCTAAATCCACCTCAAGAATTTTATTCATCAAGGTCGTGACAATGAGCACACTATCCGCCAAGGGCAAGGCCCCACCGGATAGCCCCGTCCCGGATCCTCGGGTCACAAAGGGAACCTGAAACTGATTACAAAGCTTGACCGCCGCCGCTACTTCTGCGGTGCTGCGGGGTAAAACCACTAAAGCAGGACGCTGACGATAACTGGTCAAACCATCACATTCGTAGACCAGTAATTCTTCTTTCCGTTCCACTAAGCGATCGTGACCTAGGGTCTGGCGAAAAACCTGGGCAATCTGCTTCCAATTGGGTTCCACCTTCATGTCTCTGCCTCTGCCTGACTAAAGTTAAATTCTATGATGGCACAATCATCCTCAAAGGTATTAATCCCCGTTTCTGCCTGAACTTGTTCAATCAGGGTTTCTAAATTGACACTTGAGGATTGGGCAAATTTTTGCAGCACTACGCTAAATTTTTCTAATCCCCAGGGCTTGCCGGTCTCCGTATCAATCATTTCATAAATCCCATCACTAAAGGTATAAAGTTTACTCAATGCAGGGATAATGTGAGATTTCATCTCAAACTTAAATGCCGGCATAAACCCGATAGGAATTCCCGTAGCATCCAAAGCCGTTAAGGGTTGATCTGGACAAACTAAGAGCGCGGGCGGATGTCCCGCATTGGCATAACATAGCTCACGGGTTTTAGGATTATAGGTGCCATAAACGATCGTAAAATATTGCCCGTTATGGTCTTCCATTAAAAAATTATCGTTCAACAACGTTAACACCGCTGCCGGATTAGAGAGGTTAATTCGCCGTTCCTGTAACGAACTTAAATGGAGAAAATTTCGGATCGAAACCGAGAGTAAGGCAGCCCGCAATCCATGCCCCGACACATCCAAAAAATAGAATCTCAGTAATCGTGACCCTGAAGTCTGAATCCAATCGTAATAAAAGAAATCCCCACCCAATTGTGTGGAGGGTAAAAAGTAAGAACGAATCGACACTTCCCCTTGTTGGGGTAAAGGTAACAAAGACTGAACATAGGTAGCGGCTTCCGCTAATTCAGCTTCCAGTAATTGCTTTTGTCGCTGTAAATCCGCCGCTAATTTTTGCAACGTTTGATTGAGTTGGTACAGCCGTAAGCCCGCCCGCACCCGAGATTGTAGCTCTGTAGATTCAATGGGTTTAGACAGAAACTCGTCGGCTCCGGTGTCTAACCCCTGAATGCGATCGGCCACTTCTTCCCGAGCCGTCAGTAAGATAAAAAAGGTAGCAGAGAATTTAGGATCAGATTTAATGGCTTGACAGACTTGTAATCCATCCATTTTCGGCATCATCCAATCACAGATGATTAAAGCCGGCAGGATTTCGTGGGCCAGGGCTAGACCTTCTTCACCGTTTTTCGCTTGAATAACTTCATAGCCTTGCTTGCGCAGCACCAACGTCACGAGCAAACGCATGGTTGCATCATCATCGATGACTAGGATTTTAACCATGTGAACCTGCGGATAGAGACAACCAGATTCAAGACTATAATCTTGCGGATCTTCATTGTACGGCTTTAGGGGGCGCAGCCTTCAGGGGCTGGAAAATTTTTCTGGTACGGTGAAGGGATTCAGTCAAGTCTGTCCCAGAGGGAATTCTAAACGCTAGACTAGTCTTAACTTTTGACTTTATCTGCTTCATCTAACTCACTCAACTATGACTGCTTTTCAATCCATCAAGTCTTCTTTTCGATCGCTCCGTCACCTCAGTAAGGCTGCCTTGGTGGGGGTTCTCTTCCAGGGCTTGGTTTGGGCTACCCCTGCTCAGTCCCAGGGTCAGGGTCAGGTTGAAGAAAGCTTGAGTTACAGTCAACTGCTGACGGATATTGAAGCCAATAAGGTGCGCCGCATTGAATATGATCCCGTCAACCATATTGCCAGTGTTTACTACAAAAATGCTCAGGAAGGTGAAGTAGAGCGGATTTTACTCTTTTCAGAAAACACTGAACTGGTGGAACTTTCGCGGGAAAAAGCGGTGGAATTTACGGTGCGTCCCACGGCGGACAGCCAAGCGGTGCTGAGTTGGTTAGCCAATTTACTGGTGATTGGGATCTTACTGTCAGCCCTGATTATTGTGATCCGTCGCTCGAGTGGGGCCGCCAACCAAGCCCTGAATTTTGGCAAGTCGAAGGCCCGCTTCCAGATGGAGGCGAAAACCAATGTGGTATTTGATGATGTGGCGGGGGTAGAAGAAGCAAAGGAAGAGTTACAGGAAGTCGTCACGTTTTTGAAAAAGCCCGAACGATTCACCGCGATCGGGGCCCGCATTCCCAAGGGAGTTCTCCTAGTGGGAGCACCGGGGACGGGGAAAACCTTACTGGCCAAAGCGATCGCTGGGGAGGCTGGAGTTCCTTTCTTTAGCATTTCCGGGTCTGAGTTTGTGGAAATGTTCGTGGGGGTTGGGGCTTCACGGGTTCGGGATCTCTTCCGCAAAGCGAAAGAAAATAGCCCTTGTATTGTCTTTATTGATGAAATTGATGCGGTGGGTCGTCAGCGGGGCATTGGTATTGGGGGCGGAAATGATGAGCGCGAGCAAACCCTGAACCAATTACTCACCGAGATGGATGGCTTCGAGGATAATAGCGGCATTATCGTCATTGCTGCCACCAACCGGCCCGATGTGTTGGATACCGCCTTATTACGTCCTGGTCGTTTCGATCGTCAGATTACCGTCGATCTGCCCAGCTTTAATGGACGCTTACACATTCTCGAAGTCCATGCCCGAGACAAGAAAATTTCCGAACGGGTTTCCCTAGAAGCGATCGCTCGGCGGACACCGGGTTTTTCGGGAGCCGATCTCGCTAATTTACTCAATGAAGCCGCCATTCTCACCGCCCGCCGCCGCAAAGATGAAATTGGCAACGAAGAGGTTACCGATGCCATCGATCGCATCACCATCGGCTTAACCCTCACCCCCCTCTTAGATAGCAAGAAAAAGCGCATCGTTGCCTACCATGAAGTGGGCCATGCCCTCCTCATGACCCTGCTCAAACATGCTGAAGATTTGGATAAAGTGACCATCATTCCCCGATCGGGAGGGGTGGGTGGGTTTGCCAAGTGGGTCCCCAATGAAGAGATGATTGATAGTGGTCTCTTTACCCGGGCCTGGCTGATGGCGCGAATGATTGTGCTCATGGGAGGCCGGGCAGCGGAAGAAGTGGTCTTTGGGCAGGACGAAGTCACCCCCGGCGCGTCCTCTGATATTAAAAACCTCACCAACCTGGCCCGGGAAATGGTTACTCGTTACGGCATGTCCGATCTGGGCCCTCTGGCGTTGGAAAGCAGCAACAACGAAATTTATCTCGGGCGGGATTTAATGACTCCCCGGGCCGAGTACTCTGAAGAAATGGCCATCAAGATTGATCACCAAATTCGATCCATTGCTAAATATTGTCACGGAGAGGCCCTACGCTTGTTACAGGAAAACCGGAGTGCGATCGATCGCTTAGTGGATATTCTCTTAGAGCGGGAAGAATTAGACGGGGAAGAGTTTCGTCAAATTGTGGCTGAATACACGGCCATCCCCGAAAAAGAGGCGCTCACGACTTCCACCGCCAGCGTTTAGACGGTTTGAGGTGCCCTGTGCTTTAAGGGCAGGACTAACGTCTGGGCTTGAGTGACGGCGGTTTGGAGCCATACCCCATAGTCTGATCCAGCTTGAACCCCTGGACAGGTGTCTAATTCCTTATCCAATAATTTGCGGGCATAGCTCCCGTAGGCAATTCCTGACACTTTGCGGGTTCCCTCGCCCTCCGCACCCGTCGGAGACAATAAGCCAAGACTGAGAAGTTTAGGAACCGTATAGGCGTTTGTACCTCCCGCCAGTTGGACAAAGCCCGGTAAGTCTGTGGACAAGAGTTCCTGGGCAAAGTGAATGGCGGTGTGGGTGGTGCCAGACCCAATATCACCACTCATGGGCCGGCCATCGGTTTGCCAGAGCAGCGGACAGGGCAATGGCGTGACGATACTGGCAATCCAGCGCAGGTAATCCACCACACCGGGGGCATAGGGGCAACTAATGGCAATCAGCTTGAGGCGGGGAAGCCAAGGGCGAACAGTTGCCCATAGATCGGCAAAGGCTGCGGCATGACCCACTTGAGTATGGAGTTCCAACGCATCAATACCGTATTCTTCAGGGTTACGGTCTAGAAGTTGGGGTAACAACTCCGCCGCTGGCACTAAATGGGATTGGCTTTGAATGTGTTGCAGGGGGCAGACCGGCAGACATCGACCACAGCCATAGCAGCGATCGGCTTGAACGCCAGATGGTTCTGACTCAACTCCCGGATCTGCAAAACGGATCGCTTGGGTGGGACACAGGGCAATACAGGGCCGAGGACAGTCTGGGGGACACGCCTGGGGATCAAACACCGCTTTGCGAAAATGGGGATCCTCTGCATCGTTGAGGCTCACCATTAACCAGGGTCGCCGCAGCGGCATATCTAAGAGATCACTCCAGTCTGATAAGGTTCGCAAAACCTGGGACGCAACCGCCACAACCCCTGGATCCGCTGCAACATCAATACAATCTGCTCCGGCCAGGGCGTAACTCCGGGTTAAATGCTCAATGGCGGGCAGGTATTGGTAACTGGCTCCACAAATTAACTTAAACCAATGCCCCTCCTGTAACGATCGGAGGGGAGAAGCTTTACAACTCAAGCCGCACTAACCAACTGACGTAAGGGTTTCCAGGAGACCTGACGATCGCCCCCCATTTCGATTACTACTTTTAAGCGGGAATCTTGAGTGGGTAAGCCGATCAGGTAATCTAATTCCTGATCCGAGAGAATATTCCCTTCGATCAGCCACAGCACCACTCCCGCCGCTTTGGGGGGAAGGCTGACTAAACGGTATTGCAAAATGGGGGGAATATAGTAAATGGGACCAACGGCGGCCTCTTGTCCAATATTTTTCTTGCCGAGGTGAGGCGGGCGTACACCATGAACTCCGGTCAGGTACATCGATAAATCCCCGATCCCTCTGGCACTCAGATGAACCATTTCGTAACCTTTTGTGCGGAGGCGACGCTGGTAGCGACCTTCAAATCCACCCTCAAGGGGCGCATACAGAGCAAGAGCGCCATGAGCCTTAAGATCGCTCAGGAATTGATTACCCGTAATCAAGAGGGACGTGAACATGGATATGCCAAAAAAAATGTACCGAGAATAGAAGCGCTAGGGGGTGCGGTAGAAAATCCCAAGCTGAAGCGATTATAGACGTTTAAAGGGGAAAAACCAACTCTAAGACCAGAGGCGAGACATCCAAGCCGGTTGATGAACGATCGCTGTTTTCCAGGTTTGCCAGAGGTGCAGAAACCCCTGACGGGCTTGTTGACTCGAGTCTCCTCGGTAGCGGGCCACCATCCCTTGCTGGGTACGACTACAGCAAAAGTGGGGAGCCTGATACCCCGCGGCTTGCCAGATTTCCACTAGGAGTTGTTTTTCCTGATTGGATAAGGCGTGCCCCAGCAGGAGTAGACTGCCCATCACACTTTGAGCGTTTAGACCAAAGGGGGTCTGCCGTAAGGCTTGGGGATCTAAGAGTTGCTGACGATCGATCCACAGGGGATAGGCGTCACCATTGGCTTGAACTTGCCAGACTTCTAAGGTCGATCGCCATTGCCCTGCGGTAAAGGCTTCCCCCTGGGCGGTGCGGCCAAAGCGAGTGAGATCCCAACCGCAGAAATAGGATCCGAGGGCTAAATTAACGTGGGTGTGTTGCCGGAACTGAGCCTGGTTAAAGACGATCGTTTCCAGGGGAAAATAATCGAGAATACTGTTGGTTTGTAGATCAATCTTGACCCGTTGTTCAGTGGGGGGACAGCCCTCATCTCCACTGCGATAGACCTTTTGGGCAGCAGGTGTGGTCAGCAGCACCTGAGCTTCAGGTTCTAAGCTAATTTCACTGAGGAGCCGATCGCCCCCCACCATTCCTCCGGCGGTATGAATCAGTACCGTTTGACAAATCCCCGCCGTGGGGTGATGAAACGATCGCTGTACTTTGAGGGGGGCTTGGGTATAGACAAAGGTTGGCCGGGTACCCTCCGCTCCGGGGGCAAACTGTAGGCGGGCTCGACCAGTCCATGAACTCCGCTTATCCATTACAACTGCTCAACTTTAAAATTTCTCATCTAAATAGCGCTCCATTCCAAGTTCATCCAACTGATGTTGCTTCTCCATCACCTGCTCACAGAGGCTTTGGCGATAGTGCTGAACCTGTTCCAACAGCGAGGGATTGTGGCTGGCCAGCATTTGTACCGCTAAGAGTCCGGCATTTTCTGCGTTTCCAATAGCCACCGTGGCTACGGGGATGCCTCGGGGCATTTGCACAATGGAGTAGAGGGAATCGACCCCCTGTAAATGACGACTGGCGACGGGAACCCCAATCACCGGGAGGGGGGTGAGGGCCGCCACCATTCCCGGTAGGTGGGCGGCTCCTCCCGCCCCCGCAATAATGACCTTAAGACCCCGTTGGTGCGCCGTTTTAGCATACTCCACCATCCGATCGGGGGTGCGATGGGCCGAAACGATCGCAATTTCATAGGAGACCTGAAAAGACAGACAAATCTTGGCGGCGGCTTGTAGGGTGGGGAGATCGGAGTCGCTGCCCATAATAATCCCAATCTGAGGATTGTCTGTAGCGGTCAAGGACTGATTGTTCATGTCTGTGGTTCATTTTTGCAATTTTTCGCCAGCTTTACGCTGAGTCCCCATTATGGGATAGTTATAATCACTGAATAAATTATTTTTCTTGAAATTTTTCGGCTTTCCACTGAAAGCGAAAAAATTTAAGG
>JBMTZC010000104.1:0-12356 GCA_049455215.1 Prochlorotrichaceae cyanobacterium
GGATTTCGGGGATACTGATCCGTTGCTAGGGCGGCATCGCCAAAGGCTGAATGCTCGGCATCCTTCAGCACCACTTCATATTTATCCCCTGGGGGTAGAGCTGAAAAGACCGCCAGTCGAGAGGCGAGGTCAATGTTACCAATGGAGGAGACATCAGCGGTTCCCGTCATGAGCAGCGAGGGAATCTGAACGGAACGAAAGGCTTGTTGAGGATCTTCTTTCTGGGGACTGCTGGGACTGAGTAAGACCATGGCTTGAATGCGATCGTCTTGAAATAAGGGCCGACCAAAAAAACGCTGTCCTCCGATCGCTTGGGCGGTCATCGCCCCAAAGGAATAGCCTCCCATGCCGATGCGGTTTAAATCTAAGGATTGGACCCAGTCCTGCTCCGGATCATCCTGCCAGGCTTCGAGTTGATCTAAAACCGCTGGAACATCTTTGACCCGTAATAAAAAATTCTCAACGCTAGCCGCTTCCGCTAAGGCTTTATAGCGATGTTCTGGAGCCACCGATCGCCAAACGGTATCATCACTACCTAAATGCTGTAGGGCAATGACGGCATAGCCTCGGCTTGCCCAATGGCTGGCTAAATAGCTCAAGCCAGAGCGGGAGCCCCCAAGACCGTGGCTGAGCAGAATGACGGGAACGGGGCTAGATTGGGGCTGTAAGGACTGGGGAAGGTAAACCCGGAGGGGAATCGATCGATCTCGTGTCGAGTCCAAAACCTCTAAATCTCTGATTTCGTAAGACTGCTCAGGAACCAGGGATAAGGGATTGTAAGGCTCAGTAACGATCGTTGCGGGTGTTTCAGGAGAAAGGCTTTGGGCGTTACCTTGGGATGCTGGAACGATCAATTCGGTTCCCGTGACCCACAAGATACTGCTCAGGGCAATGAGCAATCCTTTTCTCCTGACCAACATAGATTCACCTCCCACTGGTGTGTGCTTGACCTCTACCCGTAGCGGAAAATAGCAGCGCCCCAAGACAACCCTGCCCCAAATCCTGAAGCGGCTACCACATCTCCGGGTTTGACCTGCCCCCCTCGAATGGCTTCATCTAGCATTAAGGGGATCGTGGCGGCGGAGGTATTGCCATAGTGGGCTAAGTTGCTCAAAACTTTGTGGCGAGGAATACTTAAGCGATCGGCCACCGCATCTAAAATCCGTTGATTGGCTTGGTGTAGGAGGAGCCAGTCCACCTCAGCGGTGGTTAAACCGGCCCGAAACAAGGCTTTTTCTAAGACTTCTGGCACCTGCTGTACGGCAAAGCGGTACACTTCTTTGCCATTCATGGTAATGGGGTGATAGCGCCCCTGGCTGAGGGTAGCTTCGGGGAGCAGGGGATAGGGGGTGGGTTGATAGCTCAGGTTAAGGCACCGATTTTGAGTCCCGTCACTCCGTAATTCAAAGCCGAGGAGATGATTGGTGTCACTGGCCTCTAAAACGATCGCTCCCGCTCCATCACCAAATAGCACACAGGTACCCCGATCGCTCCAATCGACCCAACGGGAGAGCATATCTGCCCCAATCAGCAAAATGCGTTGGTACGTCCCATTTTGGATAAACTGAGCGGCGGTGACTAAGCCAAAGAGAAACCCAGAGCAGGCGGCGGTTAGGTCGAAGCCCACGGCCCGGGTTGCCCCTAAACGGTGTTGCACGGCTACGGCACTGCCAAAAAGATCATCTGGCGTTGAGGTGGCCAGAATAATTAAATCCAAATCCGTGGCTTGTAACTGGCAAGAAGCGATCGCAGCTTGACCGGCTTGCAGGGCTAAGTCTGTTAAAGAGACGTCAGGAGAGGCTAAGCACCGCTCCTGGATCCCGGTGCGAGTCCGAATCCATTCATCGGAGGTATCCACAACAGCACTAAGGGCATCATTACTGACGCTGGTTGTGGGGGTAGCAGAGCCATGCCCTGTAATTGCAATACCGATCACTGTATCCTCTAAACCTCGTTATACCTTGTCAGTTTTGAGTTGTAAGTTGTCCATTTTGAGTGGTGAGCCTTTTAGGCAATCGTTTAACCTCAAAACTGAGAACTTCAAACTGAGACCCTAGACCTTATCCCACTGGGGAAGGAGAACTCAGAGGAGCCGGGGGCTGAGTTTCCTCGCCACGCCGCTCTTTCTTGGGTCGATTCATGAGGTGATCTAAGACTCGATGATCCACGGCTTCCTTGGCAAAACGAATGGCATGAAAGATAGACCGGGCTTTGGAACTGCCATGGCTAATCACACAAATACCGGCAACCCCTAAGAGCAGACCGCCGCCGTGCTCAGCGTGATCCATCCGCTGTTTAATCCGGCGCAGGTTGGGCTTCAGCAAACTACTGCCGACTTTGCCATGCAAGCCCCGAGGCAGTTCTTCCTTGAGAATATTGAGCAGGGCTTCTCCCATGGCTTCGGCAAATTTGAGCAGGGCATTCCCCACAAAACCATCGCAGACAATGACATCAAATTGCCCGGAGAGAACATCTCGCCCTTCTGCGTTGCCTACAAAGCAAATTTCTGTATTTTTTTGCAGCAGTTGATGGGCCCGCAACACCAAGTCATTACCTTTGGAAGACTCTTCGCCAATGCTGAGGAGCCCAACACGGGGAGTAGGAATATTTTGAATCCAATGGCTATAGGTGGATCCCATGACGGCAAATTGTTCGAGGAACTTGGGACGGCAGTCCACATTGGCTCCCACGTCTAGCACTAAGACCTGTTTGCCCGAGACGACGGTGGGAAGCATGACCCCAATGGCCGGCCGATCGACCCCTGGGAGACGACCTAAGCGAAGCAAGGCTGCTGCCATGGCTGCCCCGGAATGACCAGCGGAGAGAACCGCGTCTGCGTCTCCGGTCTTGACTAAGTTCATAGCCACATTGATGGACGATCGGGGTTTACGGCGAAGACTGGTCATGGGATCATCGCCCATGGCAATGACATCTTCGGCTGGAACGATCGTAATTTCGTTGGGATCGAGATCCCGCGCTTCTAAGCAAGCTCTAATTTGAACCGGGTCACCCACCAGAGAGATGGCCACATCTAGCTCTTGATGAGCCCGATATGCGCCCAGGACAACCTCTTGGGGTGCATAGTCCCCCCCCATTGCATCAATTGCAATCCGCGTGCGAGTCAAAGCCATGAGCAACTGTTTGAGAAATCGTAAAAATTGTAGCAGAAGCAGTCTTCTGACCCATCATCCCTCAGAAGGGTACAAACCGGAATAGGGTCAGCAGGCTGATTACTGATTTTGCCGTAACTGTACGGCGTTGCCGTGGGGGCCGCTAACCGGAGAATCGGTTAGAGATAGCCGTGGGTTTCGAGATAGGTAACAATTTTACCGACACTTTCTTCCAGGCTTTCCAAATCGGTACGGCACTCTACTTCTGGGTTTAGGGGGGCTTCGTAGGGATCATCAATTCCCGTAAAGTTTTTGATTTCACCCGCCCGAGCCCGAGCATATAACCCCTTAACATCCCGATCTTCACAGACATTGAGGGGGGCGTTGACAAAAACTTCAACAAAGTCGCCGATCGTTTCGCGGACTTCTTGGCGAATGGAACGATAGGGGGAAATGGCGGAAACTAAAACAATTACGCCATTCCGGGTCAGTAAGTGAGCCACAAATCCAATTCTACGGATATTGGTATCCCGATCTTCTTTGCTGAAGCCTAGCCCCTTGGTTAGGTTTTCCCGCACGATGTCGCCATCTAGTCGCTCTAACTTACAGTTGCGCTCCCGGAGAATAATTTCTAAAGCATCACTAATAGTGGTTTTACCGGCACCACTGAGTCCCGTAAACCAAAGAGTTACACCGCGTTGATTCATGTTAGGTTCTAAATTTACGCAAAATTCATCTGAGCCCACTCAAGAGGATCGTCCGATCACGGGGAGAACCCGCTGCGATCGTTTGGTCGATCGTTCTGGGTGGTTTGCCTGTCCTCAGCCTACCGCAAAGCGGTTGGGTCTTCGGAACAAAGACGGGCGGCAGAGTGTAGACTGTTACGCCATACTCTGCCGCCTGGATTAGGGCTGTCATAAACTAACGACGAGCCTGAGATAACCGTCAGCCGCTACATCCGTGGAATTTAGGGCGCGTCATCAATTAGGTCGAGAAGCCTTGCGAAATCAAGGTTACCGCGCCCGCTCCAGCAAACAGTACTAGGGGCTGAAACGACTGCAGCATAAACACTTCAGTGCTAAATGATTACAGCCCCTAGTAGGTTTCCACATGCCAACGGTGGGCCTTCTTGAGATCTTTCTGGTAGGCAGACCAATCTACGCCATCCTTAGCGGCAGCACGGGTCAAGGCGGCATCAATGCCGTCTTCCATACCCCGTAAACCGCAAATATAGGTGTGGGTTTTTTCTTCTTGGATCAGTTTCCAAAGATTATCGGCCTGCTCGGCAACCCGATCTTGGATGTACATCTTGCCGCCTTCCGCATTTTTCTGTTCGCGGCTGATGGCATAGGTGAGGCGGAAGTTGTCGGGGTATTGTGCTTGCATTGCTTCCAACTCTTCTTTGTAGAGAATGTTGGGGGTGTAGGGAACGCCGAAAATCAACCAAGCAAAGCCTTTGAATTGGTATTCGGGGTTGAGTTTGCGTTCATCATCTTTGAACATCCGCCAGAGGAAGGCCCGGAAGGGAGCAATACCGGTTCCGGTGGCCATCATGATAATTTTGGCATCTTCTTCTTCGGGCAAGAGCATTTCTTTGCCCACGGGGCCGGTGATTTTAACCTCTGCTCCTGGTTTTAGATTGCAAAGGTAGGTGGAACAAACGCCATAGACTTGTTCGCCGGTCTTCGGATCTTTGTATTCTAATTGACGAACACAAAGGGATACGGTTTTATCATCAAGATTATCGCCGTGACGAGTGGAGCCAATGGAGTAGAGACGGAGTTTGTGAGGTTTACCGTTTTTATCCTTGCCCTCGGGGATAATGCCAATGCTCTGTCCCTCAAGATAGTGGAGGTTTCCTTCAGAGAGATCAAAGGTGATGTGTTGCACAATGCCAGTCCCCCCTTCACCAACGAGAGCTTCGTTGGATAAGCACTTACCGACGTAAGGGGAATTGGGGCGGTATAGATTGACGGGAATATCACTTTTAGCCTTGGCTTTGGCTGCAGGCTTGGCGGCCGGAGCTGCAGGGGCAGCGGTAGGGGTGCTACTGGCTTCGGGCACCGGCGCAACGCTCACCATTTTTGAGCGGTAGCTGCTACTTTCATCGCCGTTATAGGGAAAAATATTAACGATGCTGCCGCCGAGTCGATTGATCCGTTGCATTTCCTGGTTCATCCGTCCATAGGGAACCAACACATACTGACTACCACTGCGACGGATACTATACTCATTTTTGTCAGACCCTGGAGATTGCCGCAGTCCTTGCACTTCAAAGACAAAGAGTCGGCTACCAGAGGGGGTGTTACTAGCGCCACCAACAACATTGGGGTTATACATTACTCCGTATTCTCTCCAAACCAGTGAAAAATTTAATCTTAATAATTTAGCCTATCACTGAAGCTTGACCCTGGCACTAAGGATCGAGAACTTTATTGTAGGATGGGATCTAGACCGTTAGATCTCCTCTACACTTGCTGTTCTCAGATTCCCTGTGAAGATCAAGTCACAGGTCTAACCTGCGGGATCTGGCTTCGATGTTCTTCCGCTGGGAACGTCATGAATATCTTGCTTGTTGAGGTGGATTTATCCCTTCGTTCCCGTCTGATCCAGACGTTGCGGGAGCATCGTTACCAACCAAGTGCGGCCACCGCCAATGTCGCTTTAGTGTTGGTCAAGCTGAATCCCTACGGGTTGATTGTGCTAGATGCAGAATCATCGGAATCCGATGGAATGGGTCTGTGCCGTCAGTTGCGATCGTTGGGCTATACCAACCCGATTTTGATGCTGATTGGGGCGAATGCAGATCAGGACGCGATCGCTGGGTTTGAGGCAGGGGCAGATGATTATGTCGAAAAGCCTATCGATTTCAACTTATTTCTGGGCAAGATACGGACTTGGTTACGGCGTGCAGGGGTAGCCCTGGGAAACGAGACAAGCCCAACTCCATCCCAAAGTTTGCCCTCAACCTATAGCTGGGGGGCTTTGTGCTTAGATGGACAAGCGGCCCGCATTACTTGGCAGGATCAGGAGATTCCGCTGACCAGCACGGAATATAAATTGCTGGAATTGCTCCTGCGTAACCCCGATCGCATTTTTAGTCGTAGTGCTATTCTCGATCGGCTCTGGGATGCTGAGGCTCCCACGGAACGGGCCATCAATACCTATGTGAAGGACATCCGCAAAAAGCTTAAAACAGCGGGATTCAGCGCAGAGATTATTGAAACGGTATATGGCATGGGCTATCGCCTTAAACCTTTACCCTCGACCCCCAGCGTCCCCAGCGATCGGAGTCCTCAGCTGAACAATCAGAATCCTAAAGTTGTGGCCCTAATGCAGCAGTTTCGGGAACGGTTGCCGGAGCGCTTCAAAATATTGGCTCAGGTCAATACCGCACTGCAAAACGGCCAAGAAAATTTAGCCCTGTGCAATTTGGCTCAACAAGAAGCCCACAAGTTAGCGGGATCCCTGGCAAGTTTTGGCTACCCGAAGGGCTCTACCTTGGCCCGCTCCTTAGAACATCTCCTCGGTCTCGATCGGGTCTTGTCTCCCCAAGAGCTTGAGGAATTTGGCCAGGGCGTTACCGCCTTGCAACAGGAACTGAATCTGCGCTCAGACCTGGAAATAGCGGATCCCCCCACTCTGGTCTGTGAGATCAAGGAAGCGGCCCGGGAGTCTGCCCTCCGGTCATCGGCCAAACCGTGTTGGTTACTGGTGATTGACGATGATACAGACTTAACCGATCGTTTAGTCCTGGAAGGGCCGGCTTGGGGACTAGCTCTGGAAGTGGTACCGGATCCCAGCCGTGCCCGTCCCTATCTCGATCAATTTATTCCCGATGCGGTTTTACTGGATTTAAGTTTTTCGGACACGGAGGAAGATGGTTTGGCTTTTTTGCACCATCTCCGCACCTTTTTCCCCAAGTTACCGGTGGTGGTGTTTACCGGCCGCAATAGTCTCCACGATCGCTTAGCGGTCTCCCGTTTAGGGGCTCAGGGGTTTCTCCATAAACCTGCTACGATCGCCCAAATTTTTCAAAAAGTGCAGCAGGTCTTGCCCCAGGGGCATTCTCCAGAAGCCAAGGTTTTAATTGTGGATGATGACCTAGACAGCTTAGCCCTGTTCACCACATTGTTAAGCCCTTGGGGGCTGACCCTGGTCACCCTGAATGATCCGAGACGCTTCTGGGACGTGTTGTTAGACACCCGGCCCGATTTGGTATTGTTAGACTTGGAAATGCCGATGGTAAGCGGTTTAGAGCTTTGTCAAATTGTGCGCCAGGATGCGGAATGGGGTAATCTGCCTCTGCTCGTGGTCACGGCCCACACCAATGCCCACGCTTTGCAACAGGCCTTTACTGCGGGAGCGGATGATTTCATTCCTAAACCGGTCTTAGGGGCGGAACTGGTGACCCGAGTACTCAGCCGCCTTAAACGGTATTAAGGCATTGGTCGGTGTCCTTGCATCCCCTGACTTTCCACTGAAAGCGAAAAAATTGCCTGGCGGAGCGCCGCACTCTGCCGCCTGAAGTTGCTAGATCCCTCTCATTGCAAAGGATGTCGTTGTGTTATTCCCTAGTGACGCTATTCCCAATCCGGCTAATAGTTTCCATCCTGAAGAGACTGAAGCCTCCCGGTGGGAGGATGCATCGGGCCATGAAAGCCTGCTGCAATTAACCCTGTCCAGCATTGAGGCGGGAACTTGGGATTGGGATATTCTCCGGGATCGGCTGACCTGGAGCGATCGGCTCTGGGAATTGCTGGGATATGCCCCGGGGGAAGTTCCCCCTAGCCTGCAAGCCTGGAACGATCGGATTCATCCCGATGACCTGGAAGAGACCCATCAGGTACTGCGGCAAGCGCTGGAAAATCATAAACTCGCCAAGGTGGAATATCGGGTCATTCATGCCGATGGGAGTGTGCATTGGTTACTGGTCAAAGGGCAGGGGTTTTATGATGCCTCCGATCGTCCCGTGCGGATGTTGGGCATTGCCCTGGAGATGACTGAGCGCAAACAGGCGGAATTGGCGTTAAAAAAACAAATAGAGCAGGAATATTTGCTCAACGAAATTGCGCAGGAGATTCGTCGATCGCTCCGGGTGGATGAGGTCTTATCCAGCGCCGTACATCGGGTTCGAGCATTTTTGGGAACCGATCGGGTCATCATCTTTCGTTTCCGTTCCGATGGCGGGGGGGATGTGATTATGGAATCCGTGGGATCGGGCTGGACTGCGATCCTGTCTACCGCCATTTTTGACCCATGTTTTCACGATCGCTATGTCGAAGCCTATCGTCAGGGGCACATTGGCCTGATGGCTAATATTGATGCTCCAAACGTGGAGCCCTGCTATGTTCAACTGCTCCGGCAATTTGAGGTGAAAGCCAACTTGGTGGTTCCCATCTTGCAAAATGAGCGGCTTTGGGGCTTGTTGATTGCCCACGAGTGCGCTGCGCCCCGAGAATGGAAACAGACAGAAGTAGCAGCGGTACACAGGCTATCCACCCAGTTAGGAATTGCCCTGCAAAAGGCCGAACTGTATCAACAACTTCAGTTGGAATTGCAGGAACAGCAACAACGCGAACAGAAAATCCGAGAGCAGGCTGCTGCATTAGACCGGGCCCATAAGCTTTTGCAATTATTTATTCGCTATGCGCCCGTAGGGATTGCC
Organism: Prochlorotrichaceae cyanobacterium; assembly: GCA_049455215.1. GTDB lineage: Bacteria > Cyanobacteriota > Cyanobacteriia > Prochlorotrichales > Prochlorotrichaceae > JBEAPM01. The sequence continues at coordinate 8,779 of JBMTZC010000104.1, forward strand.
ATGTTCAATCGAGAAATGGAATATGTGGCAGTGAGTCAACGCTGGGTTGATCAATACGCTTTAGATTCCATAGAATCAACTTTAAATCGTTGCCACTATGACATTTTTCCGGAGATTCCAGAGCACTGGAAACAGGTTCATCAACGCTGTCTCGCCGGAGCGATCGAGAAATGTGACGACGATCGATTTGTACGGGAGGATGGTACAACGCAGTGGATTTCCTGGGAAGTGCATCCTTGGTATCAGACAGATCAAGAAATTGGCGGCATTATCATTTTTTCGATCGATGTCAGTCGCCTCAAACAATCTCAACAGGATCGGCAGGCTAGCGAACAGCAAATCCAAAGACAGTTGGCGGAAATTGAAGCGATTTATCAGTCGGCACCGATTGGCTTAAATGTGCTCGATCGCGACCTCCGTTTTGTTCGTATTAATGAACGCCTAGCCGAAATCAATGGGCTATCGGTTGAGGAGCATCTGGGCCGCAGTGTTCGAGAAATTTTGCCCGGCTTAGTGGAAACGGCGGAACATTTATTACAGAACATTATAGAAACAGGAGAACCCCTGATGAATGTAGAGATTCGGGGAGAAACTCCTGCCCAACCAGGCGTTGAACGGATTTGGCTAGAGAGCTTTTTACCCCTCAAGAACGGAGATCAGGTCATCGGCATTAGTACGGTGTGTGAAGAGATAACGGAGCGGAAAGCAGCGGAAGAAGCCCTCAAATCCGCTAAGGCTGAGTTAGAAATTCGGGTGGCGGAGCGCACTGCAGACTTACAACACAGTAAAAATCGTCTCTCTCTGCTCTGGAATATGACCCAAAAAATTCGCCAATCCCTAGAGCTATCGGAAATTCTTGCTACCGCCACCCAGGAAGCCCGAAAAGTTTTACAAGCAGAGCGAGTGGCGGTCTATCGGTTTAATCCCGACTGGACGGGAAATTTTATCGCAGAATCCGTAGAAATGGGCTGGGTAAAATTAGTGGAGTCTGATTTTCAACTCGCCTGGAAAGATACTTATCTCCAGGAACACCAAGGGGGACGATTCAGAAATCATGGAATCTTTAAGGTGGATGATATTTATGCCAGTGATCTGGAATTTTGTCATGTGGAATTGCTAGAGCAAATTCAGGCTAAAGCCTACGTTGCGGTGCCCATTTTTATGGGAGAAAGCCTGTGGGGATTGTTAGCAGTTTATCAAAATTCAGCCCCTCGTCACTGGCAAGATCAGGAGATCGAATTACTGCAACAAATTTCCCAACAATTAGCGATCGCTATTCATCAATCCCATTTATATAATCAACTGCAGCTAGAATTAAAAGAACGTCAACAGGCAGAAGCCAAAATCAGGGATGGAGAACAACGCTGGCGATCGTTATTGGAAAATGTCAGACTCTTAGTGGTGGTTTTAGATCCACAGGGGACGATCGAGTATGTGAATCCTTTTCTTTCAGAAATAACGGGATATACCAGTGCCGAACTTTTGGGTAAAAATTGGTTTGAAACCATTTTATCCCCTGCGGATCTAGCGACTCTCCAGGCCACTAGTGCAGCGTTTCTTAGCCATCAAACCCCTACCTATTCAATTCTGACTAAAGCCGGTGAAAAATACCTCATTGCCTGGAATAATACTATTCTCAAAAACGCCAGTGGTGAAGTGATGAGCATCATTAGCATTGGGGAAGATATTACGGAACGGCAGAAACTAGAAGAAATCAAACATGAATTTATTGGCATTGTCAGTCACGAACTTCGTACTCCCCTCACCGCAATTCAGATGTCCCTGGGTCTGTTGCATACGGGGGTTTATGCCAATAATCCTGAAAAGTCCAAGCGTATGGTTGAAATTGCCTTTACCGACACCAAGCGCTTAGTCAATCTGGTCAATGATATTTTAGATTTGGAACGTTTAGAATCGGGCCGTGCCTTGTTAGATAAAACGGTGTGTTCGGTAATGGTGCTGATGGAGCAGTCGGCCAACCTCATGAGTACGATCGCTAAACCCCAAAATATTTCCATCAACATTGTGCCCACTCAGTTAACGGTTTGGGCTGCACCGGATAGCATTGTTCAGACCTTAGCTAATCTCTTAAGTAATGCCCTCAAGTTTTCTCCCCCAAACTCTAGAATTGACCTGCAGGCAGAAGTGCAAGACAAAGAAATTCTCTTTCAGGTCAAGGATCAGGGGCGGGGCATTCCCGAAGAGAAGCTAGAAAGCATTTTTGGGCGTTTTCAGCAGGTGGATGCCTCCGATGCCCGAGAAAAAGGGGGGACAGGCTTAGGATTATCCATCTGTCGGAGTATTATTGAACGGCATGGGGGCAAAATTTGGGCAGAAAGTGCCTTTGGGCGAGGCAGTACCTTTTATTTCACCCTGCCTAAGGATCGGCTGTGTAGTGAGACCGAAGCCTTTTCAGAAAAAGCATTAGAATATGACCTCTAACTTGATAAGCTTTGAACTATGAGCAGTCGTAAAATTCTCATCGTCGATGACGAAGATCATCTACGAGAATTAGTCCAAGCCTGCCTGGAGGATCTGGCCGGTTGGCAAACCTACTGTGCCGCTTCTGGTGAAGACTGTTTGCAACTTCTCCAGACAGAATCGGTCGATGCTATTTTACTCGATGTCTCTATGCCGGGCATGGATGGACTGATGGTGTATGAGCGAATTAAAGCAAACCCAACCCATCAATCCATTCCCGTGATTTTGCTTACGGCAAAAGTTCTTCCCAGCGATCGAGCTAAATTCACCCAAATGGGGGTAACGGGCATTATCCCCAAACCGATCGATCCATCCACCTTAGTGTTTGAAATTGCGGATATTTTAGGGTGGAGTAGTGGTGCATAGTTTCATCACCACACAACCCATTTAGGATTGCTGTAATAACAGCACCTAGTTGAAACATTCCTCCAACTGGACTAAAGTCTGGAGATCGTATTCCAGAATCCCTTTGAGATCCTCTGACCCTAGCAAGTTGAGCAGATCCCTATAGTTAACATTAGCCCAACGGGGGTTGGTTGCTTGTCCAGATTGCCATTCAAAAGTGACTAGACTAAATCCGGTGGAGGTTAATTCTTGATGATATTGAGGATCTCCCGCAGGGTAATGTTCCAGCCACACTAAAGATTGGGGATCGATGTTGAACTCCCGAACCACACTATTCACTAAGGTTTCCATTAAGTTAGGAATGAACCAACCCATTTCAAACCCCATGTTGGTCACCAAAATAATATTGCGGACATAGACAATATTTTGATTGATCAGGGTGTGCAGGGGGTGATGCGATCGAAATATCTGAAGATGGCAATCCAAAAACCATTCCATAGAAAGGTGACTAGAGAGATTGCATTGGTAAGACTGGTCAACAATTTTCATGGTGTAAGGAGTGTAAGGAGATATTAAAAGGAGAAGAATTCAATGAATTATGATGGGCAGCAAAGCCACTTGCGATAATTCCAACTACAAGTTAAATCGGGTTTATTAAAATGCTTTTGAGCGAGAAAAAGCAGTAATTGCAAAACAGGAGTGGATCCCCCCTAGCCCCCCTTGAAAAAGGGGGGAACCGGAAGAAACGGCTC
>JBMTZC010000105.1:0-12179 GCA_049455215.1 Prochlorotrichaceae cyanobacterium
CCCACATCACCATGGGCAAGGCCAAGGAGTGGCGAAATTGTTCCCGCGATCGGTTCAGATCTTTTAAGCAAGCATCCAGACCGTTCCCAGCCAGTTCCGTCAGCCCCACGATCGCTACGGCTCCCATAATGTCTTGGCTGTGGGCAGCCAAAAAGGCTTGTAAGGGGCGATAAATTTCCTCCGCTTCAGCAGATACATGAAATTCCAGAGGAGTGGCAATAGCGATCGCTGCACAGGCTTCCGGTAACGCAGCCCGCAGGCGTTGCTGAATGGCCCGCCCCGGAACCACCGCTAAAATTAATGCTGGTTCCCCTTCCATCAAGTCCAGGGTATCGGCTAACTGGGCCAAGCGATCGAGGTTTGCTGGACTGAGGGAGGTCATGGGAAACGGGAAGGGAGACGTTAAAGGCTAAGGCGAAACTAGGTTGAACGGTAGGTTGGGTCAAGGAACAAGACCAAACATCCCACTGTTATAAACCATGATTGAGTTGGTTTCGCTATCCGTACTAGCTTTACCTTGATTGCAGAGTTTACTCTGTGTCGTAGCGATCGTCACGGCAGTCTAAAATTGAGAGGGTTCTGTCCCTTACACGGCTGCTGACAATGACTCAAATTTTCGATCGCATTACTGTCAATCCTAAACAATGTGGTGGTCGTCCTTGCATTCGGGGGATGAGGATTCGCGTTGTAGATGTGCTAGATCTGTTTGCCGCAGGCTTGAGTGCGGAAGAAATTCTTGAGGAAATGCCGGATTTGGAAAAGGATGATCTGAGAGCAGCCCTAATGTATGCCTCTCGTAAATTAAATCACTCTGTTCTAGTCGCATGACAACTATCTGGATTGATGCCCATATATCCCCAGGGATAGCAGCCTGGGTTAGCCTTAAATTTGCTGGGGTGAGAGCGATCGCTCTTCGAGATCTGGGATTAAGAGATGCAGAGGATCCTGAAATCTTTGAGGCAGCTAGGAATCAATCTGTAATTTTCATGACCAAAGATAGTGACTTTGTTGATTTAGTCGATCGCTTAGGGCCTCCCCCACAAATTATCTGGTTAACCTGTGGTAATACATCAAATGCAAGGCTACGGGAGATTTTAGCCTCTGTGCTGCCACAAGCACTGGAAATGTTGCAATCGGGCGACAGATTAGTTGAAATCAGTTGAACGGTAGGTTGGGTCAAGGAACAAGACCTAACATCCCATTGTTATAAACCATGATTGAGTTGGGTTTCGCGCTGCTCTACCCAACCTACGCCTACCGTAAAAATTAGCTCAGCCCGATTGCAGCCGATCCCGCAGCAGGGGATTCACCGTAAACCAGCGCCCATCCTGCTCTGTGCGATATTCAAAAACAAAAAGGCTATGCAGCAAGGTTTGCTGCTGAGATTCCCCCACTACCTGCTGGGTTTTCTGCACCTGCCTTAACAGTTCCCACTCCTGGGGTTCCACCGCCAGCAACAGATCATCCCGCATTTCCTGAATGGACTGGTACAGGTTGGTGCGGCTAATGGGCAGTGTCCGCCGTTGTTTCTGCAAACAGGCAAAGACCAGACTCATCAAGTTCCGAGCATGGCCACCACTCTGGCAACAGAGATGATCCAAATCCTCTAGACCATACTCAAAGAGGTCGCCCACCCGTTCCAACCGTTCCGTGTCCGACAGTTGGGGAAAAGCTCTCGCTAAAACCATCTGCCGCAACTGCGCCAGTCCCGCGACATCCGCACTGCCATCCCTGCGTTGCACCGGCACCATGGGCAAACAAACCGGCGCATTGCCACCCCCTAACCGTTGTTTCAGATCCTGATAAACATTGGAAAAGAGCAAGACGAGGGGAATGGTATAGACCACATGACACTTCAGCCCGCTGAGTTGGTTGCCTCGGGTCACAAAAATTTGCTCTGCCCAAGTCTTGCCCGTAGCGATCGTGTTGTTTTGGATGCGATCTAGACCGTCAATAATAATCACCAGCCCTGCCTCACCCCGATCGCTGAGGATCTGATTCACGGGAGCCAGCAACTCTTCATTAATGGCGGTAATTAAGCCATCGGTACGAAATTCCAGGGATTGACGCAACTGACTGCGGGCCTGGGGGCTTTCCTTGGTCTTGGCGGTCACTTTGCCCAGGCTAAAGGGGCCAATACCCAGGGAGGCTTCTGCTTCAAAGTCTACTTCGATGGGGGTTCTCAGCAAATCCATGGCTTCCTTCACCAGACCCGAAAGATAGCCCGCTTTAACCCGGATCTGCTGTTGTTGCATCCACTTCGCCACCTGATGAGCGATCGCTAATAAAATATCGCTAATGTCCACATCCCCCATATCCAGTTCTTCGCTGGAGTCAAAGGAGATCACCACAAAGCCCTCGTCCCGCAACCCCGCCGCCAGGCGACTCAGTTCCGTGGATTTTCCGCAACCAATGTGGCCGGTAAACAATTGCCGGGTTGGGTCTGGATTTTCCAAGGCGATGGTATCCCCCATCTGGCTAATCACCTCGCCGCCCCGCACTTCCGCAAAGTCAATGTAATATTGGCGATCGTTTGGATCGCTAAAGTTTAGGGTTTTGTTGGGGTTACACGCTTTGAAAAAACGCTTAAATTCTGCGGCATCCATGCTGCTCTATTCCCACGGTAAGAGGTGTGACGACTGGCCACGGTTTAGACTGAAAATGCAATTATAGAACCACCACGTTTCGGTTCAGTCAAGGGAACTCAGCAGATCAGCATCTAAACTGCACTTTTGCAGGGCTAAAACCTTCATTACACACGGATCAGCATCGAGGTGCCCCAATGGATAACCCGTTAACTCACCAGCCACCCTATGATCTCGTGGTCATGGGAGCCACAGGCTTTGTGGGCAAAATTCTCTGCCACTATCTCCTCGAGTGTCATGCCGCCCATCCGAGCTTCACCTGGGCGATCGCGGCTCGCTCTGCTGCAAAGTTGGAGAATCTGCGGGCTCAGTTAGGGGAGCAAGCGGCTCACTTGCCGAGTTTTGCGCTGGATATTACCGATGAAGCGGCCCTGCGATCGCTCTGCAGCCAAACCCAGGTCATCCTATCCACAGTGGGGCCCTATGCCCTCTATGGGGAACCCCTTGTCAAAGTGTGTGCAGAAACGGGCACTGATTATTGTGATTTAACCGGGGAAGTGCAATGGATTCGCCGCATGATCCAGACCTATAGCAATCTGGCCGAACAGTCCGGCGCAAGACTGGTTCATTGCTGTGGTTTTGACTCCATTCCTTCAGATTTAGGGGTCTACTTCCTGCAACAACAAAGCCAGCAACAGTTTGGTGAACCTTGTCTACGGATCAAAATGCGGGTCAAAGGCAGTCGAGGGGGAGTTTCTGGGGGAACTATTGCCAGTGTGATCAACCTTGTCCAGGAGGCGATCGCTAATCCCGAAACCCGTCAAGCCTTGGCCAATCCCTATTGTCTCTGTCCAGAGTCCTCAGTACCTGCTACGATCGAAGGAAGTTCAACACAAGTTCCCGTGCAATACGATCCAGCCTTTCAGGAATGGATTGCTCCCTTTGTGATGGCGGAGGTAAATACTCGCATTGTCTTGCGCTCTAATGCCTTACTAGATAAGGCTTACGGGGCAAACTTTTACTATGACGAAGCTGTTTTAACGGGGACAGATTGGACGGGATGGACGATCGCTCAAATGCTCAAATTAGGTCTAGAGGGCTTCACCCTAGCGAGTGCGGTGGCTCCCGCCCGTTGGATCTTAGAGAATACATTACCCAAACCGGGGGAGGGACCCAGTCCGCAAGTTCAGGCGGAGGGGTTTTATGATTTACGGTTTTGGGGACAAACCGCCAGTGGTGCAGAACTTCAGGTAAAGGTCAGGGGCGATCGGGATCCGGGCTACGGTTCAACAGCCAAAATGTTGGGACAAGCAGGACTGTGTTTAGCTCAGGATTTACCTAAAGGTGAAAGGGGAGGTGGTTTTTGGACACCCGCCAGCCTCTTTGGGAACTGCTTGATTGAGCGTTTGGTAAATTTTGCCGGGATCTCTTTTGAAGTCCTCGCCTAGCGCGATCGGGTTCTGGGAACAGCTTGGCTAACTCCAGCGGTGAAAACCAGTGTCACCTGAGACTCTACCTCAGATGCAGCTTGCACTTAAAACGCTTGTCCTACCGCCAGAGGCACTTGACTCTCCCCCATTTGCAGCAAGACCTTACCCTCTTGGGTACCCGTAAAGGTTGCCCCATTCGCTAAACGACCTCCAACTGTCACCTGCTCGATCGTTCCATTAATTTTAAACAGCGCCATGGACTGATCGCCCTGCTCCAACAAACCCAGGAGTTCTCCACCGTTATTCCCTGGGATCGGCAAAGGGGCACGGTAGGCTAATTGGGAAATAGGAGATGCCGCTAAAGGTTCCACCACTTCAGATCCCCGAGTCTGAGCAGGCGGATTGGGTGGCGCAAGGGGAGCAAGGGGCTCAACCGCTGGAGGAGCCGGAGGAACATTGACGATCGCTCTTTCTGGCATAGCGCTGGGGAGAGGGGCAGCGGCGAATGTCGGGGGAGGGGGCGGCGCAGCCGCATAGGAAGGGGGCGGAGGCACAATGTCAAGGGGTTCTAATCCTGTTAGTTTCTGCAAAGCCGCAGAATTGATAGATGAGGTTTGTTGTACCGCCAAGCGATCGAGATGGTAAAGCTGACGCTGGGCCGTTTCAATAAAATCCGCCGCACCGGTAGTGATTAAAGAATTGGGTACCGCATTGGCCAGGGATGAACCCCACAATAACCCTTTCAAACTCGCCATAGGATCGGCATACAGGAAGCTACTTATTGCAGCTCCGCAACTCAAGAGCACCAGATGCCGCAGATATTTGTGCCAAGGGCGGGAATCTTTGAGGGATACTTCAACTTGGATCCCGGCAGCCGGGGATGACTCAACCCAGGACATACGCTGAGGACTACCGAGGAGAAAAGGGGATCCTGAAGGTTCTGCCGCAGGCAGGCTAGGAGTTGCGAGAGGATTTGGTACAGGATATAAATGCCAAGTAGCCTGAACCACCCACGCATTCTGAGCGACAGGATTAGTAGGTTCCGGAGAAAACCCTGGGGCGGAAAACGGTGCGGGCAGATTTGATAAAGTATCCAACTTGACAAATGGCAACAAAGTTGATATTTGTTTGCCAGAAGACTGCTGAAGGGGATGAAAACCTTCTGTAGTAAGGTTCTGATCTGAATCAGACTCAGGGAAGAAAGGGACGAGACGCAGACTCATGATCAACTCCGGAAAAGGGTAACAGCACTCCTAAGTATTCCTCCTTAATACATTTACCAGAATTGCTACTGATTAAGCTAGAGGCTCGCGATACTTTTTACGCAAGGGGGATAAAATGATGAATGCGGCTAGTGTCCCTTAGGGCTCTAGATTCCACTCAGGATCACCCGTTTCGTTTTTTAGTTTGCGTTCTAGCGATCGTTTTTTATTCATGACATCTTCTTCCGTTTCTTCTCAAGTGCTTCGCCAAACGGTTCTTGGCTCTCGGCGGCTAAGTAACTACTTTTGGGCAGTGGTCATCTCAATGGGGGGCGTTGGTTTTTTCCTCTCAGCCCTATCCAGTTACACTAAAGTCAACTTTTTACCTTTTTCCGATCCCACCCAATTGGTCTTTATCCCCCAAGGGATTGCAATGGGCTTTTATGGCTTAGCCGCGATCGTCCTCTCTACCTACCTTTGGCTGGTGATTCTTTGGGATGTAGGGGGTGGTTTCAATGAATTTAATGCTGATACTCAAAAAGCGACCATTCTGCGCCACGGCTTCCCCGGAAACGATCGTCGTTTGGAATTGGTCTATCCCTTTAACCAAATTCAATCCATTCGCATCGAGATTAAAGAAGGGTTGAATCCTAAACGGGCGCTTTACTTAAAAGTGCGCAATAAAGGAGAAATTCCCCTCACCCGTGTGGGACAGCCCCTAGCCCTAGCACAAATTGAAAATCAAGGGGCAGAGTTAGCCCGCTTCCTACGGGTTCCGTTAGAAGGGCTTTAAGCCGAATCCCCTCAGATCACTACGCCTAGCTTGAAGCTCCTACACAACCAATGCAAACACCGGGAACCCGATTTTCCAGGAGAGGGCAAAAGACGCTACTAGGGGCTGTGATCCAGGGGTTTTAAGTCTGGATATAGAAGGGCTTCAGCCCCTAACAGTTTTTTCGGGACAGACGCAGCAATCCGAATGGTAAACGCCTGACATGAATGACCTGCCCTAGATGGGACGCAAGCGAGTCACTTTTAAGGTAAACTCGCCCCCTGTTGCTTCACCAAACGATCGGACTCGAATGATGTAGCTATCGGACTTAGTAATACGGGTAAACAGCAGGGAATTGGTGGTTGCTTCAGGGTTACTAGGCGCATCATCATTCTCTGCCACCATGGATCCATCACTAGCCATCAGCGTCACGACCGTATCAAAATTCTCTGAAAGGACATCGATCGCCACTTGATCACCGGCAGAAAATTGAATTTTATAATCTCGGGCAAACCCTCCTTGCCCCGTCGGAATATCCCGTTCGGTCAGGTTATCCGTGACCTCCCCTGGATTAGATAACGGAATGGGATTGTAGAGAGATTGTGCAAGGCTGGGCGGTTGCAGCCCAATGCTCCCTGTCCAAAGCAACACAGCAGGAGCAAACCAGCGCAGAGCAGAATTCAGCATGGTCAATGGTTTCCATAGGGAATAATTTTCTATTTTAGTGGACAGGCTTACAGATTCCTGCGTCTCTATACTCAATACTTAAGGGTATAAATCCATGGATCCCTAAAAGCTCAGGTCTGAGCGAAGGAGAACATCGCTCTCCCCTGATGGGTAAGCCTTTCCGATCGTCAGGAAGAGCCTATTTTCGTCCTCTTCCACGCCACTACGACTACACCGTAGTGAAATTGATCACATCCGGGGATCCCAATCATTTTGTAAACTTGCTATTATCCATTTATACGAGGTCTCTCTGTGTAACATCTTCGGAAACGTAGGGAAACACAACTGATTACCTTTTGCCGATCTTGTGAGTGATCTTCTGGTTCAGCCCCATGATTCACCACGATCACACTGACTAAGATCACATTGATCAAGATCACACTCTAAAGTACCTCGCAAAGTCCAAAATACGGTTCCTATGGCTACGCAAGAATAGGGATTGTGACCGATGGCTTCGCCACTGGACACAATAAAAACCGAAGTTCCTTGAACTTCTCCGCAGTGTTCTTGAAGCTAGTTTCCAGCTTCTTCTGCTCACTAAGTTTTCTCTATGGTTATGAAAAGCTTACATCTATCCACAGAGTCCCTAAAAAATGGGCAAACATTCTCCTGTGAAGGGTTGTAATTTCAATCTCTCTGTCCTTGTTCTCTAACTCCATAATTATGTACTCCGTGATTCCTCCCTCATCATCATCGTTTTCATCTACTGAACAATCTCCACGCCCTTTTCTAGTCTGGCAACGGATTATTGACTGGGCTCAGGAGCATTATCGTCACCGTACCTTTTGTCGTGATGAGCGTATTCCTAGTCGTGAGGGATTATTGTACTTAGTTCAGAGTGGCTGTGTGCGTTTATCGAGCTTAGCGCCCAACAATACCCAAGTCATGGATGAAACTCCTGACGAGCAGGAAGAAGGCGATTTTTCCCAAGCCTTTTTAGGGTTTGTCGGAGCAGGAGAACCCTTTGAATTGGTCTCTCGCCAACCCCTCACCATGGCAGCCCATGCCCATGCCGATCAAACTCAAGTGATTTGGATGTACTGGAATGAGTTGGATAATTGGCCCCATTTCCGTCGGGAAGTGATGGAAGGGTTTCGCTATCAGCACCAACGGAAATTATTGCTCCTCAGTGCTTTAGGACAGCGACGCACCATCGATCGACTCTTAGGCTTTTTAACCCTGTTAGTGGAAGAATATGGTGAACCGTCCCGCGACGGGGTTTGCTTGCCTTGGCCCCTGACCCATGCCCAAATTGGCAGTGCGATCGGCTCTACACGGGTTACGGTAACGCGGCTAATGGGACGATTACGGCAACAGGGAGTTCTCGAAATTCAGCGAGAGAACCAAATCTGTGTTCCTTTGGATCATTTACAAAAAGTCGGGGACTAAACTGAGAACGACTAATCAGCGACGATCGCGAGGGAGGTGAGTGGTGATGACTGCTCCAATCTATTTGGATTGCCATGCCACTACTCCGGTGGATCCACGAGTATTGGAGCAGATGCTCCCTTACTTTTGTGAGGTCTATGGCAACCCCGCCAGTGTGACCCATGCCTACGGCTGGGGGGCGGAAGCCGCGGTCACGCAGGCCCGTGCCCAAATTGCTGAAGGCATTGGAGCAGAACCCCGGGAGATTATTTTTACCAGTGGGGCAACGGAGTCTAATAATTTAGCCATTAAAGGGGTTGCGGAAGCCTATTTAGCCAAGGGACGACATTTAGTCACCCTGCAAACGGAGCACAAGGCAGTTCTAGATCCCCTCAGTTATTTGGAGACCCTCGGCTTTGAAGTGACTCGCCTCTCGGTTCAAGGCAATGGTCTTGTCGATCTCGCGGAACTAGCGGCAGCGGTGCGACCTGACACAATCCTAGTGTCGGCAATGGCCGCCAATAATGAAATCGGTGTTTTACAACCGTTAGGGGCAATTGGCCAGTTGTGTCACGATCGCCAAGTCCTCTTTCATACGGATGCCGCCCAAGCCATTGGCAAAATCCCTCTCAATGTGCAAACCCAACATATTGATTTGCTCTCCTTAACCGCCCACAAAATTTATGGACCGAAAGGCATTGGAGCCCTCTATGTCCGCCGTAAAAATCCTCGGGTTCAGTTAGCGCCCCAACTGCATGGGGGTGGGCAAGAACGAGGCTGGCGATCGGGAACGTTGCCGGTTCCCCAAATTGTTGGCTTGGGGACAGCAATAACGCTAGCGCTAGAGGAACAAGACTCAGAAAGCCGACGGCTAAAGCAATTACGGGATCACTTATGGCAGGCGTTACAAAGTCTGGAGGGGATTCACTTAAACGGCGATCTCGACCAAAGGTTAGCGGGAAATCTGAATGTCAGTTTTCAGGGTGTTAACGGTCAAGCCCTGCTGTTAGCCCTTCAACCCGATCTGGCCCTCTCTTCGGGTTCTGCCTGTACCACCGCTAAAATTGAGCCATCCCATGTCCTTCAAGCCTTGGGACGATCGCTAGAGCTAAGCCAGGCTTCTCTACGGTTTGGCTTAGGTCGCTTTACCACCCCAGCCGACATTGAGACTGCAGCCCGGCTCACGATCGAAGCAGTACAGCAGTTACGTCAGCAGAAGCCCTTAAAATAGGCTGATAGCCATTTTGCAAGTTTTGAAACTGGACAGGTTATGTTGCCATTTCAGGTAGTCCCCGCGATCGGCGACGATCGTTTAAGTGCTTACGATTACGAATTGCCGAGCGATCGGATTGCTCAAAATCCTGTCAGCCCCCGAGATCACTCCCGCCTCTTAGTGCTCCAGTCCCCCACAGACATTGCCCATCATCGCTTTCGAGATCTGCCCAGCTTGCTCAAACCCGGTGACCTACTGGTGTTGAACAATACCCGCGTCATTCCGGCTCGGCTCTATGGGTACAAAACTGGAACAAATACGGGGACAACGGCTGGTGAAGCCTCTCGGGGCACACCGGTGGAAATTTTGCTATTGGAGCAGCAAGGCAATGCCCCCGCTGAAACCATCCAGCCCCAATGGTTAGCGTTAGTGAAACCCGGTAAACGCCTTAAACCAGGGGCAGAAATTGAGTTTCCCGATCCGAACCATCCGGAATCCGTAGCCCTACGAGCCAAAGTATTAGCGATCGATGAAGCCACAGGGGGCCGCATCCTCCAGTTTTACCCTGCCCCAGACCGATCGTTTTGGGACTGCTTAGAACACTTAGGGCAAATTCCCCTGCCCCCCTATATCCGGGAATCTCAAGCAGCGGATGAGCAATATCAAACCGTTTATAGTAGCCAAGCCGGAGCAGTGGCAGCCCCCACCGCAGGCTTACACTTTACCCCAGAGCTATTACAACGCTTGGCAGAAGTGGGGATTGAACAAACCACCCTAACCTTGCATGTGGGGGTTGGCACCTTTCGTCCGGTGGAAACTGAGCGCATTACCGAGCATCAAATGCATAGTGAATGGGTAGAGATCAAAGCAGAGACAGTGGAAAAGATCCAAGCCACCCAAGCTCGGGGAGGGCGCATTATTGCCGTCGGGACCACCGTCGTTCGCTCTCTAGAAGGGGTGATAGCGCAGACGGGATCTTTACAACCCTTTCAAGGCAAAGTCAATTTATTTATTACCCCGGGTTTTACCTGGCAAGTGGTTTCAGGCTTAATCACCAACTTTCATTTACCCAAATCGAGTTTATTAATGCTCGTGAGCGCTTTAGTAGGACGGAAAAGGTTACTCAACCTGTACAATGAAGCGATCGTTCAAGGCTATCGATTCTATTCCTTTGGGGATGCCATGTTGATTTTGCCGGAGGCTCGACCCACTCGTGATTCCCCTGTACCCTGAGCTACTGTGTACACATAAATCAGAGGAAACCCCCTCTAACTCCCCCTTAGCAAGGGGGAGGATCGGATTGGATCGGAGTTTCCCCCTTTTCCAAGGGGGGATTAAGGGGGGTAAATCAGATTTTGGGTTCCCCTCCAAGATGTGTGTACACGGTAGGTACCCTGAGGAGGCAGCACTTTAGGAAAAACCCTTAAAAAGTTCTCCCGGTAACTGTACCATTTGCAGCAGAACGCCTTAAAATTATGGTATTGCTTTTAAAAGCCGAAAAAAATATAGCCGGATCGGGATATCATCCGTTATGCTATCCCCAGTTAGTTTCTCGTTCGTTTGATCCATTGCTCATCAGAATTGTCAAGAGGTGTACGACTTATGCCCCCAGAACCTAAGTATCCCAATCAGCCTCAACGATCTTTCGGGGCAAACGATCCAAGCTTTGTCAATCTCAATGGCAACCCCGTAGTGGCTGCTTCCATGGGGGCTAACGGAAACTTGCAGGTCATTCCCCTCCCCTACTATGCCTCTAGCAATGGAGCAGGAGAAGAACAGGACTTCAACCTCCGACAATTTCTTAGCACCATCCGTCGCCGCATCTGGGTGGTTCCGGGGTTGCTGCTATGGTCACGCTAGTGAGCTGGGTCAATGCCCTCAACCAGCGTCCCGTTTACCAAGGCACCTTTAGATTATTAATTGAGGACGTTTGGAGCACCACTGCAGCGAATGAGATTTTATCTCCCTCGGTTTCTGACTTTTCGGGTAATGACGGCCGCATCAGAACCCAACTGGAAGTACTGCGTAGCCCTGCCATTCTCAAGCCGATTCACGCCGCCCTTGTCTCTGATTACCCGAACCTGACCTATGAATTGTTGGAAAGGAATCTCAATATCAGTCAATTGGAAGGTACTAAGGTTCTAAATGTTAGCTTTCAAGCCGAAGACCCTGCGATCGTTCAAGCTGTTCTAAACCAGGTCAGTCAGGCCTATCTGGACTACAGCTCACAGCAGCAACAAAACGCCTTGAAACAGGGAATCACCTTTGTGCAAGGGCAACTGCCCACCCTGCAGGAACGGGTGAATGTCAAGCAAAAAGAATTACAGCAATTCCGCCAGCGCTACACTCTTATTAATCCTGAGACCCGAGGGGCTGAACTATCCGATTTGCTTAGCAACATCCGCTCCCAGCAACAGCAAGCTCAAGCGGATTTGATTGAATCCCAATCCTTGTACGCTTTGTTACAGCGTCAGGTCGGGGCAAGTCCAGATGTGGCCTTAGCGTCTGCTGCCCTGAGTGAATCGCCTAACTATCAAGGCCTGCTCAAGCAGGTTCAAGAACTAGAATCTAAAATTGCGACGGAATCAGCACGGTTCCAAATGGATAGTCCACAAATTCAATCTTTGATGGAGCGTCGCAGTAATCTAGTCCAGCTTACCGAAATTGAAGCGCAGCGAGTATTGGGGGGAAGTTTATCCGGGGGTTTGAACGATCGCATGACCTCCATCCCCTTAGATTTGACCAAACAGTTAGTTCAAGTGGCTAACAAAATCCAGGTCTTACAGGTAAGAGGGCAAGCCCTAGTAGCGGCGGAAAACCAATTGAAGCAGGAATTTTCCATCATTCCCGATCTTTCCCGCCAGTACACTGACCTACAACGGC
>JBMTZC010000106.1:0-12156 GCA_049455215.1 Prochlorotrichaceae cyanobacterium
TGCTTCCTCGCTCAATGGGCGTAGAGCTAACCAACACAAACTACTGCGGAACTAGCATTACTATTTATTAATGATGCAGCAAATGTACTGATTGCTAGATTTGCACAATCACCTCCATTGACCATACCTCCCATCCCATCACAGAGTACAAGTGCAGCAATGGAAGGCTTACTTGGTTCGTCAAACTTTACTCTAAAGAAAATTGTGCGATCTTGATTTTCAGACCGTTTACCTAAAATACTACTCAATACAACTGTTTCAGTAGCTAAACTGGTCAATCCGTTTTTCTCCCCAGATGTTAACCATCTAGCGATTCCTTGCTGTAATTGCTCCTGAAACTGACTTACTTTCATATTGTAATAATCCAGAAGACTTAGAAAGATTACAGACTATCGATTAATTGACAATGACAATGATGATTTTTGAGTTGCATTTTACCGCAAATTTGCTGAAATGGGTGAGTAGGTGAGTAAGTAACCCACCTACCAAATTTAGATGCTACTCTACCCCCTCAATGCGATCCTCCACTTCCTGATAGAGTTCCCGCAGTAATTGCAGGTTTTCTTCACTGGTTTCCCAGTAGCCCCGACCGTTGGCTTCCAGGAAGGTGGTTACCATCTTGCGGAAGGAGTTGGGGTTCATATCCAAAAGACGCTGACGCATGGCTTCATCTTTGATGAAGGTGTCATTGGCATCTTCGTAGACCCAGTTATCCACTGCGCCCGCCGTGGCAGACCACCCCATGGTATGTACCAAGCGCTTGGATAGTTCCCGCACCCCTTCGTAGCCGTGGGAAAGCATTCCCTCGTACCACTTGGGGTTCAGGAGTTTGGTGCGGGAGTCGAGGCGGACGGTTTCCGACAGGGTACGCACTTGGGCGTTGGCGGTGGTGGTGTCTGCCATGTAGGCGGCCGGTTTTTTGCCGTCTTTGCGTAATCCTGCCACGACGTTAGTGGGATCGGAGTCGTAGTAGTGGGATACGTCCGTGAGGGAGATTTCCGAGGAGTCCAGGTTTTGGAAGGTCGCTTCGGCAGTACTCAGGGACTTCTCGAAGAGTTCACGGGACTGATCCATCACACCGGGATTGTCGGAGTTGAAGGCGAAGGATTTGCGCTTGAGGTACATCTCCTGCAGTTCGCTTTCGTTTTCCCAGGTGCTATTCTCCACCGCTAGGTTGACGTTGGAAGAATAGGAACCGGAGGCGTTGGAGAAGACGCGGGTGGCGGCTTGGCGCAGGCTCAGTCCCATTTCTTCCGCTTGGGCCAGGGCGTGTTTGCGCACGAAGTTCATCTCGCTGGGTTCCTCCGCTTCGGCAGCCATTTTCACCGCTCGATCGAGGAGGGCCATCTGGTTGATGAACAGGTCACGGAAAACGCCGGAGCAGTTGACCACCACATCAATGCGAGGACGACCCAGGTCTTCCAGGGGAATCAGTTCCACTTTGTTGACGCGACCGAGGGCATCGGGAACGGGGCGTACCCCAACCATCCAGAGGATTTGAGCCAGGGACTCACCGTAGGTTTTGATGTTGTCTGTTCCCCAGAGGACGCAAGCGATCGTTTCGGGGTAGACTCCACCGTTTTCCTGTTTTTGCCGCTCCAGTAAGCGATCAACCACGACTTTGGCAGAAGCGATCGCTGCGGTGGTGGGAATGGACTGAGGATCCAGGGCGTGGATGTTCTTACCGGTGGGTAATACACCCGGGTTGCGGATGGGATCACCGCCGGGGCCGGGCAGGATGTAGTGACCGTCTAAGGCTTGCAGCAGTCCCCCCAATTCGTTATCGGCACAGACTTGCTCGAGGCAGAACTGCAGGAACTTGAAGAGATTTTGAATGCGGGTTTTCAGCAGATCACTGTTATCGCAGTGCAGGACGGGGAAGCCAGCGGTTTCCATAGCCTCTACCCAGGGCTCTTTTTTGCTCTGGTTCAAGAAGTTGAGTTTACTCAGGAAGGAAACGCGACCCTCATTGTTCAACGTAGCCTGCACCATGGCACCCACGGCTTCCCGACAGGTGAGGGTAATTTTTTGTTGCAGTTCCACATCCAACAGTATGCCTTTGTCACTGTTGCGGTAGATCTCCTCCATATCCCGACCAATGCTTTGAGCGAGAATACCGGGAAGCCCCCAGATGTCCTCCTCTTCACGATCGAGACTGGCAATATTCACTAAGGTCGCGATCGCTTCTTCGGCGGTGGGAGGCTTACCAATGACATGCAGACCACAGGGGAGTAAGCGAGACTCAATCTCCATGAGCCGACGATACACAGAACCGACGATCGTATCCCGTTCTTCACTGCTGAGGTCTTTACTGTCTCCGTCCGGCAGTGACACATCCTGATCCAGGTTACAGAGGCGGGCTTGCTCCACAATGGAATTCACGATCGCTGGCCCGCGGCCGGTATCCTTCAGGGTTTGGTAAGAACCAATCAGATCTCCTAACTCCTTGAGGCCTTTGTATAGTCCCGCATTTTCCGCCGGGGGAGTGAGGTAACTAATGGTTTCCGCATAGCCCCGCCGCTTAGCGATCGTCGCTTCACTGGGGTTATTGGCGGCGTAGTAGTAGAGGTTGGGAATATTGCCAATGAGGTTATCGGGATAGCAGTCTCCAGACATGCCCATTTGCTTACCGGGCATAAACTCTAGAGAACCGTGGGTGCCGAAGTGCAGGACGGCATCTGCTCCCCAAATATGCTCCAGGTAAGTGTAGTAGGCGGCAAAGCCGTGGTGAGGACTGGCGGAGCGGGAGAAGAGTAACCGCATGGGATCCCCCTCGTAGCCAAAGGTGGGCTGTACTCCAATAAAAATATTGCCAAAATCCTTACCGTACACCAGAAGGTTTTCCCCGTCGGTGTTGAGGTGTCCCGGAGCGGGGCCCCAGTTTTCCTCCAACCGCTCGGAGTAGGGGGTGAGTTTTTCGTACTCCTGCACCGACATCCGGTAGGCAATATTGAGTTCTGGGCTGGCGTACTGGGCTTGAGCGTCGTGAATCACGGCATTCATCAAGGCTTCCGGTGACTCCGGCAACTCCTGTACATCGTAACCATTGTCCCGCATCGCCTGCAGCACCCGGTAAATGGAACCAAAGACATCGAGGTAGGCGGCAGTCCCCACATTCCCCTTATCTGGAGGAAAACTAAAGACCGTGATGGCTAACTTCTTCTGGAGGCGAGGCTTGCGGCGCAAATTCGCCCACTTCATCGCCCGCTGGGCAATGGCTTCGACCCGATCCTGCAACGCGATCGCTTTGCCCGTCGCCCCATCCCGACCGGAGAGGATAATCGGTTCGATCGCTCCATCCAGTTCTGGAATGGCAATTTGTAACGCCACCTGAATAGGGTGTAAGCCTAAGTCACTTTCTTCCCACTCCTCCGTCGTTTGGAACACCAGAGGCAGTGCCACTAAATAAGGCCGATTCAGTTTACTTAAGGCTTCGATCGCCTTGGGGTGATCCTGCCGAGCCGGGCCCCCCACCAAAGCAAAACCCGTCAGGGAAATGACCGTATCCACCAGGGCACGATCGGTATTGAGGGGATCATAGAAGTAAGCCTCCACCGGCTTGGAAAAGTCCAGACCACCAGCAAAAACCGGAATCACCTTTGCGCCCAAACACTCTAATTCCTGCACCATCGCGACATAGTGGGCATCATCCCCCGTCACCAAGTGCGTCCGTTGCAACACCAGCCCAATACAGGGAGCCAGGGGATCCTTCAAGTCCTCACCAATATCCCGCCGGGACTGGTACCAGTTCAAATACTCCTTAACATCCTCAAACATCTGGGTTGCCATGGGGTGCCAGATGCCCATATCGGGATACACCACGGGATCCGCATACTTCAGGTGGGATCCCTTTTCCTCCGGCAACACATATTTATCCGCCAACATCAGCAAGAAGTTCGCCAAGTTTGCCTCCGATCCCCCCAGCCAATACTGAAAACTCATCATGAAACTGCGGGCATCCTGGGCCTTTTCCACCGGCAGATATTTCAGGACACTGGGCAGCGTCCGCAGCAATTTCAGCATCGCCTCTTCAAATCCTGCGGCATCCTTCTGGCGACGTTTCTTCATAAACTCGCCAATCACACTCTTCGACTGGCCCAACTGCGCCATGCTGAAACTCCCCAGCTTATTGAGACGCATCACCTGGGGCATAGAGGGGAAAATCACCACCGCATCGAGACGATCGCGCTGGGGCTTAACCGCTTCCACCACCTTATCCGCTAGATCCTCAATGAAAATCAGCGAACCAATAAACAGATTCGCCTCCGCCACATCTTTCTGAAACGCCTCATAATTTTCTGGGCTCCGCAGTTCCTCAATCAGGTAGCCACTAATTTCGATCGCTACCCTAGGATTATTTTTATTAATGGCGCGAACCGCCGCCGACAGCGAACTCTGGTACTGGGGCTCCAGCACGACATACACCACCTTAACCAACTCCCGATCCCGCACATCTTCCGGGACAATATGCCGAACGGTGGGCTTGACGTGTGTGAACATGCGATCGAACTCCTTAAGGTCTTCTCTAAATAGGTTTCAATAAAAAAGCGGTACAAAAACAAAGGGAGAATACGCCCCAAAACTACCACCAGACTCTATTTGTAGCAGAAAATTATGGGGGGGTAGGCATTTCAGCTTAGATCTGACACAATTCGACAGGTTGTTTGTTTCAATTTTTTAATAAATCTTGACTTCTAACATTAAGCTTCAAAGCTGTTTTGTCATTACGATCGGATCAGAGGCGGCAAAGATAATGTTGGTACTGCTACGGAGCCAGAATGGTTTCAGCAGCCAATATCCTGACTCCTAGGACACTAGCGAAAACCCCTGCAACCCAATCCTGATGCAACATAGTAGCTTCGGATTCAGAAGTTTAGAGTACTTTATACTGTAGATACAGACATTAAAATAGTGAGTATTGGAAAACGATCGCTACCTGCTCTTAGAGGTACTTTGGCATGATAATCACCTAGAAATGTGTCGCCCTTTCCTCCCGCAAAAAGTTAATCATTTTCTGATCTTCGGCATTGATATGTTTAATTAGCCAATCTGTCAAAAAATGAGACATTGTAATGCTAAATTGATGGCTATCTGTAGTTTTTTGAAGTTGACTTAAGCTTTCTACCTTCTCCCGCAGGTGATGATGCTTTTTCCGGTGAGCTTCGTAGTCAGGGTAACCAGTTTTGAGCATAAATTGTTCTTCCGTTTCAAAGTGAATAGTGGTGTAATTGTGTAAACTTTTAAGCGTGCGCTGGATTAAATCCTCTGTACTAC
Source organism: Prochlorotrichaceae cyanobacterium (assembly GCA_049455215.1). GTDB lineage: Bacteria > Cyanobacteriota > Cyanobacteriia > Prochlorotrichales > Prochlorotrichaceae > JBEAPM01. The sequence continues at coordinate 5,275 of JBMTZC010000106.1, forward strand.
GTCCTAGCAAAATTGCTTCGTGCAATGCATTAATGGCGTGAAAAAGTGCCTTATGTTGATCGTCAATGAGAACATAGCCCGTTTCATATCGAGCATTCCACTGGGCCAGAGTTTTGGCGTGAGAGGTATTTTCTTCAGACTGTGGTTTGTGTTGTTCTTCCTTGGGCCCGTTGAGGGAACGTTGCTCTCCGGTGCAAAAGCTAATCATCTTCTGATCTTCATCTTTAATGTGATGAATAAACCAATGGGTGAGTAAATGAGAAACCTCCCGCGTTAGTTGTACCAAATCTCGATTTACTCCCTGGGTATAGGTGTGGCATAGGTCAGCGACCCTGCCCTTAAAGGCATCATGCTTTTCCTTGTGCACCTCATAATTGGGGTAATGGTGCTTGAGCATAAACTGCTCTTCCGTTTCAAAATGGATGGCCGTATAGTCCTGCAGTCCATCCAGGGTTTTTTCTAACAGATCTTCTCCCTGTCCTTCGAGCATGGCTTGGTGGAGACCGTTGATCATGCTGAATAGATTTTGATGCTGACTATCAACAATAGGATCACCGGTTTCATATTGGCTACGCCATTGGGCAATGCTGAAATCCATAAAACAAACCTTATATAACTTCTTTGCTATATTTTACTCCTCGCCATGTTTAAGAAAAATGATCGTTCAAATTCTTTACCATTGCCGATCCCCAAGAACAAGATCTGTTCTCGATATACTAAGGCGTGTCCGCAATGGTCTTAAGGAGATCCAGGACCCAGGAGTTGAGCCAAACGAGTATAGCGTTGACGATCGCGGATTTGCCGAATAGCTAAGCCGATCGCTTTTTGGGAGCCGAGTAAAATGGCTAACTGTTTAGCCCGAGTCAGCCCGGTATAGAACAAATTTCGACTTAACATCAGGTAATGCTGCATCACGAGGGGGAGGACAATAACGGGAAACTCACTGCCCTGGGATTTGTGAATGGTAATGGCCCAGGCTGGGGCAATTTCATCGAGATCGGCATAGTCATAGACTACGGATCGCGTTCCATACTGAACAGTAATGGCCTGCTCTTCTAAGTCGATGGCGGTAATGTAACCTAAGTCCCCATTAAATACCTCTCGATCGTAGTCATTCATTTGCTGAATCACCCGATCGCCCACCCGGAGCAGAGATTTCCCCCGAAAGATTTCCGGTTTGTCCGGTGTGGGGGGATTTAGACAGGCTTGTAAGACTTGGTTGAGGTTACGAGTGCCCAAGGTTCCTCGGGTCATGGGGCAGAGTACCTGGAGGTGATGATGGGGGCTGAAGCCCAGCGGGGGCAGCAACTGGGTGACGATATCCTGGAGTCCTTGGACTCCATCTACTCCATCGGGCAGTTCTAACCAGAGGCAATCACTGTGGGGGGTCGCGGAAACCCGCTCCAGATTGAGGGGTTTGCCCCGATTGATGCGATGGGCATTCATAATAATCTGGCTGCCCTGGGCCTGACGAAAGACTTCCGTAAGTTGCACAACGGGCACCTGTTGAGATTTGATCAAATCCTGTAGGACGGAGCCTGCCCCTACGCTCGGCAGTTGATCCGTATCCCCCACTAACAAGATTTGGGCTTGGGGGGGAATGGCTTTGAAGAGGTTATTGGCCAAAAAGATATCCAACATCGAGACTTCATCAATGACGATCGCTTCTCCCTCTAGGGGATTTTCCCCATGGCGCTTGAACCCCATCTGGGTGGGGTCAAATTCCAACAGACGATGAATCGTCTTGGCTTCCTGTCCGGTCATTTCCGCGAGCCGTTGGGCCGCCCGCCCCGTGGGAGAGGCTAGTAACACTTTTTTGCCCATGGCCCGCCAGAGGGCAACGATCGCTCGGGTGGTAAAGGTTTTGCCGGTACCCGGGCCCCCCGTGAGGATCAATAACCGTTGTTGGGCCGCTTGGCGCACTGCTTCCCGTTGCTGCGCCGAGAGTTGAGTTTGGGCTTTCTCCTGAAAGCGATCGATCCAGCGATCAACCCGATCGAGATCCACACTGACGGGATGGTAAATGAGGCTTTGTAACCCCTTGGCTAGGTTGGATTCGGCAAAATAAAAGGAAGGGGCGTAGCAGGGTTCCTCCTCCTCCGGCAGGCAGCGCAGTTCCTGATCGGCGGCCATGGCTTGAATGACAAAACGAACCTGATCAGGATCGGGGGTATGGTCAGCGGTTTTCAGCAGTGTCCCGGCCCGCTGAATCAACTCCCCTTGGGGTAAGTAGCAGTGTCCTTCCTCTCCGGCGGTATTGAGGACATGAACTAAACCGGCCCGGTAGCGATAGTCCGAATCGGCTGCAATACCCAGATTGCGGGCAATGGCATCCGCAGTAATGAAGCCAATACCATAGACATCCGTGGCCAGTTGATACGGATTCGCACTCACCACCGCAATCGATTCATTACCATAGTGCTTAAAGATTTTGACGGCGTAGGTGGTGGAAACGCCATGGCCCTGGAGAAACAGCATGACTTCCTTAATGGCTTTTTGCTCAGCCCAGGTGCGTTGAATCATGGCAATGCGTTTGTGGGCAATGCCAGGAACTTCCGCCAAACGATGAATTTGATGTTCAATAATCTCCAGCGTTTCCAAGCCAAAGTGGGCCACAATGCGCCGGGCGGTCACGGGGCCAACCCCTTTAATTAAGCCACTGCCTAAATACTTTTCAATGCCTGTCAGAGTGGCTGGTTTCAGTTCCTGGTACTGCTTGACTTGGAACTGATCGCCGTACTTGGGATGATTGTGCCATTCTCCTAGCAAGCGTAGGGTTTGCCCTGCTTCAATCTGGGGAAAACTGCCCACGATCGTCACTAACTCTCGCTCTCCCTTGGCTTGTACCCGCGCTACGGTGTACCCCGACTCCGTAGAGTGAAAGGTTAAGCGCTCCACAATACCTTCCAGTTGGGCCGGTGGGGGAACCCTCTGGGAAGCAGAACGATCGCTGTCGGGGTCAGGTGGGGGAACAGTATAGGAAGACATTCAGATGAACTGATTAAGACCCACAGGAGGCAGAGATGCCTGAATTGTAGCACTAAGATCTGTCCTCAGTGAGGGATGAAATGCCTATTCTGTGCTTGTTTCAGGTGATCATGAATAACTGGTTTGAGGGCTTTCGTGAGGACTTTAGGGGCTGTCATCATTTAGCGCTGAAGTGTTTATACTGCAGTCGTTTCAGCCCCTAGTTATGTTTGCTGGAGCGGGCGCGGTAATCTTGATTTCGCAAGGCTTCTAGACCTAATTGATGACGCGCCCTAGCTAGCGCTCACGATCTATTTTGCCTAGAAATAGGGGGTAGCTCTGGCTTGTGCGAGGTGACCCAGACATGATTAATTCATGAATTTGCCTGACGATAACAACTGAGTTGTTGCATAACTCCCTGGCGAAGGGTTGGATCTTTCAGGTGTTGCACAACGGTCATCGCCTTTTCCAGTTGGCCAATATTGGCATAGTTGAGGGCGATCGTTTCGAGGAGGCTGGCCCGATCGTAGGGATCTTCCACAATGGTTTGATCCGGCGGCGTCCGAAAGACCAGTTGACGAGACTCTGGATCAGCGATCGTTTGGGCGGTGGTTAGGGCTTGGTCGAGGGTGGTGGTGACCGCCCTGAAATTCCCCTCGGTGAGATGATAGGCAGCGAGAGTCACTAAAAAACGGGCTTTGTCTTCAGGTTTTTGGATGCGGTTAGTGGCAGCGAGGGCGGTGTCTAAGGCATTGGCTTCGATCAGTTTTTCCGCCAGGTTATTCAAAATCCACGACTGTTCTTCTTGAATATTGGGCACGGCGATCGCCACTTGGACAGCCCCGTTATAGTCTTGGGCGTCTAGGTACTGGGTGATCATGTTCTGTAAGTAATGCCCCATCATACTGGGATCCCCTTGGAGGAGTTGCAGGGCTTGGGCTTGGAATTGTTGAGCTTGGGTCTGTTGTCCCGCTTTGTTCAAGGCGATCGCTAGGGTAGTCAAAGCATCCGCCTGATGAGGTTCAAAATCCAGTTGTTGGGTCATCGCTTCAGCTTGACGGAGCAGCCCTTGGCTCTGAGGGGTATCTCCCTGTAAGCGGGCTTGTTCAGCGAGGGCGACGAGGGTGCGGATCCGATAGGGATGGCTGCCATTGTTGGTGATCCGAGGCAGTAGATCCAGGGCGTCGGCAAAATTTCCCGCACGGGCAGAACCTAGGGCAATGGTCTGAAAGCCGGAATTGCGGTAGTCGTCCCATTGTTCCGGCAACTGCTCCAGGGCCGCTAGGGATGCGGCCCAATCCCCTGCTTGAGCAGCGGCTTTGGCCAGAGTGTTGAACCACTCATTTTTATTGCTAAACGGATCATCCTCCGGCAGGGATTGAATGAGGGCTAAAGCGATCGTCCAGCGTTGAGCCGCAAAATGCTGTGCGAGGAATGATCCGATCAGACTGGAGCGTTGATATGAATCCTCAATTTGTCTGGCGGCGGCTACCCCTTGATCCAGAAGAGCCATCCTTTGCTCCGCCTGGGGTTCTAGTGCGGCTAAGGCGTTATAAAGGGTTGCCTGGGCCGCCGGATCCCTGAGGGTTTTGACCCAAGGGAGGACTTCACTGACTCGCCCCGTGGTTTCCCCATAGGTGCGTAGCACCTGGATCAGGGCATTGTTTTGTAACCCTTCACTGGTTTCCTGCTTCGCCGTCTCGATCGCTTGTTGGAGGAGGATCTGGGCAGGTTGGACTTGTCCCACTTTCGATCGTTGTCCCGCGAGTTCTGCCAGCAGACTGGCCTTGATCGTGGAATCATTAACTTCAGACAATCGTGCCAGGGCCAAATCCCATTGCTGAGCTTGAGCATCCCGCCGCACCACCGTAGCGATCGTTTGATTGCCATAGGACTGCAAACTGGGATCATAGTCGCGAAGTTCTTGCACCACCGCCAGGGCTTGATCCGCATTGCCCAGTTCTGCATAGGTCAGGGCGATCGGCTCTAAAACCCAAGCATGACGAACCGGTTGGGGATGGTTCATCTGTCGGGCAAACTGAAGCGATTGCCCTAGAAGGGTCTCAGCCTGAGCCGTGTCCCCCAGATCCCGATAGCCTTGAGCAATGGCGGTTAGGGCTTTGGTTTGAAATTCAGCCCCCTGGAGGAACGTACTAGCGGTGATCGCTTGGTCTAGAATTTGCCGTGCCTGGGCTGCATCCCCCAACGCTAGATAATGGGTAGCGATCGTTGTCAGGGCTTGGGTTTTGACCGCACTATAGGCCGTGGGCAACCCTTGAGCCATTTCTAGCCAAACCGGTAAAACCGTCAACGCCGTTTGGGGTTGATTCTGCTGGATTGCCTGTTCCACAAAGGTTTGTAAAATGCCCGTGGGGGTTTCTTCAAAGAGCGATCGTAACGTCTCCATCCGTAACTGGCTGGTTGGTGCAGGCCCCATGACTTGCACAACCTGCAACAGCGCCTGAGCCGCAGCCTCCAGGTTTTGGGATTGGCTATAGCTGCGACTCCGTTCTATCCACTCCCGCAGGAGATTATTTTGCCAATCCTGGCATTGCACCTGAGTCGTGTCTTGGAGAGGTTGGGCGATCGTTCCGAGGGAAATTGCACTCCAACCTAAGGTCAGAGCGATCGCTATTCCACGGATGGGTTGAAAAGACTGGAATGGCAACGATTTGAAGGCGTGTCCCAAGGGGTTCATAACAACCTTTTTCCGTCATAAAGATGAGGGCAGATCAAGATATTTTCCTCGACTTTTCCCGAACAACTTAAAAGGTTCTGGACTGAATTGATGACGCGCTCTATAGCCCCGTAGTTCCTAATTCACTCTGAAAACAGCCGCTAATAGGTCACCATAAACTAATTCAAATTGTCGAGTATCTTTGAGCAAGTCCTCTAAAGCGATCGGGAAACTTCCGTTAAACGGATTCCGACCAATGGCAAGATAGTCTGCCTGTTCTATTGTTACAGCTTCTAGAATTTGTTCGTAACTGAATTGATCTGAATCTCCAGGATAAATAACTCGGTTACTAAAAGGAAAATTATACAATCCATAAGGTCTGAGAGCGATCGTATAGATCGTTTTATCTGAAACATTTTGCTGTATCCATTGATAAACTTTGCTTAATGGACTTCCTGCATTTCTAACAAAAAGAATCGCTTCAAAATTTGGCAAGCCCTTGGGGGGGAAGTATGTTGTAACCTGAATTAGACAGAGCAAGGAGAGTATTATGATTGTATGCTGGGGAGTGATTTTAATTTGCTTTGAAGGAGATCTACGGTGCAGCAAACTAATCCAGTATTTTGCTTGTTTTTGCAATCTAGAAGGCACAATCCAAAAAGTACTCTGACAAATCTTAAATATTACAACAACAGCAACAACGATAGTAACGGGGATTAACGTTAAACCATATCTTAATTGAGTCTTGAAGATCCATTGACCTCCTGCCCAGAATCCTGAGGAGTGAGGTGTGAAAATAAAACTCATAAATGCAATAAAGTTAAACCCTAACAAGGTGGCAAAGGTAGATTTATCTAACCTTTTATCCACTAACAAGACTATCAATCCTAAAAAGTTAATCAAACAGATCAAAATTAGAGTTAAGTTCGTATCATCCAAAACATATAAATTAGAGTTAAATAAATTATTGACTATCGATCCAGGGAAACCCGCCTTTAAGATACTGGATTCAAAGACTGAACTTAATTTAATAATATTACGAATGTACCAAAAACAACCTAATAAGAAAGTAAAGCTAGACACCAAGCCAAGTCTTTTCAATAATTGAAAAAAATCAGCTTGAGAACTGAGCGATCGTTTCAGGAAAGCTTCCATGCAGATTAATATTAAAAAGCCAATAAAATAGTAAGTAGCTAGGCGCAATTAAATATAAAACGTTCTAATGCATACCCTCCTGC
>JBMTZC010000107.1:0-12140 GCA_049455215.1 Prochlorotrichaceae cyanobacterium
CTGACTACAGAAAATGGCAGCATTACCATTACAGGTACGGGGGGCAGTTCTAACATTCCCTTCATCGGTGTAACAAACAACTTTAACCGAGGGGTTTATCTCTCTGGAACGATCGCATCCACCACGGGTACGATTACCGTCACGGGGACGGGCGGAGTGGGCACCAATACCAATGAAGGGGTGGTTCTTGGGGGCACCCTCAGTACGAGTGGGGATGTGGTGATCACCGGTACCGGAGGCGGCACTACGGGGACAAATACCCCCGGAGACTACAATCGCGGTGTAACCATCCAGGGGGGAGTCCAAACCTCTGGAGCTGGCAATATTACGATTACGGGTACCGGAGGAAATGGGGTCAATGATAATGCTGGCGTAGAGGTATACTTTGAAGCCAACGTGACCAGTGACAGTGGACTCATTACCATTGCGGGCAACGGCAGTACCACCTCCACCGGGGACTTTAACCGGGGGATTGGCATCAATGGGAGCGTAGCGTCCAGGACAGGCAATATTTCCCTGACTGGTACTGGAGGATCGGGGGTGAGTCGTAACTCCGGTATAGATATTTTAGACCGAGGTAGTCTTCGTACTGCTGGGAATACCCTTGCTCCAAGTCAGGTTAGTGGTCTGCAATTGGTAGGACTGGGTAGTGCCACTGCTACGGGAGATTTTAACCGAGGTGTGACCGTAGAAGGAGCGATCGAAGGGGAAGCGGCGGGAACGGTACAAATTACAGGGACGGCCCGATCCGGTGTTTCGAGTAACTCTGGAGTTGAGATTTTTAACGGTGCCACGGTGACGAGTAACGATGGGGATATTGGGATTACCGGTACGGCCAGCAGTGGCAATAGTGACAATGATGGAGTTCGGGTACAGGGCAATATCAGCGCTCTTGGTTCTGGCAGTATCACCCTGAGTGGAAACAGTTCCACCTCAACGGGCACGGGTAATGAAGCGATCGACGTGACGAATGTGGCTAATTTACAAGTCGCGGGAACGGGATCCCTTGCCCTGAATAGCGATCGTCCCCAGGCGAATCAAGGGGATATTTTGGTAGATACTAACCTGACCACTAACGGCGGCAATATCACCAGTAGCGCAGGGGGAAATGTCATCGTTAATGGCACGATCGCTACTCGGGGAGGCGATGTCTCGATAGACAGTGACGGAACCATTACCGTTGGTACTCTAAATACGACGTTGCCTCCTGGGAATGGGGGAGCCATTACGCTGCTGGCCGCGGGAGACGTGAACACTGGCGTAATCGATACAGGATCAAAGGTGATTACCGCAACGGGCAATGCCCAAACCGGAAATGGGGGGGCTGTTACCCTCAGTGCGGGCGGCAATATTAACGTTACCAATATTGATACCGCTTCCTTTGCCCAGTCCAGCGAAGCGGGAGCGATCGTCAGTAGTGGCAGTGGCGGTGATGTCACGTTGAATGGCTTGAATCCCGGCAGTGCGGTGAATATCAACCTGGGGATTGCCACGAATTCGGGCTTCTTTTGCGGCGGCGGGGGCTGTAGCTTCCCCAACTTGAATAACCTCTCCACTGGACTAGGGGGAGCGATCGACATCAACGCACCAGGAGGTCTCAATGTTGGCGGACAACTCTTTACCAGTGCCACCCGTCAAGGAGGCAGTGTAGACATTAACAGCGGTGGGGCAGTGGTGATTAGTCAAGGCATCAACACCCAGTCGAACCTGTCCCTTGCCGGTGCGTCTACCAGCCTACTCAATGGTGGTGATGTGAACATTCTCACTGCCGGTACCATTACCATTCCAGGCGCAATTCTAACCGGGTCGGCCACCACTGCCAATCCGGGCAATAGTGCCACCGCAGGGGCGGGAGGACTCGTATCCTTAACGTCCGGGGATGTGATTACCGTGGGGGATATTCGCACCAGTACCCAGGCATTTGCCCGCTTTTTTGAAGAAGTGGGATCTGGCACCAGTGGCAAGGCGGGAGATATTACCTTGATTGCCACGAATGCCATCACCGCCGGTAATTTAGAAGCGAACTCCCAGTGGGCGGATGGGGGTAATATTTTCCTCGATCCTATTGGCGATATTACCTTTATTACCGCTGATGCCACCGGGGCAACCAATGGGGGGAATCTCACGTTTATCAGTACCGGGGGGAATGTCCTGGCGACTGGGATCTTAGGGGGCGAGAATAATCCCTTGATTCGGACAGAGTGTACTGGTGCCAGTATTTGTACGAATGGGACTGGCACTGTATTTATTCAGCACGGCATTACCGATCCCTTTGATCCTAACGCCTTCCGCATCGGGAGTCCCCTCTTAAACGGCACTACCGGAGCGATCGTTACCGGGGCGGGAACCCTCACCAACTTTAATATTCCTAATCAACCTGGCATTGTCACCGCCGTGAATGTGTCTGTCACGCCGGGGGGCTTTCCGGTTAGAGAACAGCCGCCAGTCCCTGAACAGCCCACAGAGCCCGAACAACCCACAAGTCCTGAAGTCCCGGATGAATTGGAAGAGCTGATTGCCGCCGGGTGTCCTCCAGAGTGTGACTTTCAGGAAAATGAGGGAGAACCCCCAACACCCTTGGATATTTCCTATAATCTCGTGCTGGAGTCCATTGCCAAGGCTGATGAGCGCTACACCGAAGAATTTACGAATTATTTTGGACTACCGGGACGACCCCTACCGACCTTGCAACAACTCCAGCAGGACTTGCAGGAGGTGGAAAAAGCAACGGGCATTAAACCAGCGATTCTCTTTGCGATCCTCGCTCCACCGACGAATGAACCCACCGATCCCCTCACCGGTACAGGTGCCTCGGGGCCCACTACCGGGCAGCCCGATGATGAATTGGAAATTGTGGTGATTACGCCGCAGGAGAATCCTATTCGTCAGCGGGTTTCGGGAGTAACCCGATCGCAAATGTTGCGGGCTACGGCGCTGTTGCGTCAAGAGATTTCCAGTCCCGGCAATACCCGTAGCGATCGCTATTTACAACTGTCCAAGCGTCTCTATGACTGGATCATGAGACCCGTACAGGCGGAACTGCAAACCCGAGGTGTGGAAAGTCTGGCCTTTGTACTAGAGCCGGGAATGCGATCGTTGCCCATCGCCACGTTGCACGACGGTAATCAATTCATTATTGAGCAGTACAGTGTGGGACTGATGCCCAACCTGAGTTTAACGGACACCCGCTATCGAGATATTCGAGACTTTGCTTTACTGGGCATGGGGGCATCCACCTTTAGTAGCCAAGCTCCATTGCCCACAGTTCCAGTCGAAGTCAATACCCTGACCCAGGAGATTTGGCCCTCCGGTGAAGAGTATTTGAACGAACAATTTACGGTAGAAGAACTGCAAAACCAAAGCGATCGTTTCGGGATTATTCACCTGGCCACCCACGCAGACTTTGTGCAGGGCACCCCGGATAACTCCTACATTCAGCTGTCCGATGCTCGGCTGAACCTCATGCAACTGCGGAACTTGGGCTGGGCTACCCGAAATACAGACGAAAATCCGCCCGTCGAACTGCTCACCCTCAGTGCCTGCCGGACGGCAGTCGGGGTATTTGAAGAAGATCCCGAGGCCATCATTGGTTCTGAATTGGGATTTGCGGGAGTCGCCTTTGCGGCTGGGGTGAAGACTTCCCTGGCTAGCCTCTGGTATGTCAGTGATGCGGCTACGACGGCTTTGATGACAGAGTTTTATCAAACCTTAGCTCAGATGGAGGTCTATCGCAGTGGGCTCATCAATCCAGACCTGAAACCCAAGGAGATTTCTCCCCTGAAGGCAGAAGCGCTCCGCCAAACTCAACTGTCCCTACTCCGAGGAGAGGTGCAAATTCAGGATGATATGTTGCAAGGCTTTAACGGTACAGTGGAGAGTTTGACTTTACCCCCGGAAAGTATTGCCGCCCTAGGCAGCGATCGCAACTTTACCCACCCTTACTACTGGGCCGCCTTTACGTTGATTGGCAATCCCTGGTAGGGTTTTCAAAACTTAGGATCGTCATCCGTCACCACCCCACCCCTACGGGGCACCCCTCCAAAGGAGGGGAATTGATGAGGAAAACGATCGTTTAAAATTCCCCTCCTCTGGAGGGGTGGCAGGCGTAGCCTGACGGGGTGGTAACACTAGCGCGGGGACAACTGGCACGCCCCAATGTTTAATCTTGATCGTTCAAGCATTAGGAATCCTTCACCGTTCCTCAGCTACTTACAGCAACGAGAGCGATCGTTCCACCAGTCCAGTAGCCGTAATGCCATTAAAGGCCATCAGTTCTCCTGCGGAAGCGGTGGTTTCGCCCCGTTTCCACGCCACCACATCACGGGGTAAGGTGCTGCGGAGCAGAATGGGTTCTAGAGGCGCACTGGAACCACCGGTCACCCCAATCAGCGCATCGCCGCCAAAGAGGCTGGCAAAGTCTGAATCACTTAAGAAGGTTCCATCCGCCTCGGAACAGGTATCCCAAGCCACATCCGTGGGACGGTAGAGGCGGCGCGGATTGACAACGGAAATAATTTTGCTGCCAATGCCTCGATCGCTTAGGTGTTGGGCGGCTTCGTAGACCGGCAGTAAGATCATGTCGCCAATCACAGGAAAAACAACGGTTTTAGACCCTGGCAGTTCCTGAAGGAGAATGGCCCCTTGGTCTAGGGCTTGGCGAGCCTGCTCAAAGGAGGTGTACACCGGCAGAGGAGACTTACTGGCGGTGATGGTAATTCCTTTGTTTTTCTGGGTTAGGGCCCATTCGTAACAGACTTGAATGCTGTTGGCATCGGTGGGGAAGAGGGGAAAGACGTTGCCATTGCGCATCATGGCGGCAAAATAGTTTTCCACTTCTGGACGTTGGTGAGTCCAGCCGTTACGTCCCTGCTCCAGGGCTCCAGCGGTAAAGAGACAAACGGTGGCAGGGGTGGGGTGCCGGAGTTCTGCCATGGCTTGGCACACGGTTTGCCAGAGGGGTAGCCCATTGATGACAAAAGACTCGTAGGAACACCAAAGCGTCCGTCCCCCAAAAAGGGCCAGTCCCGCCGCAAAGCCGGCACAGGCATCTTCACTAAGGGGTTCGTAAACTTGACCACTCGGCCCTTGATAGTAGGTATCGTCTACGGTGGGGTGAACAATCTTGAGGGCTTGGTTGATGTTGTTAATGCCCGAAGCCGCGTTTCCATCCGCATTGGTCACCACAAAGCTCGGATCTTTTTGACCCACTTGGGCCACGATCGCTCCCATGGCAGTAGTGGCAACTTTTTTCTCACCACCAACGCTAAATTCCTCTAGCTTGAGGGACTCTAAGCTAGTCAGCGATCGTTCAAACTCCGTGACCACTGTTTTGACCGCTGGGCCACCTCCCGCCCGTTCATAGTTGGTACGCACTAAGTTCCAGGCTTCGGGGGAGAGGGCCAAGGATTTGAGGGCATTGGCCATATAGTCCTTATCCAACGTATCGCCGGGATAGAGGTTGTGGGATTGGGAGCCCCGTTTGTGAACCCCTGCCCCTTTCAGTTGCTTAAAGATCAGTACCGTGAGGGTGCCGCCCAGAGCAGACTTCGCGGCCTCATCCACCGCCGCTAGGGTTGCTTTGATAAAGGCTTGGCGCTGTTGCCAAGAAAAACGAGTACTATCGACAAACTCTCCCGCTTGATTGGCATCATCAAAGTCTTTGGCATTGACCAGGATTACCTTTTGGAAACCGTTTCCGCTCCAGTAGGCGGTCATCTCTTCATTGGTTTTCAGGGAAACCATGCTGTGGTGTTCCTGGGAATAGCCGTTCCACACCAGGATCGGCAGGAAGTTCGTGACTTGGGGATAAGCAGTGTTGAAGTGAGCCATGCTGCTCATGATGTAGGGTTCCCCTAAACCCCCATCTCCGATCGTCACGGGGAATAAGGTATCCCGATTGAGCCAGGCTCCAGCCATCGCAAAATGTTGTCCCTGACCTAGGGGCCCGGCGGGGTTAAGGAGCCCCGGAATGAAGCCTGACAGGTGCCCCAACAGACCATGACGCTCCCGAAACCGATCGCTGAGATCCTGTACCGTCTGAATTCCCATCGCTTCTAAGGAGCGATCTAAAAAGACCTGGCTATAGAAACCGGGGGCATGGTGGCCCACTTCGGTAATGGTGTGCTTATAGCCCAGCATAATCAGAGAAGCCATGACATCTGCAACACTGGCAAAACCGCCAGGGTGACCAGATTGCTTACTGCCCGTAATATGCAACGTGAGATAGCGTAAGGCATCCGCCGCTAATAGGGTTTGACCGATCGCTGCGGGATCCGTAATATCTTGTATCGCTTTTTGTCCTTCAGCGATCGCTGGCTGTTGTCCCCACTGTTCAAAACCGGGTAGAGGATTACCAAAATGTTGAATACCCTCACAGAACGTCGGTGTAGAAGCGCTTGTTGCAGAAGTCATTGTCATAAAAATACCTAACTACCATACCTAATCAAGGTTTGTGAAGCCTCGCTGATTCCCCTTAAAGCGGTTTCAGAGCGATCTCCACAGGTCTATTGATTGCGTCTACTGTCATCATCCCTCGATCGGGATCAGCGGGTCAATGAGATCAGGACAAGCAAGGATTGAACAATCTCCCAAGTAACCCGGGTAGATTTCAATATGCGCCAGTCAGTTGAGGTTGAGCTTTACCGTTTTATACTGCTCGGGCTAATTATTCTCCCCAACCTAACTGCAAACTCCCCGGCATAAACCCCTGCTCTACACCATTGACCGCGACCCGTAAAGCCCCTGTTGCGGTAATCCCCAGAATTTGCCCCAGTTCCGATCCCCCTACTTTAGAGTCCCCTAACTGAGACCCAACCGGGATCCAGCGCCCCCGATACGCGAGCTGGGATTCATAACGGTGGATAAAATCCGCTAAGTTCATCTGGGGATTGCACCAAGCGGCATAGCCCTGTTTTAAGCCCTTAAAAACGATCGCAGCTAGTTGAGGGAGGGACTCGATCGTTGTGAGATTGTGCTCCTGCTGATACGGGTGGAGGGCAATACCTGGGGCGGGAGGCTGATTTTGCCAATTGAGCCCAATGCCAATGACGATCGCGGGGTTGAGACTGGAATGGCGGGTTTCCACTAAAAGTCCCCCTAGCTTTTGTCCCGCTAGGCGCAAATCGTTGGGCCACTTTAAGGAAACGGGAATCTGGTGCTGCTGTAAGCCTTGGGCTACTTCCAAAGCGGTAAATAAGGGAATCAAAGGGAAGCGATCGTTTGGGATAGCCAGATCCGGTCTCAGCAAAATCCCTAAGGAAAGATAGAGTCCCCCCGGCTCTGATTGCCACGATCGTCCCCATTGCCCTCGTCCAGCGGTTTGACGCTCTGCAATCACCAGAATTTCTTGGGTGGGGGATGCACTGGCAGAGGCAGCGGACACCGCATCCCAGGCGACGCGGTTAGTGGAATCCGTTTCTGCCAAAAGAATGAGTTCAAGCTGCTCCTTTAACCCTTCCCCATAGCGATAAAAATCCTGCTGGAATGTGTCGGGATTCAACTGTTGCATACCGTTAGGTTTCATACCGTTGGTAACTGTTCAAATAACTGCGCTACAACTTTTCCCGTTTTTTGATCAACTTGATTCCACTCCACCTCTCCCTCTTCATCCAGTAAGGTCTGATCAACGATCGCAGGAGGGGCATCGGGAGTATTGAGATAATTAGAGAAACAAATTTGATAACACAATTCCCACAGATCGAACCTGGCTAAGGGCTCACCTTCTGTTTGATCCTTGAGAAAAATAAAGAGTTCATAGCCTGGATAGGGAGCCGGTAACGTCGCTAATTCCGCCTTAATGGGATCCGCTGCTTCCGGAGCGATCGTCTCCAATTGTTGGAGTAACTCTTGCCGATGCAGCTTCACAGACTCTTCTACAAAATCGGGCCAGATTTCTCGATTTTGATACTCACCAATCCACGCCGATTCTTCTAGAATTTTCCGCAAATGATCAATTAAACGAATAAAAATAGGCTGAAGTAAAAGATTGGCTTGCTGCCAACTTTCAGCACTGGTGAGGTTAGGAGGCATAGAGAGTTTCCAGACTTGGAACGGAAGGCACAAGTCTATCGTGTGGCAGGCTCCACAACTTACCCACCTGACCTTCCAGGACAACAGACCTAGTGTACCGGTCTTTCTCCCCAACGCCCTACTGTGTACACAGAAGTCATTAGCAAGGGGAAGGATCGGATAGCTCGGAGTTTCCACCCTTTCCAAGGGGGGATTAAGGGGGGTAAATCAGATTTTGGGGTCTCATCCAAAATGTGTGTATACGGTAACCCCAACTCGCCTGGCCCAGCGATCGGCAATCTTCTAGAGCAGCAAGGCAACAAGGTCGATCCAAAACCAGCAAAACCACCTCAAAAAGCCCATAACCCTTACAGAGAAAGGAATATAGAGGATTCAACTGCCCGCGACAATTCACTACTATTCGTCAAAGCCGGCATTAATTACATACTTTTTAAGAGAAAACTGTATCTTATGTAACAAATTGTATCTTTTTTATTTTTTCGATAAATCTTGAGATACTGTATAGGGGTATACAGTTTTAGAGCACAAGTTAGCTACTCAGTCCTCACCCGAACGGGATCAGAAGGCGAAATGCATAACTTTAGACTCACTTGCCAGGAGGATTACATCATGACCGTTATGACTCAACATTTGGGCACTCAAGCTACGGAAGACACTAACGTTGTTGATCGTCTACAGACCGAAAAGACTGTGCTTCGCCACAAAATTCAACAAGAAGGGTTTGAATTAGGGGTACGTTCCAGTTCAAAATTGTCTAACGCTGATTTTCGGCATTTTCAAGCCGTTAGACCGCTGACTTCTGATTTAGATGAAGATGCCCTCGAATCGTTGTGGACATTTCTCGATTTCAAAGGCTATCCCCAACAAGCGCGGCTACACGATCGAGACTTTGCCCACTTGTTAGAAGTAGATGCCCAAAGTCGTATTGTTTTTGCCCAAAGTTGGGTCGATGGCGTATTGTCCGTATGGCAAAGCATTCAAGAACAAGTTCAGTCCAACCCCAATCTTTCCGCCAGTAGCCAAGCCGCCCTAG
The DNA here is from genome assembly GCA_049455215.1 of Prochlorotrichaceae cyanobacterium. GTDB lineage: Bacteria > Cyanobacteriota > Cyanobacteriia > Prochlorotrichales > Prochlorotrichaceae > JBEAPM01. The sequence goes on from JBMTZC010000107.1 coordinate 9,062, forward strand.
ACATTGCCCGCGCCACTCAAAAATTGCAAGTTGAAGATGAAAATACAGGTGATCAAGCCCAAACTGAAAAAGCAGTTCTGCTCCATAAAGTTCAGCAAGAAGGCTTTGAATTAGGGGTGCGTTGCAGTTCCAAGCTGTCCAGAAAAGATTTTCAGCACTTTGAAAAAGTGAACGCTGTAGCGGCCCATTTAGATGAAGATGCCCTCGAATCGCTGTGGACATTCCTCGATTTCAAAGGCTATCCCCAGCAAGCGCGGCTCCACGATCGGGACTTCGCCCATTTATTAGAAGTGGATGCTCAAAGTCGTATTGTTTTTGCCCAAAGTTGGCTGGATGGCGTATTGTCCGTATGGCAAGCCATTAAACATCAAAACTAGACGGGGTAAAGGATACCTCGACAAATCCACCCTGGGTTTCTTGGGGGTTCTCTTTCTACCCAATTACAAGTTTTACCCAATTACCCCAATTACAAGAAATATGGCGGGCGGCTGTGCCGACCCGCCATATTTCATTGAAGTGTTGTTTATTGGAGGAGTTCTAGGGCGCGTCATAACTAGGGACTGAAACGATTGCCGTATGAACCAGCAATTCTCATTTTGCAATCTGAATGTACGGGCGGTGCCTCCGTGCCCGCCCTAGCCTAACGGTATAAACCGGAAAATGGGCAACCACGGGGGGATTGCCCCTACGCGGATCTTTATAATGAGAATTACTACGTATGAACACTTCAGCGCTAAATGATGATAGCCCCTAGTGGGTTCTCGCGGTAATGAAATCTGCCAATGTGGTTAAGGGCATTGCCTTGTCCCCCCAGGGTTCCAGTTCCGCTTTGGCTTCATCGATCAGGGCTTGGGCTCGCTTTCGAGATTCATCGATGCCCCAAATACTGGGATAGGTCGCTTTTTGCGCTTTTAAGTCTTTACCGGCACTTTTCCCGAGTTCTTCCGTGGTAGCCGTCACATCTAAAATATCATCCACAATTTGGAAAGCAAGGCCAATGCGCTGGGCATAACGGGTTAGCCGATCGCGGCTAGGCTGATCGACTCCCGTCAAAATGGCACCAGAAACAACAGAAACTTCCAGCAATGCAGCGGTTTTGCGGGTATGAATAAAGTCGAGCATGTCCACGGTAATATCGGTTTTCCCTTCCGATTCCAGATCCACGACTTGACCGCCCACTAAGCCTTCTGCCCCAACAGCACGCCCTAGTAAAATGACAATTTCTAATAACCGATCGGCAGGAACCCCTTTGGTGTAGAGCGCTAGGTGTTCAAAGGCATAGGCGAGGAGACCGTCCCCCGCTAAGATCGCAATATCTTCACCGTAAACTTTATGGTTTGTAAGCTTGCCTCGCCGATAGTCGTCATTATCCATGGCGGGGAGATCATCATGGATGAGAGACATGGTATGCACCATTTCCAAGGCACAAGCTGTGGGCATGGCCATTTCGATCGTCCCCCCGGTGAGTTCACAGGTAGCTAAACAGAGGATGGGACGAAGTCGCTTTCCTCCTGCGAGGAGGGAATAGCGCATGGAATTGTAGATGGTTTCGGGTGGCGCAATGGGTAACGACGCATCCAACGCAACTTCAACCTTTTCCTTGCGCTCGGCTAAATAGGCATTCAGATCAAATGAAGATTCGGTCATTAGATCCCCTAGGGGGCAATTGCATAACTAGACAACTTGACAGCGTACTTTCCGCTGAACCGTTTTGTAGTGTCTCACGCAGCGTTACTTTAGAGAAAGGATCCGTTACAAGTCTGTTACATTGCAAAAGTTGACGGCTTTTTTAGGCTCCCCTGGCCCGATCAGGGGTGACGGGAGGCTTAATCCTTCAAAATTAAATGCCGAGATGGATCCACCTGAAGCCAACCTTCCTGGCGCAATTGGCCGATCGTGCGGGTAATGGTGACCCGAGTGGAGCCCAAGGCATTGGCGAGATGTTGGTGGGTCAACCGAATGGTTAAGCGGTGCCCTTCCGCTACGGGTTGGGAAAAATCTTCTTTGAGCAGTAACAAAAACTGGCGGAGCCGATCCTCTACCCGACGTTGTCCCATCAAGGCAAGCATCATTTCAGATTGCTGTAGGCGGCGGTTTAAACCCCGGAATAAATCTTGTCCGAGGGCGGGCGATCGTTCAATCTCTGCCATGGGTAACGCCATGAGATCCACCGCAGAAAGGGCTAGGGCCTGATAGGGATCAACCCTGCTGAGGGGATAGCCAAAGGGAGTGCCTGGCCCCGCGAAGCCGAGTAATCCTTCCTCGCCGGTAGGATAAATCGTGTTCAAGATCACGACCCCACGGGAAACCACAAAAATTTCCTGATCTTGCAGGGGAATCACTTGTCCGGCAGAGTAAGACTGGAGGGCATGATCTTGATAAGCCACCTCTAAACGCTGCCGAAGATCAGACGCGGCAGGAGTGTGGGCGCTAGGAATTGTCAGCATGAAAATATCTCAGGGTAAATCAGCCATTGCGCAGAGTGTAACCCAGAATACTAAAACTATAGGTAATCCTCTGGTTTAGATTTGTTTAAGGTTTGGATAAATGGCGACGATGGCGACCAAATTAAGGCGGAAGAGTGCGGCCTTACCATCCCCAACTGCCTGCCCCCCCCTTAAACGGCCCCACAACCTTAGAGGTGACCCAACCACCATAGAAATTGCCAGGCTGGGGTTGAACTTTTTCGCCATCAACAAAACAGGCATCCATCGGCTCGGCATAGAAAGAAAGATAATCGCGAATGGCCCAAAAGGGTTCCGTTGGATTGGCATAGCTCCAGGCCACTTGATCCACTCGACGAATCAGTCCTTCGGCATTGGGAACCACGAGGTTGTAATAGCTAGCTCGTCCTTTCCATTCACAAAAACTCTGGCGAGGATTAGGCTCCAAATACGCTTGGGCAATGTCCTCAGGGGGAATGTAATAGGTAGGGGGGTGGCTGGTTTCTAAGACCCGCATCGATCGGTTACTCTGAGCGATCGTCATGCAATTAAAGATAATCTCAACCTTTTGGGTACAGGGCTCTAGGCGAGGGGGGCGCGGATAATCCCAGACGGATTCTTGACCAGGTTGGGGT
>JBMTZC010000108.1:0-12115 GCA_049455215.1 Prochlorotrichaceae cyanobacterium
GACGGGGTAGTGACTCGCCCTAGGAATCATCCACAAAACCTTCATATTCCCCTTCTCTGAAGGGGTGGCAGGTGCAGCCTGACGGGGTAGTGACTTGCCCTAGGAATCATCTATAAAACCTTCATATTCCCCTTCCCTGAAGAGGTGGCAGGCGCAGCCTGACGGGGTAGTGACTCGCCTTAGAAATCATCCACAAAACCTTCATATTCCCCTTCCCTGAAGGGGTGGCAGGCGTAGCCTGACGGGGTAGTGGCTGTCCCGAGCGTCGGCATAATCCCCAAAATCTTTAGCTTGTCTGCATGAAACTGAATCTGCCGATGAACTACCCTGGGGGAGGGCACTTTGACCGTATTTCCCTGCCTTGAAGGGTCTTGAAGGGATAGCCGGGGGAGTGCTCTCAGGGGTGAAATAAGCCCTCTAAAACCTTCCCGATCGAGGTAGAACCATGAAAATTGACATCATCATTGTCTATATTCAACGGTACCAAAAAGGTCATGAGGCCCACTTTGTTCCCCCCCTCACGGGAATCCATTTAGCCGCCCTCACTCCGGCTCACCACAGGGTGCGGGTCATCCATCAGCAGGTTGAGCCGATCGATTTCGATAGCGATGCGGATGTGATCGTCTTGTCCTTTTTCAGCGGCTTTGCCCCGGAAGCCTATCGCCTTGCCCAAGCCTTTCGTCAGCGGGGCAAAATTACGATCGCTGGTGGGCCCCATGTCACCTTTGCTCCCGAAGAAGCTCTGCAATTTGTAGACAGTGTGGTCATCGGAGAAGGGGAATCGGTTTGGGCGCAGATTTGGGAGGATATTGAACATCAACAGCTACAGCGGCAATATCACGGTACCTCCTTACCCCTCACGGACATCCCTACTCCCCGATATGATCTGTTGCCCCCTCAGTACGTTGTTCGTCGCGTCGTTCAAGCAACCCGTGGGTGTCCTTTTCAATGCTCCTTTTGTACCGTTCCCACCCTCAATCCGGGCTTTCGCACCCGTCCCATTGCTGCCGTCCTCAAGGATATTGCCTACAACGATTTTCCGTGGTGGTGGCAACGCAAATTAGTTTGGTTTTGGGATGATAACTTAACCGCTAATCGTCCCTATATCAAAGCACTACTCCGTGAAATGATTCCCCTCAAAAAGTGGTGGTTAACCCAAGCCAGTTTGGATATTACCCAGGATGATGAACTGTTAGATCTGATGCGAGATTCTGGCTGTATTGGTATTTTCTTTGGTCTGGAGTCCTTTGGTCATGCTTCTTTAATTGACGCAGCAAAACGTCAAAATAAAGTTGAAGACTACCACGGGAAAATCAAAAAACTACACGATCGTGGCATTAGTGTCATGGCGGGGTTTATCTCCGGATTAGATGGGGATACTCCCGACAGTATTCGAGACATGGCCAAGCAAATTGAGGAAATTGGGGTGGATGTACCCTTTTTAAGTATTTTGACTCCCTTTAAGGGCACTCGCGCCTACTCCAAGCTCTGGGAAAACGATCGGTTGCGCCCCGCTTTAGGCTGGGAATTTTTCAACGGCTATAACGTCACCTTTACTCCCCAGCACATGACCGCCCCAGAACTCTTAGCTGCCCATCGTACCCTGTGGCGATCGGTCTTTAGTGGGGGGGCAGTTCTGCGTCGGATTTTCCGATCGCTCTTTACCTTACGGAGTGGAGCGATCCTGCTCTGTGGCATTATGAACGCCTTTTATGGACTTAAAGCCCTGACGCGCAATGAACCCATTAGCTTTGAAGAGACCGATAATTATCCCCTCATGCCCAAAGCCACGGAACCGAAGGAGAAATCCGCAGTTCTGGTGCAAACCCCCTAATCCTCTAGGTAGCCTAAATCCCGTAAGCGATCTTGCACCTCTGGATCATCAAAGCCGATCGCTCGGGTTTCCCCTAAAATTGCACTGACTCCCCCAGGATTCTCTTCACAAAAGGCGGCTAAACAGTCCTGTAAGACTTCCACATTTTCGGGCAAAATATCCCGCAAATTCACACTTTCTTGGGGATCATTGTCCACATCATAAAGTTCAATACCACTCTGCATTTGGACAGGATGATCCTGATAAATTAATTTATGGGGCCCCATCCAGACCGCACGACGAGGGAGATCGCAAGCTCGATCGCGAATGAGTTCGGGTTGTCGCTTTTTCAGCAAATTGATGACATTTTGGGGCGGGACGGCTTCAGAAAAGACAGGCTGGTTATAGGTCTGTTTCAAGGTTTCTTCGATCGCAAAAGCTTGTTCAGATTCGGTGGCTAAATTTGCGGCATTGAGAATACTGTGAAACAAGCAACGGGTAGAAACGATCGCTTCTTCGGTATGCTGAGCCGGAAAGATGCCACGGGGATCTCGGATGATTAAGGGAACCTGAACTAACTCGTTATAGACCGTCAAAGAGTGACCCATAAATTCCTTTTCCCCTAAATGTTCCCCATGATCAGAACAAATAATAATCAAGGTATTCTCCAGCCGATCGCTTTGGCGGAGTTGTTCAAAAAATTGCCCTAATAACTCATCTTGATAGGCAACCTCTGCATCATACATTCCATCTAAAATTTCTTTTTGATGCTCATCTAATTTGCCCGCTAAAGGTGCTAACCAGCCGTAGACATCACTGTTAAATTGGCGCAAATATACCTGGGCAGAGCGATCGTTTAGCACTTGCGGGGCAAACCGTTCAATATAGGAGAGGGGCGGATGGTAGGGCATGTGAGCCCCCATTAAATTCACAAAGGCAAAAATTCCCTGATCCGCTGCAACGCCCCGTCGGTCTTTGAGCAGTTTAGCCACATCCTGAAGCGATCGAGCCGTATTACCCTTAAAACTCAACGCCGTTTGCCAGAGGGGAACCATCAGCGGGGTGAGAGACAGGGCCAATAACCATTCCGAACGGGCAAAAGCATCTTGAAACCACCGTAGTCCAGCCGCCAGGTTGCGCTTAAAAAACTGACGGTAGCGCCCCACCAACCCCGATCGCACCCCCGCTTGATTCGGGCGATCCGTCAGCCAACCACTGTAGTTGAGAAAACTATAAAAGCCTCGCCGCAGACCATTATTAATGATGCCCACCAGGGGATTATTGCAAAACCCTGCCGTGAAGTAGCCCCCGTTCTGCAGCCGTTCCGCTAGGGTGGGAATGTCCGGAGGCAGGACAGAGTAAGATTGCACAACCCCATGGGATGAAGGGTAGAGCCCCGTAAAGAGGGACGCATGGGAAGGAATGGTCCATTGAGCCGGAGCGATCGCTTTGCTAAAGCGGGTGCCCGCTTGGGCAAACGCATCTAAATGAGGAGAGGTGGGTTTTTCGTAGCCATAGCAAGAAAGGCGATCCGCCCGTTGAGTATCCAGCACAATCAGGAGAATATCGAGAGGTTGAGACATGGGCAATTTCAGGGGGGGATCTGCGTTGTATGGCTAGTTTAACGTGAGGACGGCACAGCGGCGAGGCAGAGTACCCCCAGCTAAGTTGCAGGAGGAGGGGAACCTTGCTATCCCTGGGGGACGGAACTGCCCAGCATTCTTTGCCGTTTGGCTTCGTACAACAGCAAAGCGGTCGCAATACTCACATTGAGGGACTCCACTTCAGGATTGAGGGGCACCGTCACCACCCGATCGGCTTTTGTCTGCAGATGAGGGGATAGCCCAGCCCCTTCATTGCCCATCAACAGCAGAGTGCGCTGGCTAAAATCAATGTCCCAGTAGGTCTCCTGGGCATGGGAACTGGTGGCGATCACCTGCACTCCATCCTGGTGACAGCGATCGATCAGATCGAGGGGATTTTCACAAATTTGCAGCGAGACATCAAACCAGGCTCCCGCAGAAGCCCGCAGCAGCTTGGGATGGGTTAGATCTACACTATCTGCTGTCAGCCAAACTTGAGTGAGTCCAACGGCTGCCGCAGTGCGGACAATGGTGCCCACATTGCCAGGATCCTGAATGGTTTCCAGCAAGACCCCTAAGGTTTGGGGGAGGTTGAGGGGGGCAGCGGTGGGTAGGGGGGCTGTGGCTAAAATGCCGTCGGGATGGAGGGTGGAAGCGGCATAATCTAACAGATCATCGCTGAAAAGGGTTTGGCGGGGCACCTGTTGCTCCAGCAAAGCCCACAGATGGGGATGACGATCGCACCAGCGATCGCTAGCGCACACCAACGTCAAAGGATAGTTCACCCGTAGCGCAGCCTCAATGAGGTGGGTACCCTCTAGCAAAAATTCCTCATGGCTCAAACGTCCCTTCACGCCGTGGAGCGATCGTAGCTTCTTCACCAAGGGGTTCTGGCGGCTCGTAATCAGGTTAAGAGAATGGGACATTTGTCAAGAAGATTTTATTTTCTGTAATATTTGCAACAGAAGCATCTAGACCTTGGATGCACAATACAGTTATGAAATCGGAGAGCTTCAGGAATAGATTATCGTAACAGCTTAACCGGCGAGTTCTTTAATCTTTTCTGCTCCGGCTTCTGTTGGAGTTGTGGTATTTGCCTGCGGGAAAATCCATCTCCACAAGACGAGTCTCTTGTAGGAGTTCAGTATGAATCAACCAGCGGAACTATCTTTGGAACAGCAATTTAGCCTACAGGCTTTTCGGTCTCAGGTTGACCACATGAGCCAAGATCAGGCTAAAGACTTTTTGGTTAAACTCTACGAACAAATGATGGTACGGGAAACCCTGTATAAAGAGTTTCTCAAACAACAATGGGGCATTGCCAACAACCCCATGGCAGCTTCTTGAAGGAAATAGGCTTTCCTTCACCTTTCAGAGCGGTAATCTGAAAAATGTTTACCGCTCACCTTACTCACCTAATCTACCTAATTCATACATCTAGGGCGCGTCATTCATTAAATCTGAACGCCTTGCACCACCAAACTTGCCGCGCCCATTCCCTAAAAACAGCTAGAGGCTGACCCCCTTCTGTACCTAGCATGAGGGGCTAGAGGGGAATTAAAAACTGATTTAAGTGCCGCAATTGTTCGGGGGTTCCAAGACAAATTAAAGTGTCTCCATCCCAGAGATCGATCGTTCCCTGGGGACTATTGATCAATGAGCCATCTTTACGGCCGATCGCTAAAATCAGAGCCCCAGATTGTGTGGTGATTTCAGCAATATTTACGTTTTTATCCACATAGGGACAATTTTCCTTTTGAACTTTGAATTCTTCCAAATAAAAGGAGCGATTACTGGTGGTCAAAATACCATCTAAGAAATCAATGACCTGAGGGCGTAACGCAGCAGCAGCCATCCGCTTTGCCCCCGTCACATAGGGCGAAATCACCGTATCTGCACCCGCTCGCTGAAGTTTTTGAGTAGCTTCCTCACTGGTGGCCCGGGCGATCGTTCTCAAGTGAGGATTTAAGGTTTTCGCGGAGAGGAGGATATATAAATTATCCGCATCGGAGGACAGGGTGACCACTAAACATTGTGCCCTTTCAATGCCAGCATTTTGCAAGGTGCTGTCTAAACTGGCATCGGCCTGAATGGCGGGATACCCTAAATTCATCGCCTTTTCAATCGCCGCTTCCGTCCGATCGATCACCACAAAGGAAATCTTTTCCGCCGCAAACTCTAGGGCGATTTGGTAGCCAATTCTGCCAAAGCCACAAATGATGTAATGCTGATCCAGTGTATTAATCAAGCGTTCCTGACGTTGTAAACGAAGTCCATCTTGAAAATAGCCTTGGCTAATGGCATCGGTAAAACGGTTTAATAAAAAACCAATATTAGCAATGCCCGTAAAGATCAGGACGATCGTGAAAACGCGAGATTGAGCACTGAGGGGGTGAGTTTCAGAGAAGCCCACCGTACTCAAGGTAATCACGGTCATGTACGCTGCATCAAGGATGCTCCAGTGTTCTAACAGGGCGTAGCCGATCGTCCCAATCACTAGGATCACCCCTAGGCTGAGGGTGGCTCCGATCAGTTGTTGTTGGAGTTGGCGGTACCGCTGGTTCGGCATAGCAGCTTTGGCTTAGACCAAAGCAACCGATTTGGGTTGAACCGATCGGGCCAACTCCCGCAGCATGTGCGCTGTGGTGTCAAAGTCTACACAGGCATCCGTAACACTCTGACCGTAGGTGAGGTCTTTGAGATTGTCTGGAATATTTTGACGACCGGCCCGCAAGTGACTCTCGATCATGGTGCCCATAATATGGCGAGATCCTGAGCTAACCTGTTCGCCAATAGACTGCAAGGCGATCGCCTGCTTATTGTGATCTTTCTGAGAATTCCCGTGGCTACAGTCAATCATCACCCGATCATTGAGGTTCAGCTTTTGTAAGGCCTTAGCCGCCTCTTGAACGTAGGGTGCTTCGTAGTTCGGCCCTTTATTACCGCCCCGCAGGACAATATGACCATCAGGGTTGCCCGTCGTGGTCACAATGCTGGCTAAACCTTCATGATTAATGCCCAGGAAGTGGTGGGCATGGCTAGCGGCTAACATGGCATTAATGGCGGCTTGAAGACTCCCATCGGTACTATTTTTGTACCCCACTGGCATGGATAATCCCGAAGCCATCTCCCGGTGGGTTTGGCTTTCCGTTGTCCGAGCGCCGATCGCGGTCCAGGCAATTACATCTGCAATGTATTGAGGAATAATGGGATCGAGGAGTTCCGTCGCGGCGGGCAAGCCTCGCTCTGCTAAGTCCAGCAGCAAGCGACGGGCCAACCGTAAACCGGTATTAATGTCGTAACTGTTATCCAAATGCGGATCATTAATTAACCCTTTCCAGCCAACGGAGGTACGAGGCTTTTCAAAATAGACCCGCATCACAATTTCCAGGCTATCTTCTAATTCTTTCCGTAAGGGCAATAGGCGATCGGCATATTCATAGGCCGCCTGAACATCGTGAATGGAGCAAGGCCCGACCACCACTAAAAGGCGGGAATCTTCATGACGCAAAATATTCCGAATCCGATCGCGAGTTTCTGCAACAACGGAGGATGCCGTTTCACTCAGGGGCAATTCGTAATGCAAGGTCGCGGGTGCAATCAGAGGACGGGTTTCGACAACGTGGAGATCCTGAGTCTTTCGCATGGTCATTCCTAAAGGCTGAAAAGCATTAAGTCTCTATCCATCCTACAGTAGGTGATTGATTTTGATCGTTTACACCGACCCCTTCCTCCACTACGCCTTTGCTTGGCGGGGAATACCGATGCATGACGATCGCACCGAATCAAGTAGCACCCACTAAAAAGTTGATCCGTCCCCAGCCCCTATGTTCTCTCCTGAACCTCCGTCCCACGCTTTACTAGTGAGTCACGGTAGCCGTGATCCGCGCTCTGCCCTAGCCCTCCAGACTCTGGTCAGAGCAGTGCAACAGTTATTGCCCCACACCCACATTTTTTCTGGGGTTTTAGAACTCAGCGATCGTGCCCTGCATGAGCAAATGATTGCGATCGTTGAAAAAGAAGCCTGTCCAACCCTGAAGATCTTGCCCCTATTTCTCCAGCCCGGTACCCATGTTTTAGAGGATTTACCCGCAGAAATTGCGAAAGCCCAAGCCTATCTCGGCAGCGATCGTGGAATATCCTGCCACCTTCAACCGTTACCTTACCTAGGGTCAGATCCATCCCTCCTCAGCACCCTGCAGATCTGGTGTACCCCACCTCAAACGTGGATCCTGCTGGCCCACGGTAGCTCCCGTCCAGCCACCCAGACCTTCTTTGCCGATCTGCATCAAACCTTGGGCACCCATCCCGCGTACTGGCACCACCCCCCCGCCCTGAGCGACACGGTTCGCACTGTGGTTGCAGCCGGAAGCACCCAGATTGGGGTACTGCCCTATTTCCTTTTTCCAGGCAAAATTCCAGACACCCTTCTGCAGACATTACAAACTCTTAAAGATCAGTATAGACACGTAGAGTTTAGCGATCGTCCCCTATTGAGTCAGCAGCCAGGATTTGCCGCCTGGATTGCCCAGCTTCTCTGTAGAATTACGGACTAAGGGGCTTAATCGTCTTGACAAAATTTAATTGAATCCCTGGCAATGTTTTTACTGTTCATTCCGCATCTGCCTTAGAATAGGGGGATGTAAGCTCGAAGAAAATAGGAATCAGTGGGTTGCGTTGGGTCTGAGTTATCGAGAAAGTTGCGTTACCGATTGATTTACTATCTTAATCTTTCAGTTTTTTAGGTGTACCTACGAATTAACTCATTCAGAGAGCGGGGATTGAGTCATCTAGCGGGTCTGTACCCACTTAAAAGTGCTACTTACAGCCCTTGCTACGACAGTGCGAAAATTTCCTGTCCCAGAGGCATCTATTAAGATGCTGTATTTTACTCACAAGCCCTTCCCCAAGGAATTTGGTGTTCTACGGCGGAGGGAGCCTGTGATTTTTGAGATTGACTTCTTTTCTGAGATGCGTAGACTATTAACGTTGACAATGAATCGTTAAGCTATCTGTGCATGGTTTCAGTCCCTAATTTTGATTGATTTACCTGCTGTTCATGTGAGTTGAGACGACCTATGGCTAAGGTTCCCCTAACGGATACGGTCAAGCGGGATAGTATTGAGCTACTACGCCAATATCAACATACCCCAACCGCTCGCCTTCGCAATCAGTTGGTTCAATTAAATTTGGGACTGGTACGCCGTGAGGTCAGAAGATGGCTACAGCAGACTCAAGAAAGCTACGACGATCTCATGCAGGTTGGCAGTATTGGTTTGATTCGGGCCGTGGAGCGGTTTGAAATTAGTAAGGGGAACGCTTTTAGTTCCTTTGCCATTCCCTATATTCGAGGCGAAATTCAGCACTATCTCCGGGACAAGAGTACGATCGTGCGGATCCCTCGGCGTTGGCTGACCCTACGGCAACAGGGGGCCACGTTAGCCCAGGAATGGCAAGCCCGCACAGGCAATATGCCCTCAGATCTAGACATTTCAGAAGCGTTGGGGATTACCCTGGCGGAATGGCAGGAAGTTAAACTGGCTTCTCAAAATCGATCGCTGCTCAGTTTAGATGCACCGGTGTCCCAGCAAGCGGAGGAAGAATTAACTGCCCTAGGGGACATTTTGCCCGATGCCCATTACCGCAGTTTTCAACTGGCCCAGGAAGATCAAATTCGGCTGCAGCAAGCGTTGAATTGCTTAGAAGAAAAAACCCGTCATATCTTAGAATTTGTGTTTCTCCATGATTTAACGCAACGGGAAACCGCAGAGCGTTTAGGACTGAGTACGGTGACCGTATCCCGTCGGGTCAAAAAAGGCTTAAAGGCGCTCAAAACGTTATTACATAACGGGGAATAATCTCAAGCCTGAGGGAGTGAGCGGGAATGACCTCGCTGCGAGCGGTTACCATTCGTCTTGCGCAACTCAACGATATTGATGCCATTTTAGCGGTACAGGAAATGTCCCTGCGCCAGATCAGCCCCGGCTATTATTCACCGGATCAGATTGACGCTCTCGTTCAAGACCAATCTAAGTACCGCTATCAAGATTTCCTCCAGGTGGTAGCAGAATCTGAAGAGGGCATCGTGGGTTTTGGAGCCCTGTCTACCTGGCCCTTTCCGCAAATTTCAGGGATTTATGTCCACCCTGATTTAACTCGCCAGGGCATCGGCACTCAGTTGATTCAGGAACTCGAACATCTTGCAGTTACCCAAACTAAACCCTGGCGAGTGTTGCGGGTGTTGTCCTCCCTCATGGCGGCAGAGTTTTACCAAAGTCAGGGGTATCACCTCCAAAAATCCAGCGGATTTTGGACCAGCGATCGGGTCTGGATTGAATGCAAGGTGCTGACGAAACGCTTAGTGCCCCTACGCTGGTGGGAGCGGGGTCAACCTTGGCTCGGTCTCTTGATCCTGTGGCTCATTGCGATCGTTTTAACCCTCTTGGGTTAACACTCTTGGCATAACGCTGAGTATCGCAAGTGACCCCGTTACCGACCATGATCCGGACAAGGCGGCGCAGAAATAGAACGATCGAGCCAACCGGCTGCCTGCTGGAGATGAGCCAATGCCTCTTCTGGCTGATCTTTAAGTAAAAACACTAAAGCCACGGCAACTTGCTCCTTGGCCCGCACCCCTCGGTTGGATTTGAGACGATGCCAATCGGACTCCGATAACGACAAGCGCTCCGCTAAAACCTGAGCCAGTTCCAAGGAGGAATGTTCCGTAAGAACTTCGGCGCGGGGACTGTTCAAGCCAGTTTGCATAACCATAATGATCACTCCAGGGTGGGTAAAGTAGCGGTTTTGGGATGGGTGCAGCGAATCCTGCCCTCACCTCAACGGATCGTTAATTCTGAGATTGTAAAGCCCGATCGAGGGTTTCTGCCTGTAGCCCTTGCAGCAAACTGAGGGGCATTTCTGCTTCACTGAGATACTCGCCGTAGGCCGCCTGTAAATAGATAGGCGAAAAGGGATTTTGCTGAAGATAGGTCCGAAAAAACGCCACCGATAGCCCTTGCAGATACCGATGGGCGATCGCAGGGTCAGGCCCCAGCAGGGAGGAGGGCAGGGGAAAAACGCCACTCTGAGTTTCGGCTAAGGAAATCGTAGAAAAATGGGTCCCTTTGGCCAAGACTGCTAAATGGCGAGGGTGTTGCCCTAACCAGGTAAAGGGATAGAGTTGTTCTGGGCCAGCCGGGGCAATAATGTCATCACCGGAAGCCACAATCAAGGCGGGAACTTGGAGGTTGGCCAGCCCTGTTTGACCAAAAATGTGGCTGGTTAAAGGATTAATCGCAATGACCGCTTTAATCCGAGGATCCCTCAAAATATAGGCTTGGTGGGAGAGCAAATTCGTGTTGCACTGGAGCAGTAAGGAAGCATTGAGGGATTCCGTATTGGGTTCAGGCTTGAGGCATTCTTCGTCTAAGGCTTGAAAATTTAAAGTGGCTCCCCCGAGGGCCAGGGCAGTGTATCCCCCAAAGGATTGCCCCACAATGCCAATTTGCTCAAAGTTAATCCGGCTACGCCAGGCGGGGCTCAACTTACTATAGTGCTCGATTAAATTGAGGACAAAGGTAATATCCCAGGGACGATCGATCGCCTCCTGGGGGACGGGTTCCGTTAGACCTCGGAAAAAGTCGATGACGGTCTTGGCATTGCTGCCTACGTGCTCCGGCACAATGACAATAAACCCGTAGGAAGCTAAATGCTCGGCCAAGTAGTCAAAGGAGCGTAAGGTTCCGCCGACACCATGGGAAATAAAGACAACGGGTGCAGGGTCAGCCCGATCGGGCCAGTAAATATCTGTCGGAACCGCCCGCTGACGCAAGGAATCGACGAGATCTAAGGACTGTCTTTTCCAGGTTAAGGCTCCGGGGGTTCTTAAATCGGGCAGTTGGGCATAATTACTGGCCAGGATAGATTGGCTACGGATTTCTTGGAGACTTTGGTTCTGGATAGCCTCCAGCAAAGCTTCTCGATCGTAATAGAGTTCTAGCGCTTCTTTGACAATGACAAGGGCCGCATCTAAATTGACCCGGATTTCGGGGTCGGGAAAATTCTGCAGCACCGTGATCAAGGTAATGCCTTGGGAAGAGCGAGCCGATTCCAATAAGGACGATCGCAACGCCAAGCCGCCATTTTCACCCCGGCCCGTTTGCAGTACTGCACCCACTCGTTGTAAAAGTACTTCCCCCATGGGGGTATAGGCAATGCGGGAGATGGCATCCGGATTAAGGTTAGCGGGACGCTGTAAAATCTTCCGCAGTTTCACAAAATCCTCAGGTGAAACCGTTCGGGCGTAGGCCCCCAGTTCTGGGCTCACCTTTCCCGTTGTGGCATAGGCTTCTAAATCCGCGACCGGCAAAGAAAACTGGAGAGAACCAATAGTCATTTGCAGTCGCTCCGCCCCCCAACTCGGTAATGCCCAAGCCATACTCGTCACGATCGCTCCCGTGAGGCCTAACCCGAGGGAACGCAGAACGGTTATCAAGGGAACTTGAATAGCAGCAGGGGACGATCGCCAAAACATGGACGTTAGGGAGTAGCAACGATTGAAAAATCTTAAATGGTGACTTCTACGCCAGAAAAGTAAATCTACGGGGCGGCAAAGCTGCCCCACCCATGAATCCAGGTGCTTTACTCTTCCAGTTTTCCTCTTGAGCTACTGTGTACACATAAGTCTCGTTGCAATCGCAAAACTTGAGTGGATCCCCCC
>JBMTZC010000109.1:0-12057 GCA_049455215.1 Prochlorotrichaceae cyanobacterium
GGGGATTAAAACGATCGGCGTGTCTGGGTCGTGAAGGCGAATACTATTGAGCAGGGCAATGGCATCATCAATGACACGATCGTTTCCCAAAATGTAAATTCCACGACTCATGCTGGATTCTCTCCAAATAGGGTTAAAAGTAAAAACTACTGCCAGGTCGAAGCCGATCGGAGACTGTCGGGAATAGTGGCTTGGGGGTCAAATTCCAAGAGAGTCTCGGACACCCCCAAATACCCGGAACCGGCAAAGGATAGGAGCATTCGGTTGAGGGCAAACCAAACTTCTTGTTCAAATTGCCAATCTTGATCAAACCGGGCCGACCCTGCAATGGATTTGAGCGCCCAAAAATAACTATTGCGAACGATCGATCCCCCTTTTTTATAACTTGGCAGATCTTCAGAACAAATATAGAGAATATCCTGCTGGATAAAAGCTCTCATGGCTACGGTAAGGGGTTATTCCTTTGCATCTTCGGATAGGAAACTCAATTCACTGGGGCGGATACGTGCCCCAAGCATCGCGGCATCCGTTAAAAACGGGCTTTGACCTTACTGCTAAATCCCGAGGCTTTGAATTGCTTGAGTTGTAACGGGGCTGGCTGATTAGCAGGAATAGAAATGCGAATTTCAAAGGCTTGATCCCCCGGTGGAATTTCCGCGATTGAGCCGACCCGCGTGCGGTTTTGGAAGACGCTTTCCCCATTTGCGTCATAAATGCGTCCATAAACGTCCGCATCATAGACGGTTTTGTTCGTCGTATTATGAGCCACTCCATGCACCAAAAAGCAGTGAGCAGGCTGGGTAAATCCACCACTGGTCACGGCTCCCCAGCCAATCTCCGCTGGGCATGCCTCCGCAGACAAATCCGTAATGGCAACTTGGGTAAGGGCTACTGCAGGCGCATTCCACCCCAGTGCCGCCCAAGCGATCGTCATCAGGAGGAGGCAAGAGAAGAAGGATTGGCGAAGATCCCGCAGGACGATCGGCCAGCTTAAGCGGGGGTTCTTTGGGTCAATGGGCTGAGTCGGCATAGGGCTATTCCTTACGGGGTACGTTGCAAGTCAGGGCGTTCTTCCGGCAAAATTGCCCCCTGTACAGGACAGACTTGGAGACAAATTCCACAGTCAATACAGGTCGCAAAGTCAATCCAATACCAGGCAGTACCTTTGCTGTTTTTACCGGGTCCCTCATGAATACAAGCCACGGGACAAGCTTCCACGCAATCCGCGATGCCTTCACAGGTGTTGGTAACGATCGTGTGGGCCATAGAGTTCTCCTGGTTTTTGAATCAATAATGAGGGTCTGCTGAAGTATTCGCTGAACAGGCAACAAGAGGGGGCAGCGAGTACTGGACGACCCACCCTACCGCCGGCAATCTGAGTCCTGTTGCCTACGGCAAGGGAAAGTAAAGTTACCGGGACTATTATACTGATACCGCTTCCCCCGTGCCGATG
The DNA here is from genome assembly GCA_049455215.1 of Prochlorotrichaceae cyanobacterium. Lineage (GTDB taxonomy): Bacteria > Cyanobacteriota > Cyanobacteriia > Prochlorotrichales > Prochlorotrichaceae > JBEAPM01. The sequence goes on from JBMTZC010000109.1 coordinate 1,454, forward strand.
GAGAGAGTCTTAAAACTCAACGTCTTCTCCCTCAGAATCCAGTTGAAGTAATTCATCATATTTGCTGCGCACCGCTTGAATATCTTGCCAGGTGAGCCACTTGGGACTGCCTTTTTCACGGGACTGGTTCCGCAGCAGATAAGAAGGGTGAAAAATGGGCATACACAACCGTTCTTTCCCTTGGCCATCTTTCCAGGGGTACCATTTCCCCCGTAATTTAGAAATCCCTGCCTTCAGGCTCCCTTTGTTCCCTAAAATGCCTTGGACTGCCGTCGCCCCCACCAACAGGATGAGTTTGGGATCCATGAGACGGATTTGTTCTAAAAGATAGGGCAAACAGGCGGCCATTTCACTGTTCTCAGGCTTGCGATTGCCTGGCGGGCGGCATTTGACGACATTGCAGATATAGACATCTTCAGCCGGATCAAAATTCACCGCCGCCAAAATCTTATCCAGGAGTTGCCCGGATTTACCCACAAAGGGCAGACCTTGCTCATCCTCATGTTGTCCTGGTCCTTCACCAATCAACATCAGGGACGATTGGGGATTTCCCCGCCCAATCACTGCGTTGGTGCGACTTTTACCGAGGTCACACCGCTGACAAACACCACAGGGTTCCTGCAATGCCTCCATGTTTTGAAAAGTTCCTGGGGGAATCGGAATAGCAGCAGAAGTAGCAATTACACGGAGATCAACCTGAGGCTTTGACAATTCTGAGCCATTGGTTTCGGGCAGGTTAAAAAGACTAAACTGTTCGGAGTGAGTCATCCAAAACGAGAATTAAATCCAGCGATCGGTCTTAGTATACTCTTTCCCTCGCCTGGAACCAACTGCAGGGAAACCTTAAACCCTTACTTGAGCTGACGAGGGGTGTTGGCACGATTCAAGCGCTCCATTTGTTCAAGGGCCCATTGAGCGGTTTCTTGAACCTCAGGATCTGGATCTTCTAAAGCATATTGAATCAACTTACTCGCTTGGGAAACCATTTCATGGAGGCGCTGCAAGTCCCGAATGGCATTTTTACGTACTTCTGGATTAGGACTATCCAAGGACAGCGCTAGAGCTTGTTTCATGGGTTTAAAGGTTTTGGCACCAATTTCACTAATGGCTGCCAAAATTAAGCTTTGTTCCTGGGAGTCTGCGATGGGAAAAAGTTCCATGAGCGGTTTCATGGCTCGACTATCCGCCTGCTGGCCCAATTCCCATACCGCCTGCTGGCGCAGGGCCACTTGATCACTGGCTAACTGACTAATTAATTCTTCAACTTTATCCCGGTGAGACATCCGGGCAAACTCCGGAGTGGCCAATTCCTGGGTCATCAAAGAAGAACGCTCTTTGATGGGATAGGTAATCGCCGTGACATCTTCCGTCGAAAAATGACCATCCTCGGGGGGCTGAGCATCAGGAACAATCTCTAGGGTTTGTCGAGTTCCGACCGTAGCCCTTGCCACCCCAGGACTAGCGACTGGAGGAGGGGAAGCAGACTGGCTGTCTTTGCGGAGGATGCTCAGTAATTTGAAGAGAAAGAAACTTCCAAGTCCCAGGAGGGCAATTCCTAAAAGGGCACGAAACACAAGAACTCCAGGAAAGGGAGAATCGGCTTTTGGCTCAGCGCTCGTCTGTTCTGGAGCTTGAGCGACTAGAGCAGTGGGAGTGGCCGCTTGAGCCGTTAGGGTCAGGGTAACCGCGTCAGAACGATCGGGCGGCAGGCTGAGTTCTTTTAAATCTGCTAAATCGCCTTGGGCAAGCCGCTGCTCTGGGGTGGGCAGGGGAGCCAGAGGAAGAGGGGAGGTCTCAGGACTAGGGGTCGGTGCAGGAAGATCGACTTCAGACTCGGGAATGGAGCCGAGATCAAAGTTTTTAATTTGGTAATCGGTAATGAGCACTCCCCAGGTCGCAGCGGTCATCACCCCATCTATCGGTAGTCCTCGCCGTTCTTGCAAAGTGCGGACAGCCGCTGCAGTGGATTCCCCAAAAACGCCGTTGGGTTGCTCGTCAAAGTACCCTAATTCCTTGAGATAAAACTGAAGCTGTTGCACCAGGGGACCCTGCTGCCCGATGGATAATTGCGGACGGTCTACCGGCGTGGCTGTGGGGGTAGGGGTGAGTTCAGGCAAGCTGACGGGAGACGTTTGGGCTAAAGCACCCAAGGCGCTCCAGATCAAAGTCGTTACGCCTATGAGTCCTACCGTAGACCCTACAACTGAACAACGCATTCCCTTGCCTCGTTGCATCACGAATCCGAACGGCCATCGTGCAAATTGTGGAAACGATCGAAGAGAAACCATGCCCTTTCTGGTTGGTTGGAGTTGTGCGGGGGTTGTCTAAACACGGAAGATGCCGAAAATCCCTGGGGGAAGAATTTGGAAGAAGTTGTGTAGGCGGTCTGCCGTGACTAACTGCAGATCACCCTCAGGCTGATTGTGCTTGAGTTTACACGCAAAACGGAAATAAGTTGAGTGAATTATACCAATTTCTTGATTGGATGCTCTGGATCTGACCTACTGTCACAGTGAGCGGTTCCTGTTTACCCATTTGTTCATCTGGATGCTCTCTCTCGCGAACCTCTGCAGGAAAGCTTCACCACCCCTTGGCTCCTTCTCGGTCTAACGGGGACATTGCAGCAGATCTTAGGGGGCAAGACCAGCCAGATCCCCCACCTCTCGTAGATCAAGGTCTACAATGTCAGCGGAGTACTTCTGCAGGAACATCTTAGTCCACGATCGCCATGAATAGCGCCCCTAAAAGCTTAGATTCTCAAAGCTTAGATTCTCTAGGCGTTCCTCTGCACACAGACCGGGGGCATACCGACCAGGGACAGACAGACCGGGGACACCATGCTTCTCTCGAGCCTCGGATTCACCCGGAAGCCCATCCCCATAGCCATATCCATGATGAGGCCTCTCTGCGGCGGCTCATTAATCGCTTGTCCCGCCTAGAAGGTCACATTCGAGGCATCAAGACCATGATCCAAGAACATCGGCCTTGTCCTGAAGTGTTAACTCAAGTGGCAGCGGTGCGGGGCGCTTTAGATAAGGTGGCTCGCACGATTTTAGATGAGCATTTGACCGAATGCGTGGCCAGAGCAGCCAAAAAAGGGGATACCGCTAAAATTGATGAAGAAATTGCTCAATTACGATCGGCCCTCAAACAGTTTTTTTAAAGGGGTCACCCCTAGGGGCTGTCATCATTTAGCGCTGCACTCTACCGCCTTACCTTGATAGCCCACCCCTGCTACCGAAAAATTCTTCACCTGCTAGCGACTTGGGAGCCGAATTTGTCTGCCTCTACCCTTTCTGCCTCCGCCCAGCCTACTCTATCCTTGGCGGTCACCACTGATCCGAGGATTGCCCAGCATGAAGCCTGGACAAAGTTTACGATTTTAGCCGCCAGTGCCTTGGCGATCTTGCCCAGTGCGGCGGTGGCTCCGGCCTTACCGGCCCTCCAGACTTATTTTGCAACCCTACCAAACTCCACGGGCAGTAACTGGGAACAGTGGTTCCCTTTTTTTCTCAGTCTGCCCTCCTTGGCGATTTTGTTAGGGTCGGTACCCGCCGGATACCTATCCGATCGCTGGGGACGGCGGCCCCTGTTGCTGGGGTCATTGCTCCTCTTTATTGCCTCAGGCTCCGCTGGCATGTTTCTCACTCAGTTGCCCTGGTTATTTGCCACGCGGATTACCCTGGGATTTGCGGTTGCTGGGGCCATGACTCCCCTAATTGCCTTGGTGGGAGATTATTTTAACGATCGCACCCGAGCGATACTTTTGGGCTGGCAATCCGGCAGTATTGGTCTGGCGGGGGTGCTAGTCTCCGGTGCGAGTGGAGTCTTAGCGGACTGGAATTGGCGGTTTTGTTTTGCGCTGTATTGCATTCCTTTACTGCTGCTGCCCTTGGTCTGGTGGTATTTGCCCGAACCCGATGTCCAGAAACGAGATCTCCCCGCTCCCGCGTCAGATCCATCCCAGGGGAGCGATCGTAGGGGTTCTGTGCCCTGGACAACCTTGCTCACCATTTATGGCATCGAAACCCTGCACATGGTTTGCTTATTTGTCACCCCCGTACAACTCCCCTTTTATTTTCAGCAGCGGTTAGGATTACCCGCTATTCTCAGTGGCTTAGCGATCGGCGCATTATCCCTCACCCAAGCCATTACCTCCTTACTGTATAACCAGGTGAGGCAGCGGCTGAAGCTGAACTTTTGGGGGATTGTGGGGCTGGCCTTTGGTTTAGCGAGTTTAGGCAGTAGTGTCATTGCGATCGCGCCTAATGCTGTCGTGTTCCTATGCGGACTGGGACTGACCGGCTGTGGCTTTGGGTTGCTCTATCCCAATAGCAAGCTCTGGATTACGGAAATTGTGCCGCAAGCCTCTAGAGGCCGTGCGCTAGGCGGTTTAGTGGCTGCCTTCGATCTGGGGGTCTTCCTCTCCCCCTTCTTTAGCCAGAGCTTAGTGCAATTTTGGGGGCTTCCCCTAACCTATGAAGCGGTAAGTTTAGCTTTGGTCAGTTTAGGCAGTGTCAGTCTGTTTCAATCCAAAAGTTGTTGCAAGACTTGAATAATCTGATCTTGCTGCTCCGGTTTCAACTCCGGAAACATTGGTAGGGACAAGACTTCTTGGGCGCACTGTTCCGTAACGGGGAGGTGACTAAAGCGACAGGGTTGGGATTGATAGACCACTTGCTGGTGTAGGGGAATGGGATAATAAACCATACTTTGAATGCCCTGTTCTGCTAATTGAGATTTGAGCCAATCTCGGCATCGGGGGGTGTTGGGTAGGTCACAAGGACTGGTGTCCCCAGAGGGTGAATTTTGGCAACGGGGAGCCGCAGAGCAGGATTTGACCCGCAGAGTATATTGATGCCAGACAGGTTCACTGTCCGAAAGCGGTTGGGGCAGTTGCAAGGCTTGAAAGGGCTTGAGTCCGGTCTGATAGCGATCCGCGACTTGGCGACGTTGCTGATTCCAGCGATCGAGATGGTGTAGCTTGATGCGTAAAATCGCGGCTTGAACCGCGTCTAGGCGGCTATTTAACCCTAATTCACTGTGATAATACCGTTCTGGGCTGCCGTGTTCCCGCAGTTGACGAATGCGTTGTGCAATCTCTGGATCCGCCGTGACGATCGCTCCCGCATCCCCACAAGCCCCTAAATTTTTGGTGGGGAAGAAGCTAAAACAACCAATATCCCCCCAACTTCCTACTTTCTGACCTTTCCACGCCGCGCCGATCGCTTGGGCGCAATCTTCGACAATTTTGAGATTATGAGCGATCGCCAATTCGCGTACCTGACTCATATTGACCGGTAACCCAAACAAATGCACCGGCAAAATCACACGAGTCCGGGGAGTAATCGCGGCTTCTACCTGCCCTAGGTTGAGGTTTAAGGTCTGGGGGTCTATATCCACAAAGACCGGAACGGCCCCCAACCGACTAATCACCTCTGTGGTGGCAAAAAAAGTAAACGGGGTGGAAATGACTTCATCCCCAGGTTGGAGATCCAGAGCCTGAAGGGCTAAATACAGGGCATCGGTTCCTGAATTACAAGCCACACAGAAAGGAGAGCCAATATATTGACCAAATTCTGTTTCAAAGGCTTTCACCTCCTCACCGCCGATGTAGCGTCCTGAGGAGAGCACACGTTTTACCGCCTCTTCAACCTCATCTTTGATGGTTTGGTATTGCTGGGTGAGATCGAGGGGAGGAATAGGAGGCACGGATAATCCTTTTCTGGCTAGATTAAAATAATCTCTACGGGAACCAACCTAAGGGGATAGGGCGCGAAGCGCCGCACCCAACCGTGAAATTTTTCACTTTCAGTTGAAAGCCTCAAGAAATTTCAAATTATTTTACATGGTTTTTTGCCTGGGCTTTCCGGGGCAGCGGAAAATCATGAAGGGATCTGATCTCCCCTGAGGAAGGGGCAATGAGCCCCATCTTCCCCTCAGGAGCCCCACTTTAGCCCCACGGGGATTTTTATGATCACAGATTAGGCACCTCTCCTGCTGTACCTGACCTGGGCGAGATATCCAAGATTTATGGCAAAAGGGTGAGCCAAACGGAAAGTATCTGCTAATCTAAGCCCAGATTCGTTCTGTTTAAAGTCGGGCTTCTGACAAAAAGCAGGGCTATCAGGGCACAGCTAGGATAAAATTCACCCATGTTCCTTTGTTAAGGTTGGTAGCCTAGTTACCTCGCTTAAGGTTATTCTGCACCAGACTGAGTTGGCGGTACCATGTTTATCCTCAAACGACAGGATGTTGACATTTCCAGTGTGCAACACCCCAAGCGGGATCAAAAGATTCCCATCTTGAACTATCAAGGTCAAACCTTCCGATTGCTCAGCATGTTTAGTGCGTCTCAAGCGGATGAGGCACGCTCAACGTGGCGTGATTTGACGGACAATCAAGGCAAAGCCTGTGTGTTGCTAGAAGAACCCGAACGCTATAGCATTTGGGGTCGTGTGGTTCTGGATAACTTATCAGAGGAAGAGGGGGGCGGCGGCGGTACGACGAATTCCGCTGCTTTTGTTCAGGCAGCTTTGCTGCTGCTGCAAACGGTGTACTTTGATATTGAAGATTTATTAGGAAACCGCCAGTTAGGGGCTTTTGAGCGGGATATTATTGATGTCTTTAAGCAATGGCATTTTCCGCAGGCGGATTCTAAGGAAGCGGTCACTCAGTTACTCACGGCGGATCCCTTGGCGCTCGCTCAGGTTCCCGCTTGGCAAGAGCATCACCTCAATACCCTGCTCCAAGAGTTACATCGCTTGGGACGGGCCTATTTTGGCAATACGAGCTTTGTCAATCGGGCTCTAGATACGCTCCAAGACTTACCCAGTAGCGATCGCTCTGAGTTTATGGCATGGCTTAATAAATCCCCTTTGGGCCGCCTCTGGGGTTGAGGACATAGCCTGCTGCCTTGGCCTCAGGTTTGTTCGGTATTGTTCCTATTGTTATTTTGCATTTAGTTATGAGCCAATCTTCTCGATCTCCCAAGTCTCAGACCCCTATTCCCGTTCAAACGATCGTGATTTCTGCGATTACCTGGGGGGTTTTGGCCTTATTCTTTTATCTTCTCTTTGGCATTCAAGTCACCTTGGGAGAAGAGGCGGATACGTGGTATGCCATTGGCACTTATGTTTTTGAGCAGGTTGCTTTTCTGGGAGCAGCACTCCTATGCCTCCGCAATTGGGAAAACCGCCAAATGGTCAGCGGGCGAACCGTGTGGTTGCTCTTGGGGTTAGGCACCTTTCTCTATTTCCTCGGTAATTTCTTTTTCGGCATCTGGGAGTTAATGTTTGGCTTAGATCCGGATATTTCCCTGGGGGATTTATTCTTTCTGCCCTGTTACGTCTGTTTGGCCTGGGGCATGATTCTAGCCATTTTGCCCCGGCGCTTAAATATGGGCATGTTCCAGTGGTTGCTAGTGGTCACGGTGGGAATTTTAGGGACGTTAGGCACCTATTTGCTGATCACGCTTGCCAATGGTCAGTCTGAAACAGCCTTGGCCACAGCGGTGACCGAAGCCGCGATCGAAACGAATAATGCCCCTGGCTGGGCGGAGCAACTAGATACGATGCTGAGTCCCTTGGCGGAAGTGGTGGGCAAGTTATATATCATGGCGGACGTTGCCCTGTTGGTCATTGCCTTTACCCTGCTTTTAGCCTTTTGGGGCGGGCGTTTTGCCCAGTCTTGGCGGATGATTGCGGCGGCGAGTTTGTCTCTCTACGTTTCAGATATTTGGTTCTATTACTCCACGACAACGAACCCTGATTACATCAGCGGACAAATTTTAGAAGTAGGGTGGGTATTTAGCGCTATTCTATTTGCTATCGGTGCGGCTTTGGAATACGATGTCTCAACTCGTTCTTCCCGTAGAGGAGGGAGTCGTCGCCGATCTGCTAACTAACCGAAGAGAGGGGGACTGGGTATGGCTCCAGCCAAGCTAACAGAAGCTGAAAAGGAGACTATTTTTCGGTTGTACCGAGAGACTGATGAAACAACATCAACCCTTTCTCGGCAATACGGCGTTAGTGTGAGTACCATTAGCCGCTTGTTAAAAAGTAAGCTGCCCTTAGAGGAGTACGAAGATTTAGTGCGCTTAAAGCGATCGGGGCTGAGTCGGAGTCCCGATGAACCCTCCTTTGATGGCCCTGAAGACGCATCTGAAGACAAAGAAGGACTGGAAGAAGACAAGGTGGATGAAGCGAAGAGTGTTGCCAGTAGTCCAGAGCAACCGTTGGTAGATAGCAGCAGTGCAGATCCCATTCTCGTGGGGAACGATCGCCGTCGTCGTCGTCGTTCTTCTGCCCAAGGGGACGAAGAGATGGAACAGTCTCCGGAGCCCCCGCAACAACCTAGCCCCCAAGAAATTAGCCCGCAACAAATTAGCCCGCAACCAACGAACCAACAGTTAGATCTCCTCGCTTTGTCCTCAGAAGTCAAAGTGCAAGATCCCTCCTCCTTCGGTCGGCCAATTTTACGGAAAGCCGCTGAACCGGAACCCGAACCCGAATCAGATGCGGAGATCGCTGCGGAGCAATCCTTAGAGGATGACGAGGACGACTACGTTTATTCCTTTGGGGATGAGGAATTTGGGGATGATGACGAGGATGATTTTGAAGATGACGAAGCGGATGATGAAACGGTAGAACTGGCTCCCATGCTGGGCAAGGAGATTGAAATTATCCCCCTCTCCGAAGCGGATTTCCCTCGGGTTTGCTACCTGGTGGTGGATCGCACCAGCGAATTGGTGACCTGTCGTCTTCAGGATTTTCGGGAATTGGGTCAGATTCCTGAAGCCGAAGCCCAACATCGTACCTTGCCCCTCTTTGATAATCACCGAGTAGCCCGACGATTTTCCCGAAGAAATCAGCGGGTGATTAAGCTGCCGGATGGCAGAATGCTTCATAAAACGGCCCGTTGGTTAGAGGCAAAAGGCATTACCCGTCTGCTCTTAGATGGTAAGGTTTATGATTTGCAAGGAGCTAAGCGCTGATATAGTAATCCTAATGGGTTTCGTGGTGTTAGCAGCCTAATCCTTACAACTGATTTAAGACGGCTTTCTACTGAAAGTGAAAAAATTTCAGGGAAGAGTGCCGCACTCTTCCACCTTAAGTTGGTAGCCTTTAGGACTACTGTATGAGTTGAGTTGAACAGTCTTTTATATTTTCCCACTTTAAGAACACATCTTTTGCCTCAAATTGGTTGCTCATCTTCAGGAGGTTTTATCATGGACATACAAGCAATTGAACAAGCCTTTTTGGCACTTGATACTAATAATAATGGCTTTTTAGAGATCGAGGAAATTCGATCATTTATGCATGAATCTCTTTTAGATATTAGCGATGCAGATTTAGAAGAGATTATCAATAAAGTGGATATTAACGCTGATGGTAAAATTGATATTCATGAGTTTAAGAAGTTATTGGAAGACTTTTAATCCATCGCTCTCTTGGAGAGCCCTTTTTCTCCTGATTTATCCTGCCCATCTCGTCGCAGAGTCCTACCAAATGGACTTTCGGGTCTTTTATGTGACGGGTCATTGTGTCTTGCGTCACTTAGATCCCTATCTCAATCCGGTGGGGCTTTATCCTGAGCTTTTTGCCGCTTCTAATGCCGATTACCACTACCCATCGGGATTTATTTACCCTCCGGTGGCGGCATTGTTTCTCGCTCCTTTAGGCTTAATTCCTTCCTATGATGTGGCACGGGTGCTCTTCAGTTTGCTCCTGATTTTTGTTTCTCTTGGAACCTTTATCTTGATCAATCGATTATTGATCTGCCAGGAAGAGAGAAAAATCCCCCCAAGTGCTCTCTTTTTTAGTTTGGTCAGCTTGCCTTATCTGGCGAATTTTGAACGGGGACAAATTGATTTAATAATTTTAGGATTAGTCATTTTGACCTTTTACTGGTACAGTTCGTGCCCTAGAAAGGGTCTAGCGGCTGTGGTCTTGGGCATTGCTAGTCAGCTTAAAGTCTTTCCCGTATTTCTGCTCATCTATTTCATTCAAATAGAAAAAGACTGGCGCTTTGTTTTGCATTTTTGACTGACTATCCTGAGCTTGAATGGGATCAGTTATCTCTACTTCGGTCAAGATGTCTATCATCATTTTTTCCAGCGATCGAGGGAAATTATAAAATTCTTTCTCATGATTTTGTGAACGGGAAAATGAATCCCTTGTTCGAGAACCATACGCTGCTTGCGATGGGATTTGGGGTACTGTTGATGATCTTGTTGCTAGCTTTAAATCCTCGACAGTCTAAGACCTTAAAATTTTTCCAATGTTTGACCTGTCTAAATATTCTTAACCCTCGCAGTTGGCTGATGGGGTTAGTTTGGTATTTTCCGCTCTTTTACTATTTATTCGATCGCTTTGATCCCAAACTAAAAATATTCCTATTCTTGCCTTTATTTTTGCCTCCATCTCTAGAGTTAAATGCCTATTTCTCGGTGGCCGTCGCTCTTCTCTCCACGGTTGATCCCAAGCAGAATGTGACCGCCGCGCGAAATTTGGATCAAGCCCTAAGCTAATCAGCATTGAAGCTGTACTTTTATCAGAGAAGTGGGTCTAAAACCCCGTCCTTTCAGGACGGCTTTATGTTGG
>JBMTZC010000110.1:0-11997 GCA_049455215.1 Prochlorotrichaceae cyanobacterium
CAAAGAGTTGTTCCACCGCCCTTTCAATCAGTTCGATGCCGATGACGGGATAGCCCTGGGATAGGAGCCAGGCAATATCCCGAGTTTTGCCACATAAGGGTAGGCAGATGCGGCTCCCTGGTGGCAGAGCCAGGGCCTCAAAATATTCAACCAGCAGTGGGTTGGCTTCTTTTTTGTGAAAACCAATATTATTGCTTTCCCATCGCTCTAGCCAAAAACTGGGTTCCATGATGCCTCTGCTGCCTTAAGTTGGTCGCCTAAATATCTAAGTCCATTAAGTTGAGTTGCGGGCCATAGGTTTCAATGAATTCCCGACGAGGGGCAACCCGATCGCCCATCAAAATTGTAAAAATACGATCGGCTTCCGCTGCGTCTTCAATCTCAACCCGTTTCATCATGCGGGTTTCCGGATTCATGGTGGTATCCCACAATTGCTGGGGCATCATTTCCCCTAACCCCTTAAAGCGCTGAATGTCATATTTCGCATTGGCGGGAAATCCAGCAATAATTTGATCCCGTTCCCGATCGTTATAACAATAGTGGTGATTGCGTCCCCGTTCAACTTTATATAAGGGTGGGCAGGCAATATAAACAAAGCCTTGATCCACCATTGCCCGTTGATAGCGATAGAAAAAGGTGAGCAACAAGGTGCGAATATGAGCGCCATCCACATCAGCATCAGTCATAATCACGATACGATGGTAGCGAAGTTGGGCGATCTCAAATTCTTCGCCTTTAATCCCCAATCCTAATGCGGTAATTAAGGCTTGAATTTCGGTGTTTTTGTAAATCTTGGAATCATCGGTTTTTTCGATATTGAGAATCTTACCCCGCAAAGGCAAAATGGCTTGGAAACGACGATCGCGTCCTTGCTTGGCACTTCCTCCCGCACTATCGCCTTCTACGATGAAAATTTCTGATTCTGACGGATCGCGAGAGCTACAATCCGCTAGTTTTCCAGGCAAAGTGGAAGACTCTAAAACGGACTTCCGACGCACCAATTCCCGAGCCCGCCGGGCCGCTTCTGCTGCGTTAAAGGCTTGAATGGCCTTTTCTAAAATGGCATCCCCGATCCCAGGATGAAAATCTAAATACTCGGACAAAACCTCTCCCACTAGGGAATCGACAATGCCTCGCACTTCCGTATTGCCTAATTTGGTTTTGGTTTGTCCCTCAAATTCCGGATCCGGCACTTTAACCGAAATGACGGCGGTTAACCCTTCACGAATGTTTTCCCCGGCTAAATTACTTTCATTCTCTTTCCGTTTGTTTCGCTTCCGCGCCAAGGTGTTAAAAGTTCGGGTTAAAACGGTTTTTAAGCCTTCTAAATGCGTCCCCCCATCGATCGTTCTGATGTTATTGGCAAACCCTAAAATATTTTCACTGAAGGCATCGGCACACCACTGTAGGGCAACTTCAACCTGAACTCCGTCGCGTTCACCCTGTACAAAAACAATTTCGTCGTGAATGGGTTGTTTATCCCGATTCATGTAGGCAACATATTCTTTAATTCCCCCTTCATAAAAGAAGGTTTCGCTGTAGGGGGTGTCACTTTTGAGAAGGTCTAAACGGGTATCGGTAAAGGTAATACGAACCCCACCATTCAGGTAGGCTAATTCCCGCAATCGTCCCGCCACAACCGGATACTCAAATTGAGTGCTGACCGTAAAGATTTCAGGATCGGGCTTAAATTGGACAAAGGTTCCCGTTTTATGCCCTGCCATGGGACTACCGGCCAAATCCGTGAGGGGAACTCCCCGCTCATACCGTTGGCGAAATTCCTGTTGATCCCGCCAAACTTTGACTTCCACCCATTCCGAAAGGGCATTGACCACCGAAACCCCAACCCCATGCAATCCTCCAGAGACTTTGTAGCCACCCCCGCCAAATTTGCCCCCGGCATGGAGCACGGTTAAGACGGTTTCTAGGGCAGATTTGCCGGTGCGGGGGTGAATATCTGTGGGAATGCCCCGCCCATCATCCTGGACGCTGACAGAGCCATCTTCATGTAAAGTGATTTCAATATTTGTACAATAACCCGCCAGGGCTTCATCGACTGAGTTATCCACCACTTCGTAGACGAGGTGATGTAGCCCACGAGGGCCGGTGGTGCCAATATACATTCCAGGGCGCTTCCGAACTGGCTCTAGCCCTTCTAAGACTTGAATCTGATCTGCACCGTACTCGTTGGTCATGGTGGATTGCCCTCAAAAATGCGGATTAGCCTTACGAAAAGCGAACTAACCTCAAAAAGCTAGGAAATTATAGCATAAAAGGCTTAGTCGCGTTTCTGGAAATCTCTAGGCGATACTTTTTAGGGGATGTTCTATCTTAAGAAAAAGAACATTTTGACTAGTGGGTTGGGGATAGGGGTCGGAGGTCTTTCACCGTCTTGAAAAGGTTAACGCTGATGCTGGGGACAAAAGCCTTCTGGACTGACCTTAAAGCCATTGAGGGGTGAGGCGGTGTTCCAACAGCGCTGCCCTCGGTAATGGCGACAGGTTCCACAGCTTTGTACATCCAGGGGAGAGGTAGAGAGACGATCGCGTTGGGATAAGTCCTGATTGATTAATTCCCGTCCGCTCAAGCCCCGCAAAATCAACTCATCTCCCTGCCACCGGAGTTGCAGAATGCCGGTATCCGCTAGACGTTGCCAGCGGGGATCTTGGGTTAAGGAAACGGGGAAGGGAAGCCAAGCCCCTGAGGCATCTTCTTGGAGTTCGGTTTCGTAACAGAGATCGGGGGTTGTAGGTTGAAAAAAGGTTTCTCCCACCCAAAATTCGGTGGTTTGTCCTAGGGCGGGGAGATGAAGTTTATAGCGACTGCTGAGTTCTTCTAAAGCGGCTAGTTCTAGCAACCGATCGGGATCGGGCCCCACAAACAGGACATGTTGGGGACGGATATTGTGAATCAATTGGGTGGTGGCAATGCCATCGCAATGTTCAGGGAAAAAGTAGGTCTGAATCTGGCCTTGGCCCGATCGGAGCCGAGCTTGCAGGACTGTCCAGGGGACGATCGCCGCTGGGGGGATCCACTGCTGGAGGTTTTTCTCCATCCAGGGTTTGAGGGGAGCCACCTCGCCTTCACTGTTTCGAGGGAACCAGACTTCCCAGCCACGGAGGGAGGGCAAGTAGGTTGTCCAATCCTGATCTTCCCGCACTAAGATCAGAACTGGTTGAGGCTCAATATCGAGATCGGAAAGCCGTTGTACCCGAGGAAAGCGATCGTCTTCCCAGAAGAGGGATTGCTGGCGGGCTAGATTTTGGACGGCGGTGGGGAAATGGGGAAGTAAGTTTTGGTATTGCTCAAAATAGGGGGCAAAATCTGGCCCAATGTAAATGTGGCGTTGCTGGGCTGCCAGTGGCGGATGTCCTTTTAACGATAAGAGGAGTTCTTGACCGATCCCCCAGGGCGGAACAGGTAAAACCACCGATCGTCCTGCCTGAAAAGCACGATCTAAGCCATTCAATAGGGCGACCTCCTGCTGCCGTCGCCGTCCGTGCCGGGCTGTTCCGGCGGTACCATCCACAATTAGTACGTCCGGCCGTAAGCCCCGGAGTTCAGCCAAGGGAAACCCCTCAACAAAGCGTCCGTGAGTTAAGGTGCAATCTCCCGTATATAAAACGGTATAGGGACGAATGGGCTGGTCAGCAACGGAGGCTGGGGTATAGGTTAACAACGCCATTGCTGCCCCCGGCAGATGGCCGGCGGGAAACAGTTCCAGGGTCAGATCGGCACGAATTTGCAATACCGATCGCCAAGGCACAGGATAGAGGGATGGTAGATCCGGAGGCGAAGCGATGGGAGGGGCGTTCAGGAGTTGAGCGGTGATGAGACTGCTATAGAGGGGAACAGTGGGATAGTGGGCGGTAAAGGATTCCAGACCTTCCGTTTGACAGCGGTGGGCATGACTTAAGATCAGCCCATGTAGGGGAACCTCAACGCCATTTTGGACTAAGACCCCCTGGAGAATCTGGGGTAATTCTTGCGGCGGTAACCCACAATCCAAGAGGAACCGATAGGAACCGATCTGCAAGAGTAAACAAATACCCACGCCCTTTCCGTACAAAGTGAGGGGAGTACAGGATAGGGGAAAATCACTCATTCTCAAGGTGTGGAACAGGGTAGAGGTGAAAGGCTGTTTCCCGCCAAGAATGCGGCGCACTCTTCCATTAAATTTTTTTACTTTCAGTGGAAAGCCCTTTTCCAGAGGACTGATGAACCACCCCGCCCTTCGGGCACCCCTCCAGGGGACTGATGAACCACCCCGCCCTTCGGGCACCCCTCCAGGGGAGGGGAATTTTCTGCCTGCTTTGGAGGCTTAAAGCAAAGGGTTAGAGCCAAGGTAGGGTTTTAGTGGGCAGATCCATTGCCGTGATAATTATCGGAATCGTAAAAGCCATTCCGGGTTCCAAAAAAGAGGGTCGCTACGCTAAACATTGCAGCAAATACCATCAGCACCAAGGTAGGATTCATAAAGCCTTCACTCAATTGCTAAACATAGCCACTATAACGTAAGCCTTGGGAGGAGTGAGGTGTGTCAAACAGAAAGTTTTTCTTAAAATGCTGGCTTGCCCAAGCACAGGGTATGCTCTTTATGTCGCTAACTCCTCTCCCTTAAGGACAGAAAGGATCTAACCTATGCGTGCTCGGCTTTTTACAACTTCAGTGTCAGCGATCGCTGCGGTAATCTTGTTTGGGTTGATTTATTATTTCAGTCGCTTGTTGTCGGCATTAGTCGAGCGCTTATATGTAGCCGGAACGGGCATTTGGGGCACTAGTTTGCTGGATTTAGGGGTGGCTACGCCGACTTCGGATGTGGTCGCTAATGTTTTATTTTTTACGATCGTGGCCACGCTATTACCCTTACTGATTTTATTTGGACTGATTGGTACCTTGGTGGCGAGTACCATGGACGGACTATATAAGGAGATTGGAGAACTGAAAACCCAGCTCAGTGCGGCGGTGAATGCTTTAAATAATCGCTTAGATCACATTCAAGAGACGAACGCAGCGGAGGATTCTTAAATGCTTACCCCCCAGCATCGGGTTGCGGTGTTACTGCACAACGGCATTCAAGGTAAGGACGGTAAAACGGGCTTGGCCTTGTTACGCTACCGGGAAGGAACGATCGTGGCGGCCATTGATCACACCTGTGCCGGTGGTAATCTCAAGGATCTCACCGGAATCGATCGCCCGGTTCCCATCGTTGCCTCCTTAGCAGAGAGTTTGGTCTATCAACCCGACGTTTTAGCGATCGGGATGGCTCCATCCGGGGGCAAGTTGTCGGACGATTACTACCAGGAAGTTCGGCAAGCGGTCGCGGCGGGTTTATCCATTGTCAACGGTCTGCATACCTCCCTCTCCTCGGATCCGGAACTGAAAGCCTTATTGCGCCTTGATCAATGGATTTGGGATATTCGCCGCGAACCCCACGGACTCAAGGTGGGAACAGCCGAAGCCCGCACCTTGGCTTGTCAGCGGGTTCTCTTTGTGGGCACGGATATGGGGGTGGGCAAGATGTCTACGGCCCTGGAACTCGATCGCTGTGCTCGGCAACAGGGCATTCGCTCTCGCTTTGTGGGCACTGGCCAAGCCGGAATTATGATCAGTGGTGATGGCATTCCCTTGGATGCGGTGCGGGTAGACTTTGCGGCGGGGGCGGTAGAGCAACTGGTGATGCGGGGCGGCGCAGAGGTGGATCTGCTTTTTGTCGAAGGTCAAGGTTCATTACTCAATCCTGCCTCTACGGCGACTTTGCCATTGTTGCGGGGCAGTCAGCCCACAGCCTTAATCCTTGTGCATCAAGTGAGTCGTAAACATATTCAAAATTGTCCCCATGTGCCCATTCCCCCCTTAGCGGCAGTGGTGAAGTTATACGAAAGTATTGCCGAGGCTGGGGGGGCTTTTCCCCCGGTGCCCGTGGTGGGCATTGCCCTGAATACCCACGGACTTAGTGACAGCTTGGCCCAAGCCCACATTGCCACGACCCAAGCAGAAACAGGGCTCCCCTGTACGGATGTTGTCCGCTACGGAGCTAAGCCACTGCTCGACGCGGTTCTGGGGCAAGGCTAAGAATTCCAACTTTTGGGGGATGACCCTGGCGATCCTTGTCGTGCAACTTTAGATTGAATTGAAGACCTGCCCTGCTCCACAATCTGGGGTTAGATCTCCTGAGATCTTCTGACGGGAAGAGTGGGTTTTCTGCGGTGACCCTGTGACCTCTGGGATGATGTGGGGATAGCGATCGGTACGATCGAGAAGGTTAGGATCTGACGAGAGTAGTGGACTAGCCCCCAGTCCGTAACCGAGTACCTATAGCAATTTCCCCGATAAGCCTCGTAGACCTGAATCCCTGAAGAGATCCCGTCATACCGGATTCATCCTGTGGATCCCTATTATCGATTTGGAAAGTATGCCAAAATTCAGTGTCCTGCCTATCCCTTGTCATGAAGTTTTCTCTCTTGTCTCGGTTTCTGACCTGCTTGCTGGCGCTGTGCTTGGTTGCCTGCACTCC
This sequence comes from Prochlorotrichaceae cyanobacterium, assembly GCA_049455215.1. Taxonomy (GTDB): domain Bacteria; phylum Cyanobacteriota; class Cyanobacteriia; order Prochlorotrichales; family Prochlorotrichaceae; genus JBEAPM01. The sequence continues at coordinate 6,518 of JBMTZC010000110.1, forward strand.
CGCTGACCCTCAAAATGCCTTGGGGTCAGACCCACGCAGATCGGAAACCGTGACTCTATTGGGAACCCTTACGGGTAAAGGTATTGAAGATATTCAAGCCGTTGTCGCTCCCTTCAGCGATCGTTCTGGTATTGCGGTGGATTATCAGGGCACTGATGCTTTTACCACCCTGTTACCGCTTCAGGTGGCGGCGGGTAATCCTCCCGATCTGGCCCTGTTTCCCCAACCGGGGCTACTCAAGGATTTAGTCACGGAGAATGCTCTGATTCCCTTAGAGTCCTTAGTGGATGAGCAGACCTTAGCGAACGCCTTGACGGAACAGTGGCGATCCCTAGGGAAAATTGGCGAGCAGACCTATGGACTTCCCCTCCGGGTCTATCTCAAAGGTTTAGTCTGGTATCTTCCCCAACGCTTTGAGGAAAAGGGCTATGAAGTGCCTCAAACCTGGGAAGCTTTAGAAAACCTGACGCAGCGGATGATTGCCGAAGGGGAAACCCCCTGGTGTTTAGGACTGGAGAGCGGCGAAGCGACGGGCTGGGTCGGGACAGATTGGGTTGAAGATATTCTGCTGCGGCAAGCGGGGGCAGAGACCTACGATCGCTGGCTCAACCACGAAATTCCCTTTACCGATCCCGCAGTAGAACAAGCATTTCAAACCTTCGGTACGATCGCCTTAGATAACCAAGCGGTTCTGGGGGGAAAAGTTGGGGTACTTAGCATCAGCTTTGCCGATGCGCCCCTCGGTTTATTCCGGGATCCACCGGGGTGTTATCTCCACAACCAATCGAACTTTATTTCAGCTTTTTTCCCGACCCAAACCAACCTGGAGGAGGTGGATGTTTTCCGGTTGCCGAGCTTTACCACCACAGCGGATCCCTCTCCCATTGTTGTTGGAGCGGTACAACTGGGAGTCTTACGAGATACCCCCACTGTACGATCGTTTCTTGCCTACTTATTAACGCCAGAACCCCAAAGAATTTGGGCCGGATTAGGAGGACATTTATCTCCTTATCGAGAGGTGGAAATTAGTGCCTATCCCGATCGGCTCAGTCAAAAGGAAGCCAAAATTCTCAAGTCTGCCCAAACGGTTAAATTTGATGCCTCTGATGCCATGCCTAGCGCCGTTGGAACCGGCAGTTTCTGGGCTGGCATTGTGGACTATCTCAGTGGCGTTAATCTCAAAACTGTTCTCCAAGAAATTGATGCCAGTTGGCCCCACCCTTAGAGATCAGGAATTCCCGATCCTCAATATCTCGGATCCCTAAACCTGTATGAAAATCTTGATCTATTCCTATAATTATCATCCTGAACCGATTGGGATTGCCCCTCTGCTCACAGAGTTGGCGGAAGGATTGGTGGGGCGCGGGCACCAAGTGCGCGTGATTACCGCCATGCCCAATTATCCCCAGCGTGTCATCTATCCAGAGTACAAAGGTAAAGTTTACGTTCAGGAAACCCGCAATGGAGTCGAGATTCAACGCTGTTATGTGCGGGTGCGTCCTCAACCGGGTCTATTGGATCGAATTCTTCTCGATGCTAGCTTTGTTTTGACCAGCCTTGGGGCTGCGTTTCAAGGCTGGAAACCGGATATTATTTTGTATACTAGCCCCCCTCTGCCGGCCGCCGTTGTCGTAGCCCTCCTGTCTCTGTGGTATCGCTGCCCCACGGTCTTAAGTTTGCAAGATATTTTACCGGAAGCCGCCATTCATGTGGGGTTAGTCAGAAATCCCCTTGCTATTTATGTCTTTGAAGCCTTAGAAAAGTTTTCCTATGGTTTGGCGACCCGCATCGCTGTCATTACTGAAAAATTTACAGAAAATTTACTCAAAAAAGGGGTCAGCCCAGACAAAATGACCTGCATTCCCAATTGGGTCAATGTAGACTTTGTTAAACCGCTCCCTAAACTCGATAATCCCTTTCGTCATCAGCAAAATTTGGGCGATCGTTTTGTCGTCATGTACTCTGGCAATATTGCCCTAACTCAAGGTTTAAAAACTGTTATTAGAGCAGCTAAATTGTTAGAAGCTGAGTCTGATATTGTGTTTGTAATTGTGGGAGAAGAAAAAGCGATCGCAGAGTTAGAGGATATTTGCGATCAGTTAGCGGTGACCAATGTGAAGCTGTTGCCTTTTCAACCTCGGGAAACGGTGCCTGAAATGCTAGCGGCGGCGGATGTGGGGTTAATTGTCCAGCGTCAAACGGTGATTGCCTTTAATATGCCCTCCAAAACCCAACTGCTCCTGGCCAGTGGCCGTCCCATTATTGCCTCGGTGCCTTTGGAGGGGTCTGCTGCTCAGGTGGTCAACCAAAGTCAGGGGGGCTTAGTGGTCTCCCCTGAAAATCCAAAAGATTTAGCCGATGCCGTACTGAAGCTCTATCACGATCGGGACTATGGGGAGCGATTAGGGGCGCAGGGCCGGGATTACGCTGTGCAATACTATCGCTTTGAACGATCGTTAGCCGCCTATGAAAGTTTGTTCCTTGAGTTGTCTGAGCAGTAAGTGTTCCCCACTGTAGTGGACAGTTGGGACTGCCGTTTGTGGGAGGACAGGATCTTGAATTTAAAAACCTGGGGCTGGTGCATAGGCAGCAGTTTTGATGTAGCGTTTGCACAGTTTAAGCAAAAACGGTGGTCAACGGGATGTGTTGCGGCTCGTGTTATCTCAGAGCACCGTGGCAGCTATCGGATTTACATGGAGACGGGTGAGGCCGATGCTCACGTCACGGGACATTTTCGGCATGAGGCTGAAAGTCCCCTGATGTTTCCTGCAGTGGGAGACTGGGTTGTTGTTGAACCCCAGGGGGACAACCGTTCAGCAGTGATTCATGAGGTGTTGCCGCGCACAGGTCAGTTTGTCCGCAAGATGGCTGGAACCCCCACGGAAGGACAGATTGTTGCCGCTAATGTGGATACGGTGTTTCTCATGTCAGGGCTTGATGGTGACTTTAATGTCCGTCGCATTGAGCGCTATTTAGTGACCGCTTGGGAAAGTGGTGCAACCCCGATCGTTATCTTGAATAAAGCAGATCAGTGTGCCGACTTGGCGAAAGTGATCGCTTTAGTTCAAGACAGTGTGATGGGAGTACCGATTTATCCGATCAGCGCCACCACCGAACAAGGATTGGAACAACTGGAGGTCTACCTACGCCCTGGTCAAACGATCGCCCTGATTGGCTCATCAGGGGTAGGTAAATCTACTCTGACCAACTACTTGCTCGGACAGCAACAACAAGCCACTCAAACCGTTAGGACAGACGATAGTCGGGGGCGACATACCACCACTCACCGCCAACTTATCCTATTACCCTCCGGAGCCTTACTCATTGACACCCCCGGGATGCGGGAACTTCAACTCTGGAGTGATGGATCTGGCTTGCAGGAGACTTTTGGGGATATTGAATCCCTAGCGGCAACCTGTAAGTTTCATGATTGTCAGCACGGCACAGAACCTGGATGTGCCGTGCAGGAAGCGATCGTCTTGGGTACCCTAGATCCGCAGCGGTTACAGAGCTATCAAAAACTCCAGCGAGAACAACAGTGGCTTGAACAGCGGCAGGATATCCATGTTCGTCACAACACCAAACGCCGCTGGAAGCAGATTACAAAGACCATCCGTCACCAAAAGAAATATCCCCCCTCCTAAATCGGTTGATTTACAGCAGTCCTCAATCAGTGGTAAGGATGAGACGCGGAAAGGGTTGTGTGATAAGCCCTCCGGCGCACACCATACAACCCCTTTAAGATTACGGTATTCCCCGTGGTTAGCATTTAATTTAAGACAACATTCTCTTGATGCTGTCTAGCTGTTTTGCGACGGGAACTAAGCTATGGGCCGTCGCCATGCCACTGGCGGCCACCGCAGGCACGCCAATCCCCGGAAAGGTGGAATCTCCACAACACCACAAGCCTTTGAGATGGGTTGGATACCCTGGAAATAGACCCGCTCCTGCAGCGATCGCTGGACCATAGGTGCCTTGATGCCGACGCAAAAAACGTTCATGGGTTAATGGAGTGCCCACCAGGGTTACGCGACACCGCTGGCGCAAGTCCGGGATAATCCGTTCTAAAGCCTGCCAGAAGATTTGCGATCGCTCTGCTTTGAGGGTTCGATAGGCATCACTGGAACGATCGAGATTGGCCCAGAGTTCATAGGGTTCCGTTGCGGGTAAATAGGCATGGAGTGCATGGTGATTGGGCGGGGCTAGGGCAGGATCCAACACCGAAGGAATCGAAACTGCCACCACATTCTGCGGTGCATCGACTCCTTTTTGCCAATCATTGACCACAAGATAATGGCACTCTAGTTTTCCCTTGAGCGCTTCCGGTAAATTCGCTTCTACGCCCTGGGCATCAAAGCCCAAGTGCAAATGCATAAAGCTCGGACAGGGTTGGATCTGTTGACGCTCCTGTAGCTTGGCGGGAATTTTATCGGCGGGTAAGAGCCCAAGGGTATTCCAGATCGAGGCATTGGAAACGATCGCTTGGTTGGCCCGGAGCACCTCACCCCCCCGGAGTTTCACCCCAACGGCACGATCCCTCTCCACGACAATTTCCTCGACCGTTGCCCCTAAGCGCAGTTGTCCCCCATTTTTGCGCAGACCTCGGATCAGCGCTTTGACAAGAGCATCACTTCCCCCACGGGGATAGTCCAGCACGACATTAGGACGGTACCAATCCGCAAACATAAAGGCCATTTCCGCCGCGATCGTCCCCTGGGCGGGTAATCCCGAGAGCATAAAGCAGAGTAAATCCATCCAGTTACGGATGAAAGGATCCGTAATCACCCCCTCCATTACCTCCGCAAAGGATCCCGAGAGTTGCTGAAGATTGCCGATTTGGGGCAAAATTTGCGGCAGAAACCGTCCCACCGTCCACACCGATCCCCAGTCCGATCGGAGTGCCAGGGGGGGAATGGCCACAGAGGCCGCTTTCAGGGGTTCTAACTTGGCTTGGAGAGCTTGCCACTCCCGAACGGCTTCAGTCCCTCGCCACTGTTGCAAAAGCTGACAAAAGGGCTGATCCCCCACTTCTGCGCGAAAGTATCCCTCTGGAACGTAGCATCCCCAAGCATCATAGGGAATCCAGTCTATGGAGTCCGCTTCACCAATAATGTCTAAAACCTGGCGCAGGGGATTGAGCGATCGATGGGATAACCCCGAATAGAGGGATGGACCAGAATCAAAGTAAAAACCATCTCGTTCAAAACCATGGGCAGCCCCTCCTGGAATGCCATGACTTTCGCAAATTAACACCCGAACGCCATAGTGGGCTAAGAGTGCGCCACAGCACAACCCGCCCAAACCGCTACCAATAATAATTACATCCATGTGGGGCTATCCAAAGGCATGACCAAATCAGCGTGGGTTAATACAAAAATCCCTCACCCGTTTAAAAGTAGGGGATTTTTGTATCACTCAAAGATAGAGCAGGCTTTAGCCGAACTTACCAGCCGTAGAAGCGATCAAGAAGGCAGCATAGG
>JBMTZC010000111.1:0-11862 GCA_049455215.1 Prochlorotrichaceae cyanobacterium
AACGATCGAAGATATTAATACCCTAGAATTTCAAAATGCTTTTGGGCAAGATCCCATTCGCCAAGCTACCCCTCAGGCAGTACAGAAATTACTACAATCCGTGAATCATCGCAGTCTTGAAAATCAAGATACTGAAAAATTTGCAGCGGTTTATCTCTATTATAATCGAACCACTAATGCTGCAAATGAGAGAGAGGATACTATTTTTAGTCGAGGACGAGTTTTGCGTCCAGATGATCCCCCTCTCGAAGAAGATGGTTTATCTTTATTGGTCGTAACTGAACAGGAGATTAAACAAATTCAGCTTCCTGATTCCGTGAGTCGAATTCGAGTTTCTCAATCAATTCAACTGCTCCGCGATCGTCTCATGGATCAATACAATATTAGGGGCTATAAACCCTTTGCAGCCCAACTCTATGATTGGATTGCCTTGCCCATTAAAGAGGCTCTAGCCGATACTCCTGTGGATAATTTGATTTTCGTCCTCGGTCGAGGGCTGCGATCGCTTCCCGTAGCAGCACTTTACAATCGTAGAACTGATGAATTTTTGATTGAAGAATATGGTTTGGCTTTAGTTCCTAGTATCAGCTATTTAGATAGTGAAGCCGTCTCTTTAAGACAAACCCAAGCTATAGCGATGGGCGCTTCTAATTTCGCGAACAATGATAATGCTCCCTTGCCGGCTGTTCCCCTGGAATTAGATCTGATTCGGAAAACTCGTCCCACTCAAGTGCTACAAAATGAACAGTTTACCTTTGAAAATTTACAGGGCATCTTAAGCCAACGTCAGCAAGCTTTTCCGGATCAACCCTTGATTATGCATTTAGCAACCCATGCTGATTTTGGCGAAGTGATCGTCTTAGAACCCCAAGCATTGCGATCTCGTTCTTCTTTCAACTTACTAGAGGCTTCCAACCGTCAGATCAAAGATATTTCCTACTTACAATTTTTCGATCGTAAACTTCGCTTAGAGGAATTACAAGATTTAGAACTGAATAAAGCGGGATCCGTTGAATTATTTGTGATTAGTGCTTGTAATACCGCCACGGGCAATGATAATGCCGAACTTGGGTTTGCCGGCTTATCGATCCAAATGGGAGCCCAATCTGCGGTGGCGAGTTTATGGCAAGTCAGTGATGTGGGGACAATGGTTTTAATGGGAGAATTTTATAATCAACTCAATCAAAATATCAGCCGGGTACAGGCATTGCGACAGGCTCAACTGGCCATGTTACGCAGTCAAACCGGACAGGTTAAACACAATACCTTGAACTTATCCAATCGATCGATTTCCCTCCAGAGTGATTTGCTCGATCAGATTTCCGTTAACACTTCCAGTTCTAACGGTTTAAACCTAAGCCATCCCTTTTATTGGTCTGCCTTTACCCTCATTGGTAGTCCTTGGTAAGGCGATCGCTGAGGTGGGTAATCTCCTCTCGGAGCGTCAGACAGGCTAACCAATGGGAGGGAATACCCGCTGCCCCATAATAGGCTCCTGCGATCTGTCCGCAAATGGCAGCGGTGGTATCTGCATCATCACCTAAGTTTGCTGCTTGTAGAATGGCAGCTTCAAAGGAGTCCGTTGTCCAGAAACACCACAACGCCGCCTCTAGGCTCTCAACGACATAGCCACTGCCCCGGATCTCTGCAATAGACTTTGTTTGGTAACTGCCCGCAGCGATCGTTTGGAGGCTGGGACAGGATAAGGTCGGTGCTTGATGGGTAAGCAGATCAGCTTTGCTCAGCCCCGAGAGCGCACACCAGAGTATATTGCCCAGTAGACGGCTAGCCTCTACACATTCATCCGCCCCATGGGTCGTTTTGGAACTTTCCCCAGAAAACAGGAGGGTCTGCTCTCGATCCGGAAAATAAAAGAGGGGAATGGGCGCAAGACGCATAATGCAACCATTTCCCGCCGATCGAGGGTGGGTGGAACCACTGTAAGGATTTCCAGTCTGGCGATACCGCTCTAGGGCTTGTAATACCGTATTGCCAATATCAAAACACTTCCCCGTGCTACTGAGATAGCCCTCCTGATACCATGCCCAATACCGCTGCATTTGATCCTGAGCATCAAATCCCTGACATTCAACTAAACTCGTGCCTAAACACAGCGCCATAGAAGTGTCATCGGTCCACTGTCCAGGTTGCAGGCGAAACGGCCCACCCCCCACCATATCCGTCAGGGGGGCAAAGGTTCCCCTTTCCCTAAATTCAACGGCGGTTCCCACCGCATCGCCTACCGCTAAACCCAGCAAACAGCCTCGAAAGCGATCGTTTTTATTTTGCATGATTCCCTAGCTTATTTCCCCTAGCTTATTAATGGGAGTTGCCATTTATCCCTGGGTAGAGTAGCATCTCTTCGGATTCTGCTCGGTAAAGTGCTCTGCTCAACCCCAGAAAAAAAGCTTGACAGATGAGGAGATTGAGCTATACTGACCAACACAAAAATTAAAAAAACTTAACAGTCTTCTCATAAATACACCGCCTTAATTCTCGGGTTGCATCGCCTCTGATCATCAGTGTATCGCTATTCCCATCAAACAATGGATTCTCCTATCCCCACAACTCCTCAAGAAATTTTCTCCCTGCGGAATGTCCCCGCTGATCCTGAAACCCTCGTCAAGGCGATCGCGGGAGTGGTCAACGTGGCCCGTGATCAAGGACAAACCCTAGAAGACTTAACGGCAGAGGTTCTCAGCGATGACAATCTCTTAGATTTACAACAGCGAATCCGCCTTAAAGATTGGGTGGTTACGGTGTGGCAAGCGTTCCCTGACATTTCTTAGGGTGCGTCATTTATCCCCCCGAGACTGATCAACAGGCGTAGTTGAAGTGTATTCTTCGTTTTCCTTAGATTCCTTAGATAATGTTGAATTCTTGCCGGTGCTATCCCGCGCCGATTGCGATCGCGTTCACACGCTGGCCTATAAAATTTGGAACCAACATTATCCCCCCATTATTGGGCAGGCCCAGGTAGATTACATGCTCGATCGCTTTCAAAGCTTGGAAGCCATTCAAGCCCAGGTGCAACGGGGGATGAAGTATTACCTGATCTGCTGTAAGGGGGCTGCAGCGGGCTACTTTGCCCTAGAGCATCGGGAACAAGAGTGTTTCCTCAGTAAGTTATATGTAGACAAAAGCTTGCAGAGACGGGGCATTGGTTCCCGGACGATCGCTTTTATACAAACCTTAACCAATGCAATGCCCCTGCGACTCACGGTGAATAAAGATAATGTGGGCAGTCTTCAGTTTTATCAAGCTCAGGGGTTTGAAATTATTGATGCAGTGGTGAATGACATTGGTCATGGCTTTGTGATGGATGACTTTGTTTTAGAACTTTTACCGGTGGGGTTATCGGATTCTGGAAGACCCTGCTCCCCCTAAAGTGGTAGTCTAACGAAGGTGCGCTGCACACTCTTTCGCCTTAATTTGCCTGAATTCTCTTAAGTTGATAGCCAAATTTGGACTTTAATTTGCTATGCATCCCGGATCTACCCCTCCCCAACTCTTGCAATCTCGCCTCTTTTTTCGGGGGCGCAAATTTAACTACGAAGTCAATCGCCTCAAATTGCCCAACGGCGCGGAAGGCGAATGGGAGTGTGTTCGTCACCCTGGGGGAGCTTTGGTGATTCCGGTGACCGACGATGGTCAATTGGTTTTAGTTCGTCAATATCGTTTTGCAGTACAGGGTTGCCTCTTAGAGTTCCCGGCGGGAACCGTGGAAGCCTTTGAATCTCCCTTGGAAACCATTCAACGAGAAATTCAAGAAGAAACGGGCTATCGAGCTGATACGTGGCAAAAGTTGGGGCAGTTTTTCCTCGCTCCCGGTTATTCTGATGAAATCATCTATGCCTTTTTAGCTCAGGATCTGGTGAAGTTAGACCACCCACCGGAAGGGGATGAAGATGAACAAATTGAAACGGTGTTAATGTCTCCTGAAGCCCTGAAGCAAGCCATTCAAGATCAAGAACCCGTGGATGCTAAGTCGATCGCCGCATTTTTCTTAGCCTTACCCTATCTGGTACCTTAGGAATGCGGACTTTATAACCTGGAATTTCACTACCAAGACACCGAAGCCCCGAAGGAATACCTTTGTGTTCTTTGTGCCTCTGTGGTTTAATCCTGAACTTTCCGGTTTATTTAACTCACGATCCTTAACACCCTAACTCCACTCCGTACTCTTCCATCTTAAATCGGTCACCCTAAAACATATAGGTGGTGGGCCAGGCTTCCTCATGTTCCCAAACACAAGTTTCCCAGTGTTGCTTCAACAGATCGGGATCCGGACGCATATCTTCGCTGTGGGGAAGATGGAGCGATCGTCCCTCCAAAATGCTGTAATAGGTATCCTTCATCCAGGGAGCTAAGCGAATGGTGAGGTCAGAGGGATCAATGGCGAGCAGGTGCAAATCAAAGAGAACATGCAAATCCGATCGTAACAACATCAAATTAGCGGGGTCGTTGGTGCGGTCCCCAAGGTACGGAACGATGTAAGCCGCTTCTAAAACCTCTTCTACGGTACAACGGCTCATGGCACAGCGCCGATCGTAGGCCTGTAACAACTTGACCCGCATCTGAGGCGCACCTTTACGCAGTAAGAGCGATCGATTTAATCGACCTTGGGCTTCCTCTGGAGTGTTGAATTGGAAGGCACGGGACAAACCATCGTTGAGCAAATCCTGCCACTGCCCCATGGGAACCTGAGCAAAGTCAATGGTGGTGGGTTCAGACAGAGGGTCAGCATTATCGATCGCTGCTCCCCACTCACTTTCTATCGCTTTTTGACTGGCCACATTACTGTTGGGGTCAAACTCCAGCGCGATCGCTTCAAAGGTCTGAGGCTCATAATGTCGGGAAGCACTGCTAGGGTCTAAATCGACCTTCGGCTGGGTGAGCAGTACGTCTTTCTCGCTGCTCCGATATTCTTCTGGTTCAGCATCCGGCATAATGGCCCCACTGAGATCCGCCCCATCCAAATTGGCCCCCGTCAAATTAGCCCGGTAGAGGTTAGCAGCTCTCAGATTGGCACCTTGTAAATTAGCATGTTGGAGATTTGCGCCCTGTAGGTTTACCGCACGCATTTCCGCTCCATTGAGAGCCGCATAGCTGAGGTTTGTCTGGCTCAGATTCGCGCTATTAAACACCGCCCCCGCCAAAAAGGCGCGGCTCAAATCCGCCCGACGAAGATTGGCCGCTAGGAAATTGCCCCCAATGCCATTGGCTTCCACGAGAACTGCCGACTGTAAATTGGTATAGACAAAATCAGCCCCAATCAGGAGAGAGTGGCTAAAATTTGCACGAGGTAACTGCGATCGGCTCAAGCAAGCAAATCTTAAGTTCGATCGTTGAAACTGTCCTTGCTCGACGCGGGTACCACTAAAATCTCGACGGCCCCGCTCATAAAGCCAAAGTAACATTTTGCTTTTCATCAGAAATTCCCCTCAAGATGGCCAGATGCAAACCTTAAGCTCACTCTTCAGGGAAAATTTGGCTAAAACCGGACAAATAGGGACAAATAAAATGTAGAAATTTCGCCGATGCAGAAGGGACCAGTCCGATGGCTTGCGCCCCTCCAGCGCAACAGGTGGCGATTTATCGATCGCTTCGGCGGTTCAGGCGATGAAAAGACCTTGGGGGATGACCGGGAAGCTATCTTGCCAGGGGTTGAGTCAAGCCTTTAGAGCCGCGATCGTTCCTTTGACTCATACCCCACAAATTCTCGGAAACCGTGATCCCTAGCATTGGGTACAGAGACTGAAACCCTACGAGGCTGTAACGGGATCCTGGGCCATCTGTTTGAGCCAACGATAGCAGGAGACGATCGCATCCCACAGGGTGCCATAGCGGCGATAATTCACGCCATATTTGGCACAGGTTTCATCTAAAATATCCGCCAATTCAGGATAATGAATGTGACAAATATTAGGGAAAAGGTGATGAACCACCTGATAATTAAGCCCCCCTAAATACCAACAGAGAATAGGGTTACGGTGAGCAAAATCTGCCGTTGTCCGGATTTGAAAGAGGAACCAATCTTCATCTAGACGGCGATCGTTTTGAGCAAGGGTCGGAAAGTCTACTTTTTCTAGGATATGGGCCAACATAAACACCTGAACGGCAACCAACCCATAGGTCATATAAATCAGGGTTAGACCTACGATCGTTTCTAGCAGTGAATACCCCAGCATCAAGGGCAACCCTACAAAAAAGCAGAGACCTAATATTCTGGCAATCACGAAAACAAGAATCTCTTGAACCTTAGGAACCGGAATGTGAATGTCTTCGTAGGCGGCGGAACCTTGGCAGGCATTAATAAAAAGCTTAATTTCGGAAAAGAACCAATAGATGGGAACAATGGGATAAATTAACCAAATGAAAAAATGCTGATAGCGATTGTACCAACGATATTCATGGCTAGGCAGCATACGGATAATGCCATCGCCATGGGCTTCCATATCATAGCCAGGAATATTCGTATAAACGTGGTGTAGTTTATTATGGCGAATGCTCCAAAAGTAGCTAGAGATTCCGATGAAATCGCCCCCCATCCGCAGAATTGCATTGAGTTTTGCATGGTGGGAATAGGAACCGTGAGATGCATCATGAAAAACATTCATAGCATAGGCCGCAATGCCCAGTCCCATCAGGCCGCAGCCCATTAATTTGACCCAGAGTAGCGGAGGAGACAGGAGTAACGCGGCCCACCCTCCCACAATCCAAGCCACAATAATCGCAGTCTTAAGGTACAGAGCCGGACTATCCTTACGGCAACGTGGCGTATTCGCAAAATAGTCATTAACCCGTTGGTGTAGTTCTTGAGTAAAGCTCGATCGCTTGCCAAAGGTAATTCTTTGATCTGGACGGATGAGCGCGTCGGTTTGCATGGTAAAAATTTTAGGAAAATAAATGATGACCTATGGGATATTACCTTACCGGGGCTCCTGCCTTGATCCCCTGTCACAAATCCACAAATCCGGTCTCCATCTCCCGCTAAAATGGTGGTGGTGAGGGCAGATATTTTGCAGTTTTTCCTACTTTTCCCGCTCATTCTCGCCCAAGCACCCTGATCTTGTTGTAGAATGACGATCCTTGCCTTTTTCTATGACTCTTTACGGAGCGATCGTTTATGTCCCGTCGATGCCAACTTACCGGCAAAAAAGCCAATAACGCCTATGCGGTGTCTCACTCTCACCGTCGTACCAAGAAGTTACAGCAGGTAAACCTCCAAGAAAAGCGGGTCTGGTGGGAAGAGGAAAACCGCTGGGTCAAGCTTAAGCTGTCCACCAAAGCCATTAAAACCCTGCAACGCAAGAGTCTCAGTCAGTTCGCTAAAGATGAAGGGATTGACCTGAATTATCTCTAAGACTCTCAGAAGCTCTCAAGCCATCAGTGGAGTTGAAGTTGGGTTTGGGGGATTTCCCCCTTACTGGTTTCTCCTCCAGCAGATTTTTCCAAGTTCCGATCTCCAAGTTGAAGATTTCATTCGCTTCAGGATTCAGGAGCGGTGTAGCCTAGCTGCGCTGCTAAGGGATCCACAACCCGCTGTAAACGCCGAATTTGCTGAGGTGAGAGGGGAGTCTTTTTCTCCTGGGAACCAATACGACGAGTCATTACGGCTGGATCTAATTTCAACTCCAGATAATCAGCGATCGCTTCGGTGGAAGGTTCTCCCCCACAAAAGGCTTCATAGGGCAGCAACAGCCCTCCTAAGGCTTCCCAACCCTGACGATAGCCCGTAACCATATCTCGCCAGTACAAGCCAAAGGCTTTCACGGAATGAACGTGTTTCTGCTGCTCTGCATACCACAGACGTAGCGATCGTTCTTGCCAATAGGATGCTGGTAAAAACTGCTTTAGAAAAGATTTGAGCATTATCAGCTAAAACGCGCCAGGAGGGATTCGAACCCCCGACCCCTTGATCCGTAGTCAAGTGCTCTAATCCGCTGAGCTACTAGCGCTTAGGTTTGAGGAACTTGAATATAACATACCTATTGCCCATGAATCAAGATGATTTAGATAATTCTTTTGCGCTTTCTCATCTCAATGCCCAGGGGGAAGCTCAGATGGTAGATGTATCTGGTAAAACCGCTACCGTGCGCGAGGCCATTGCCCAGGCTCAGGTCAAGATGCAACCCCAAACCTTAGCCGCGATCGTTTCCGGGAATACCCCGAAGGGAGATGTACTCGGCACTGCTCGGATTGCGGGCATTATGGCGGCAAAGCAAACGGCGCAGTTAATTCCCCTCTGTCATCCCCTACCCTTACACCAGGTAGAAGTGCATTTGACCGCCGATCCGGATTTACCCGGTTTTTGTATTCAAGCACGGGTCAAAACCTTGGCGGAAACCGGGGTGGAAATGGAAGCCCTAACCGCCGCAACGATCGCTGCCCTCACCTTGTATGACATGGCCAAGGGGTTAGAAAAATCAATCACGATCGAACAGATTCACTTGGTTCGCAAAACGGGAGGCAAGTCCGAAGACTGGATCCGTCCCTAGGATCTCAAACGTGCAGAGGAACAGATTGTCCCTTTTCATTCTGCCTTCAGAAGTCACAAAAAAAAGAGCTAGTTTCTAGCTCTTTTTTTCTTAATCAGATAACCGTACAGCTTAGAACAAGCCGAAGGTCAAAGACTTATCGATAGGTAAGGCAGCACCAATACCCAGCCAGAGAGTAACTAAGGTTCCAAAGATGAAAACGCTGGTGGCCAGAGGACGACGGAACGGATTCTGGAATTTATTAACGCTTTCAATAAAAGGAATCAACATTAAACCGGCGGGAATTGCCATTTGCATTAAAATCCCGAGGAGTTTGTTTGGAACCACCCGCAGGATTTGGAATACAGGGAAGAGGTACCACTCAGGCAGAATTTCTAATGGCGTTGCAAAGGGATTGGAGGGTTCACCTACCATGGCAGGATCTAACACCGCTAAACCAACGACACAAGCTAGAGTCCCCAAGATAACCACGGGGAAGGTATATAGCAGGTCGTTCGGCCAGGCGGGCTCTCCGTAGTAATTATGACCTTCTCCCTTCGCTAATTTCTCCAGGAGAATCGGATCGCTAAGATCCGGCTTTTTCATGACAGACATAGTAAAAACTGATCTCCAGAAATGCAGTTTGATCGGATCGAAAAGAAGGAACTAACGCAGATTGCTCTCACAAAGAGAGACAACGAAAAACATTAGCCCCATAATGCAGGATTCAGCAAAGGTTTACAAGGGACCGGAGATGCCTTGTTTGCGAATCATTAAGAAGTGGGCCAGCATGAAGACGGCAATCAACCAAGGCAACACAAAGGTATGCAGGCTGTAAAAACGGGTCAAGGTGGCTTGGCCAACACTGGCGCTTCCGCGAATCAGTTCCACCATCAAGGGACCAACAACGGGAATGGCTTCGGGTACACCGGAGACAATTTTGACCGCCCAATAGCCGACCTGATCCCAGGGTAAGGAATAACCGGTTACCCCAAAGCTGACGGTAATAACCGCCATGACAACGCCGGTCACCCAGGTTAATTCCCGAGGCTTCTTGAAACCGCCGGTCAGATATACCCGGAACACATGAAGGATCATCATCAGAACCATCATGCTGGCAGACCAACGGTGAATAGACCGAATTAGCCAGCCAAAGCTAACTTCGTTCATGATGTACTGAACGGAGTTAAAGGCTTCCGTAACGGAGGGCTTGTAGTAAAAGGTCATGGCAAACCCTGTGGCAAACTGGATGAGGAAGCACACGAGGGTAATACCGCCTAAGCAGTAAAAAATATTGACGTGAGGGGGCACGTACTTGCTGGAGATATCGTCGGAGATTGCTTGAATCTCTAAACGATCGTTAAACCATTTATAAACAGGAGAATTCTGGACTTCCTTGGTGAACATGAGGCCAAATGCTTATGAGTTATGAAGTGCAATCCTTAGAAAATGTAACACACCCTTAACCATTATTTTCAAGGGTACCTCGAACAATCCAAAACTTGCCCCCCCTTTCTACGCTGTAGTAGGGATGCTGTTCAGTGGCTTCGTCGCCCGCCATCATCAATCGCAATAAGCGGTGATACCTGTAAATTTCCAGATCGATCGGCGTGTAGTTGGGGCTTCTGCCTTCCAAACTTACCGTCTTAAGGCCAATCAACTTAGCCGATCAGCCTAGCTTCAACGACGGTGATCTCCGTTCTTTAACCTCAATTCTCTAAAACAGTCTCTTGCGGCTCTGTTTCTGCTCTGAGCCGTTTAAGTTGATCAACGGCATCCCCCAGGGCAAGGGTTAAGTTCTGCCGAGTTTGACCGTGGGCGCGGCGCTCTTCTCCTAGTGCTTTCCGATAACGATCCCGTTCTTGCCAGAGGCTTTGCAGTTGCTGTTGTAAATCGGAAACTCTAATGCCGTCCTCTAGCCATTCTGGAGGCAGTTCAGCGATCGTTTCCTCCTCGGGCTCTAGGTCTGCTTGGGTCTGCAATTGAGCGATCGTCTTTTTGAGGGTTTGTATTTCTGTTTGAAGTTGTTGAACCTCACGACGGCGTTGTAGTGCTTCGGTCTCATACCGTTGCCGCCAATTATAACTATCCTGATAGGCTTGATCCCGTTGCTGTTGAGTTTCCTGCAACTGCTTTTGCAACGATTCCACTTCCGCCAGCCAATAGCTAATATCTGAACTCATAGCTGAACAAGCTAAAATAAGTGAGCATTCCGATTAACCTGTTATACCTTATCCCAGAATGGAGTAGCCCCATGACTTGGTGTTCTAAGCGTCGCCTTACGTTGGTCAGTGTCATGACCCTTTGTGCAGGGCTTTGGGCTCCCCTGAGCCTGGCCCAAACCAGCCCAACTAGCACCTTTGACGAAAAGACCGTTGATATTTTTGATTCCACGGAGGGCAATGGTTTCAGCCCCCTTGATATCATTCACCAAGCTAATTTTTCCCGAGAAGATCCCTTTAGCTTTTTCCAGCGCCAGCAAGAAAACCTGAATACGGAATTTTTGGATTTCCGCAGTCGCCAACTGGAACAGTTGCGGAATCAGGGCTATCAGCCTCCTAGCCTAGCGGTTGACGAGTCTGAAGCATCGGAGACGATCGCGCCGGGACTGAATCCAGCAGAGACTGCTCCTGAAACTCTCTTGCGCATCGATCTCGGTGAGGAGTCTAGCCTGACTCCTGCTTTGGAGAATAGGGAAACCCTGGAAGAAGAGGCTGGTAACTGAAGGCAAACACGATTAGCCCAAAGGATTAGCGGAGGAGTATAGCGCGTCCATACTCCTTCTCGCTGGCCTAAATCGGGCAACAAGATCAGGGCAGAATTAGCTAGGGTGACACGCTCTCAAAAAAATTGCTTGACGATCGGACAAATGTCTCTAAACTAAGGGGGACTAATCTACGGGGAGTTTAGGGGAACGTGGTCTACTCACCTCAGGCATCAACGTCTAATCTAAGATCGTCCAATTCTAGGCAATTTGCCCATACGGATGTTTACGCAACCGGTGCAGCCGCAGATTCCGGTCAGATCCCCCTGCCGTCCCTTATTGATCCGGCGATCGTTAGGGCCGCTCGTCAAATTTATCGCCAATTTTATGAAGCCCACCCCGAGATGACCCAGCGCCCGGTGGGGGTGGCGCTTAATCGTTATAACTATCGGGGCAAGTTGATTTTTGGTAAGCGCCCCATTTTGCTGCCGGAGGAATGTTTTGTTCCCTTAGATCAGGTGCAGTCAGAGTTGTTTTAAGACGTGTCTTAGGGGCTGTCATCATTGAGCGCTGAAGTGTTTAGACGACAGTCGTTTTAGCCCCTAGTCATGTTTGCTGGAGCGCCCTAGTACTTCTTGGCTTAAGTTCGCATATCATCAAACCCCTTCTAGCTTCCCC
>JBMTZC010000112.1:0-11857 GCA_049455215.1 Prochlorotrichaceae cyanobacterium
TCCAGGGCTGCCAGGTAGTTCTGGAAACTGATGTGGGCAAATTCGTACTCCTGGGCTTCTCGCTCCACCAGTAGCTCACTCACCTGCACGATCTTCTGCAAAAAGTCTGTGGATTTCACTGCTACTCCTGGGGCCACATCCAGATCTGCTTCGGTGCCACCGTCGGTTGAACCATCGTTTTCTAACCGCTGTAACATCTGACCCAGCAGTTTCAGGAGGGGTTTTTCCGGCACGGTGCGTAACTCTTTTTTCACCATTGCCAATGCCACGCCCTGCAACACTTCCTGGCTCTCTTCCCAGGGCAGGGGCATTTCCACTCGCTTGGCTAAGGGTCGCGCTCCCAACTGCAATTTGCAAATTTCCTGGTACAGTTCCCCCCGTCGCTGGGGCAGTTCCTGGCCGGGGTAAAAGCGGTGAAAGGTGCCGATCAGGTTCAACAGCAGGGGGTTTTTGGCTAAGTCCTGCAATTCTGGCCGCTGGTCTAACTGCTCTAAAAGCGCCTGGGTGTTTTGCTGGGCCTCTTGTTCCACTTCCGCGCCTTTGCGTCCGCCCCGTGCATAGCTCTCCTGGCAGAAGTACCATTGCTGCAAAAAGCGTTCCTGTTGCGATCGGTTAAAGGGTTTCACGAATAGGCTCATGGTGGGGGGAGTGCCGGTAAATTCGTCGTTGTAAACTTCGTTGTAGGCGTTGGGGCGACTGGTGAGGATAAACACCGCTTCGGGATAGGCGGCCATCTGTTGCCCCATCCACTGGGCTAAAGCAGGGCGGTTTACGGCTTTCACTTCATCCAGCCCGTCTAGCATCACCAGGGCGCGTCGTCGATGATTTTGCAGGGTTTGCTCTGCCCAACCTGCGGGGGGTGGAGTTTGCTTTCCGGTGGGTAGGCTGGGGATGTGGTGATCCGTCAGCAGTTGAGCCAGGGGCAAGTTTTTGAGGTCGTCCATGCCTCCCGGTAGGCGCTGCAAGTCCCGCAGGTAAATTAAAAAGGGCAGCATAGCGGGGGCGTTGTAGGTTTTCTGCCCCTGGTTGCCATAGACAAAGGTGAGGTGCCGCAGCAGGGTGGTTTTGCCATAGCCGCCCCAGGCTTTGATGGCCATGTTGCGGTAGGCGGGCATTTTCTCGACCTGCTTCAGTAAGTCCCAAATGCTCAACCCTTCCCGCGCCATCAGTTGTTCCATTTGTTCCTTCTGATCCGGTTGTATTTTGAAGCCCCGGAACACGGGCCAGAGTTGTCCTTTTTGTCCCCGCACCGCTACATCGCTCAGTTCCAGGGGCACAAACACTTCTGACAACATGGGTACAAAGGTGGAGGCACTGCCCCCTTCTACCCGGTAATCTCGGCAAACGGCGGCTTGGGCGGTCAGGTAGGCGGTATCAAATGCTTTGAACTCGTCACGCCGCAGGGTTTCCTGAATGCTGCTAAAAAATTGCTCTACAGCAGCTACGATACTGTCGGCTCCCTGGCTCCCTTTCTCCCGCAGCACTTCATCCAGCCGTTCCAAGAAGCCTTCGGAATAGGCCACCCAGGCGGTACTGAGGGCTACCCCCGGAAAGGTAAGCAGGGCTTGTACCCAGTTCTGAGTCAGCACAGCATTTCCCATCAGGGCTACACTGCCACCCAAGGGCATCCAGCGGATTAAAGCCTGTCGCCATTTCATGGTTGATCTCCTTGGGGGACAGTTCACTTTAGTGGACTATCCTAGCTCCCCATCTTCTAAACTTCTCAGACGATCAACAACATCTTCCCTATCTTCCAAATTTTTCTCTAAAGCCATTTTGTAAATTTTTTCTGCTCTTTTAGCATCATTTAGACGATACTCATCTCCCCATCCAATATATCCCCAAACATTATCTGGATAATCTTTAATTAATGATTGAAAGGCTTGCTCCCCTTCCTCAATCTTGCCAAGCCGAAAGTAGGATTCAGCTTCGGCTCTTCGCATATTATGAACTATTAGATCATCAGACTCAGGGAAAAAACGGCAAAACTCTTGACAATAGATGATCCTTCTCTCAAAAAAGTGAGCTTCTTCGAGACCAGCATTATGCAACTCCATTTCAAGATCTTGACACCAATTAAAAAGAGATTGAGTTCCATTAAAAATTCGATCGGTATTCTCAATAGATCTTATATCTTCTGAGAACCTTTCTTTAATTTTTTCCCAGACTTCCAGCCAAAGAAGACAGACCTTGGTTCTAACATTGTTTTGACCTTTCTTCTCTAGTAAATCATACCCTTCCTGCATCATATCATCTAACTTTTCAGAATGGGTGATATGGGGAGCTAACCTATTCCAAAGCACAACAGCAGCCATCCATATAAAATCTTCGTCAAAACCTTGTGCTGTAATTAAATAAACTTGTCCCCAATGCTCGGCTAAATCCTCACCTGAGTAGAACTTTTCTACATCCGCTAGAAATTGTCTCTGGTCAAAGGGAACACCAAAATGTTTCAATTTTGAAATAATTTGTTCCGTTGTCAACAATTCAATTTCTTTAAAACTCCAGTGAGTTTTTCTTTGTTTTGATTTCCGACCAAGTTTTCTAAATTTTCTGACCATATTTTTCAAGGAAGTCATATTGTAGATGAAACTAGAAAATTAGTTTTTTGCAGCAGGGGGATCGTTCTCAAAGGACTGCTGCGCATAGTCCTTAAACCGCTCTAAATCGGCCTGCAGGGTGGATTCCACCACACGACCCAGAAAAAGATTATCCATAATTTTGCCCAGGATGCCTGGAATAGCATAGGAAATACTCATTTTCACCACACTACTGCCTTTGCGATCGTAAAAGCGAATGGCTCCCCGGTTGGGCAAACCATCTACGGATTCCCATTGAATCATCTGGTGGGGCACAATTTTGACGATGCGGGACAACCAACTAAAGTCCCATCCCCCCGTGCTGAGTTTCCATTGGGAGAGGTCTGGATGATCTTCCAAAATATGAACGGACTCAATCCACCGCATCCAGCGGGGCATCTGCTCTAAATCTGACCATAAATCCCATGCATGATCGAGGGGCACACCCACCTCCACCTGTACACTATGTTCTAGCCAATCGTTTTCCGTTGTCATAGGTGGTTGTCCATGAAATGCTTATTTATTTTAGATCCCATTTCAGCCTTAGATCCGGGGCATGATACAACGATCGCTTTGATGGAAGCGACCCAGGCTCGGCACCATGAGGTTTGGATCACGGAAATGCGAACCCTGGAAGTGGAGGGGGGACAGGCCTGGGCTGTGGTGCAACCGGTGCAGTTAGATCCGGTGAAGTGGGAGAACGATCGCTGGCGAATTCCCCAGCCTTGGTTCCGGTTAGGGGAGAAACAACGGCTGAAGTTGGAAGCGTTTGCCGTAGTGTGGATGCGCAAGGATCCGCCGGTCACGGTTCCCTATCTCTACGCCACCTATATTTTGGATTATGTAAATCCTGAGAAAACGCTGGTGGTCAATCGTCCAGAAGGGTTACGCACTGCCAATGAAAAGATGTATGCCCTGCAATTTAGTGCCGTCATCCCCGAGACGATCGTGACCCAAAGTAAGGAGAGCATTAAAGCATTTCTGGCGGAGCGGGAGGGGGCTGTGCTCAAACCCTTGGGGGGCAAAGCGGGGGAAGGCATTTTATTTCTGCACCGAGACGATCGTAACCTCAATTCCTTGATTGAAATTAGTACGAACCAGGGACAGGTGCCCGTAATGGTGCAGCAGTTTTTACCGGAGGCTAAGTTAGGGGATAAGCGGATTATTTTGCTCAATGGTGAACCGATCGGCGCAGTGAACCGGGTGCCTACAGGGTCGGAATTTCGGGGCAATATGGCGGTAGGGGGCCGGGTGGAAGCTTCTCCCATTACGGAACGCGATCGGTTTATCTGCGAGCAGGTGGCTCCCGCTTTACAACGGGATGGGCTTTACTTTGTCGGCATTGATGTGATTGGGGGCTTTTTAACGGAGGTGAATGTGACCAGTCCCACCGGCATTCGAGAAATCGATCGTTTAAACAACATCTGTCTCGGCGATCGGGTAGTGCAATGGCTAGAGACTCGCTAACGGACACTTCGCTTAATTCTGGGTGGCAGCCACCCAGCACAATCCCTATTCGTGCGCCATCCTAGCTTAATGCTGTCGCTGCTGTGAGCGGGATGGCACCGTCTGGGACATATTCTGATGTTCAGACACCCGCTGTTTCACAAAATCCGCAACGATCGCTGTCTGCTCTAGCATGGCAAAGTGACCACAGTTGGCCAGTTCTAATAGATTTTCCCCCGAACCCTGAAAGGAGGGATGAAAACTGGCGAGATGGCGCACATACTGAGGCTCAATAATAGTGTCTCGATCGCCTCCAATAAAGTAGGCGGGTTGGCTCAATTGGGAAACTAAACGGGGGAGATGATGCACTTCGGTTTCTGTGGTGGACTCTAATAAAGCCCCAAGGGCAGCGGCTTCGTCTGCTCTCAGAAAGTCTAAGAAACGCTGTTTGCCCCAACAGCGATCGAGGGGTTGGGCCACACTGAAACGGCTAAACACCCAATCTAGTCCTGGCAACCAATTCAGCCAAGGGGCGCGAGATTTGACAAGTTGAGTGCCAAAACGCCGGAAACGCTCAAATTCTTGTTGGAGATAAATCCCGCCCCCGGAGTTGATGCAAATAACCCCTTGAATTCGATCGGGATATAAAGACGCTGTCCACAGAGCGATCGCTCCCCCCAGGGAATGACCCACTAGCCACGCGCGTTCAATGTTGAGGGCTGTGAGTAAGTGCTCTAAGTCTTCGGCATAGGCTGCAGGGGCATAGGCACGGGGAGGGGAGGGAGAAGAGGAACCCGGTACAGTAGAGTCACCAAAGCCCCGTAAATCATAGACCAGGCATTGGAACTCCCCAGAGAGGTGTTGAAGAAGCGGAGTCCAATAGACATGACTGAGAAGCCAGCCATGCACAAAAACTAAGGTCGTTGCCCCAGGGCATGGCTGGAATTCGTAGGTGTGAGGAATATCTCGAATTACAATACTACCCATGACTGTATTTTACAGGGATAGGGAACCGCTTCTCGGGATCAGGTGAAGTTCCAAATTTTTCGTTTGGAGTTGAGGCTATCCACTTCAGCCCCGTTCATTCGCCAGGGGTGGTGGTGGGCACCGGAGGTTCTGGGGTAGATAACGATCGGAGGAAGGGGGCAAAAAACCACGCTCCCAACAGGAGACAAGCGATCGTTAACAGCAATAGTATCCAGACCACAAAGAGGGGCTGAGACGGTTTGGAGGGAGGGGGTTGAGACGGGGAATCCAAAGAATCTAACGGTACGGTTACCGGCAAGGGGCTCGAGGTTTTGGTTTTCTGTTTCGTTGGAGGAGGAGTCACCACTGGTACCGGCTTTGGAGCGGGCTGTGGATCAGGGCGAATTTGGGTCGGAATTTCGGCTTCACTTCTTTTCTCCGACACAACCTTGAGAACCGAGGTTAGCTCATCCGCACTCGGAACGCCGGTTTGCTCAACATTGACTTTAATTAAGACAGCGGTAGCATTGTCATGACCATTATGATGATTAGCCAGTTCCACAATACGTTCAGCAGCCCCTTTAACCCCCTTGTTCTGTTCCAGAATGGGTAGCAATTCTTGCCCCCAAATCTGCTCCAGTAAATCCCGATCGCTCACCCCATCAGAACAGAGGAGAAAGAGCATATTTTCGCTGAGAAAGAAACGCTGAATCTCGGTCACTAAGCTTTGGGAAGAAACCATACCTAAAGCTTGAACCAAAGCCCCTGAACTCGGAGCTTCCAGGGCATGACGATAAAGGCCCAAGCCCATACGGGCATGACGGGAGGCCAAATCATCATCCACCGTTAACTGGCGACAACCTGCCGCACTGATCCCATAGCTGCGGCTGTCCCCGACATTAGCTAAATAAAAATAATGACCCACATTTAATAAGCTCACAAGGGTCGTCCCCATCCGACGACGTTCCTCACGATGTTCCTGATTATTTTGTTGGCTAATGGCATCATTGGCCATGGCAATGGCTTGGCGCAGCAGTTGTTCGGGAGCAATGGTGGCTTGGTTATTGAAGCTAGCTTCCAAGTCTTCCACCAGGGTACTCACGGCGAGATGGGAGGCCACTTCCCCCCCCTCATGCCCTCCTAAGCCATCACAAACCACCGCCAGGGAGTTCAAGCCAGAGGTGGTACGGATATAGGACACATTAGAGGGAAAACAGTTATCTTCATTGGACTGCCGGCTCGGTCCTGCATCGCTATGGCTGCTTAACTCAAGAGAATAGCTGTGGTATTGGCCGACTTTTTGCAGAGCTAACTCTAAAAAGCGAGTCAAATCTGTGGGGGTGGTGAGCTTCCCCGTTTGTAAAAAAAGGATCAATTGCTGCAGTAACGGACGGAGATTGGGATGGGCACCTGCTGTCAGTGCGGTCCAGCTTTCGCCTAGTTGGAGCAATGAAGGGGGCAATTCATCCAGGGTTAATTCTAAACAGCGCACCCAGGGCCCATCGACCCGCAAACTGTGTAGATCCAGGAGGGTACTGCCGACCTGTCGTCGAGTCAGAACATTCCAAAGGCGAGCAATTTGCCACAGCCACCCCACTTGGTGAGGCAAGGATCCCCCCGACCAACTATCCAGTAAGCCCGGTAGCAGTTGCCCTGCCCGGGAAGAATGACTGGCTTGATCACTGGAATCGACTTGAACAGACTGGGAATAAAGAGGCGCATCTTCCAGCAAAAAACAGTTGGGAAACTCTGGAGAGAGCCACCCATAAACTTGAGGTACAAAGACCCGATAGGAAAATAACTTTAAATAAGGCAACATAGCCTCTGGCATATCCTCTTCCGGGCAGAAGGGAACCTCCCCCGGCTGGGTATCCAGTACAACGCGGGGCGAAATCACATAGTAGCGATCGTCTACCCATTCTCCTGGCGATAAATTGGGCAGGTGAGATCCCGTCACCCAAAGGTAGCGATGCAGCAAGGCGTGACCACAGGAATGGCAATATAAATTGCTTCCAGGATTTTCCGCCAGACAATCCAAATTTGAGCAATGAAGGGTAGGGGAAGTAGCAATCGCCATAGAGAGGACCAGAGAGGGAAGTCGGGCTATTCTGGAGATGCAACCTGAGGTAAGCCCATACTATAGTTCAGAACCCGGCTAGAGAGGTTATAGGAAATCTTGCCGCTTTGTAAAAGATCCCGAATTAAATGTTCAAGGTCTGAACCAATTCGGCGTAGATTGTACTCGGTTAAGTCGGCACCAGCATAGGACTCTACCATGTCATCAAATTTGCGATAAACCTGCTGGAGTGCGTCTTCATTCCAAAGAAACTCATTATCCGGGTCTACATCTAAGGTCAACACCGTGTCGCTCGGCACCAGCTCATTGTGCTGAACTTCCGCCGTGAAAATACGAATGTGCCGGGTTGTACATTTCAACAGCATAAATATTTAGAGATCCTATAGGGCAATGCAGATGAACGAATTCCCAAGCATAAGTATGGGAAGAGGCTTCTCAACCTATAGGGGGAGAGTGCAGTATTTTGTGCCACACTCTACCCTGTCCTATTTTCAGTTTCGGAAAGCCTCGCTATTTAATCCTAACTTAGGATCGTCCCATGTTTCGAGCCATCTCCATGAACCCTTGCAGGCTCGGCCCGGGACGACGACGACCTGGAAAAAATTCGTAGGGAACCACACTGGGAGCCGGAGCCGCTTTAACCACCGGCGCAGGGGCCGCCTTCACTGCAGCAGCAATGATTTCACTAGGATCGGATGCAGAGGTTTTAGGGGCTGGAGCTTTAGGGGCTTTTGCCTTGCTCGTTGCCTTGGGGGCAGGGGGAGTTTCCTCTGGCTTTGGTGTTGGGGCCACCACGACCTGAGGGGCAGCGTCAGGTGCTTTGGATCCCTCATCCAGGGTTAGGAAGAATTGTTCTTTTTTCTTTTTAAAAATCATAGAGGAGCGATAGTTAAGGGGCGATAGTTTTTAGATTAGACGGTGAGAGCCTTCAGGTAAAGTTTTGTTCTCAGGATTTCTGGATAGGATCAGGCTCCCACAACTCTCCTAAAACTACCGATCGGGTTGCACCGGTGACGCTGGGAAGGTTCCCTGGTATTCCTAAGCAGTGCCAGTGAGCCAGGACGGCAAAAATAGCGGCTTCCTTAAAGTTCGGATCTATGCCTACAGTCTCGGTAGATTCAACGGGCAGCGGCGCAAGGTGATGGCGCAGCCGATGCAGCAAGTAGGTGTTGTGAACACCTCCCCCCCCGACTAAAATGCGATGGGGCTGCACCGGCAGAAACGATCGATAGCTGTGAACGATGGAAAGGGCGGTTAATTCCGTTAAAGTGGCTAAAAAGTCCGCCGGACTCAGGGGATAAGACTGGGCTTCTGCCCAACACCGCTCGAGATAGTCCGCGCCAAAGTATTCTCGTCCTGTGGATTTGGGGGGAGGGTGCTGAAAAAAGGGATCGGTTAACCATTGGTTGACTAATGTCAGGCAGGGAGTGCCCTGGGCCGCCCATTGTCCCCCGGCATCGTAGCGTTGCTGTCCTCCGCTCAGCTTTTGCACCGCTAAATCCAAAAGGCTATTGCCTGGCCCCGTGTCCCATCCTTGTACTGCTGCTTCAGTCTCTAGGGGGGGCAGATAGGTTACGTTGCTGATGCCACCAATATTTTGAATACAGCGGTGCTCCTGGGGATGCCCCAACCAATAGCGATCGACTCCTGGCACTAAGGGGGCTCCCTGCCCTTGAGCAGCAATATCTGCCGCCCGAAAATTGGAGACCGTCGGAATTCCGGTTCGCTGGGCAATCCAACTGCCTCGGCCCACCTGCCAAGAATAGCCTAACTGCCCGTCTTGGGGCGGACGATGCCAGAGGGTTTGGCCATGGGAGCCAATCAACTGAGCGGGGGAAAAACCGGTAGCGATCGCTTGGGCTTGAACAGATAGGGCCGCTTGAGCAAAGCATTCGGCAACCGCATCATCTAAATCCAGGAGAGCCGGTATCGTAATGGCTGCGCCGCCACAGAGATCCAGCAATTGCGATCGTAAATCATCAGGATAGGGATAGGTTAAACCTGCCTGTAGGCTGACCTGTAGATCTCGATCGCGCCCAGAGATAGCCACCTGAGCCGCATCAATACCATCTAGGGAGGTTCCACTCATGAGACCAATGACTACAGGCATAAGGAGCTACGCAATACGCAAAATTAATTTTCTGAGGGTCAGCCGATCCCGAAGACTAGCCCGCTGAAACCGAGTTGGGGATTGGGCACATTCCATACCCCCTTGAGGATTACCCTTATAGAATTTTCTAGCTATCTTGTCTTGAAAAATTCTTGAACTAAAGGGCTTGAGACAGTTTCAGTGACTTTCATCCTTGCTGAGGGGCAATCTAACGCAGACCTGAGTTCCTTGTCCTTCCTCGCTAAAAATTTTCAGCTTCCCTCCAAAAATTTCCAGCGTTTTTTGCACAGTCTTTAAGCCTAAGCCCAAACCTTCATGGGTATATCTATGGGGATGAAACTTGGTAAAAGCATCAATACGCGAAATTTGTTCTTGGCTCATACCAGCCCCTTGATCCTGCACTTCTAAATAGAAATCCCCTTCTTTCGTATAGGATCGGATGCAAATAGGGGTGTTGGGGGGGGAGAATTTGATGGCATTATCGAGCAGTTCAAACAAAATTGCTCGCCAATACCGATCGGCTAGGGAGATGGTATGAACCCCCATTTCTAACTGAATGTCCTCCTCTCGCTTGGCATCAATCATTTTTTGTTGAATTTCCGTATGGATATCATGGCTGACGCTTAGGGTTGTCTTGGGAGTGGCATACTGATTTCGCCCCTGATAGGTTTCTAACTCGAGATACAGCATAAACCGCTTGGTCAGCCGCTCTAGCCGCTCTGCGGAATGTTCTGCCATCCCCAGTAGCTCCTGAATTTCTTCTCGATCGAGGGATTCAAAGTCTGATTTTAAGAGTTGAATGACCCCAATAATTCCATTTAAGGGAGTATTCAATTCATGGGGAAAACTATGGGATAAATTGCCCGTAAGCTCCTGTAAATTTCGACCTAATAGATTAATGGTATTGCGCTGAAATTTAGAGAAGGATTCTAACTGATCATATTGCGCTTTAATGCGCAGCATGGATTGAACCCGAGCCCTGAGTTCATAACTATTTAAAGGTTTGCTAATAAAGTCATCGGCTCCGCTCGCTAAACACCGAGCCAGATCTTCTTTTGCCGTCAATGCGGTAACCATAATAATGGGAATTGACTGCCATTGCGATCGTTCTCGAATCCGGCGACATACTTCAATCCCGTCAATGCCGGGCATCATCACATCTAATAAGATGAGATCGGGGGTTAAGTTTTCTAAGGCGGAAAGACCACTTTCACCATTCGCCGCATAGAATAGCTGATAGTTTGGTTTATTGAGAAATGCCTCGATAACATCAAAATTATCCGGCTCGTCATCAATGATCAAAATAGATATATCTTTCATAACGGAGTTCCAAATTTAGGATAACTTTCTACTAAGACAGCAGCCCTATGTCTGCTGTGAAGACTAGACTGCTGAAACCATTGTGTGATGTGCTTCCAGATGACCCACACTACCACCCTTTAGGATTGCTGTAGGAAAAAAACAAATACAAGAGCGAGGTTCTAAACACTACTTTCTTCTGTCTGAAGTTGATCGCCTTGAGAGATTAATTTTAAGTTCATTGGCCCATTAAACCTCTTAAAAATCTTAAAAAGAGTACATTAGAGTACATCAAAATGATGGACTGTAAAGAAACACCTCAATGATCTTAGCGGGCGGCTTCGCCCTCCGCCACGATAACCTTATAAACTCATCTGACCCAGGCATTATGCTGTAATTTTATAGTATCTTGCACGCTAATCCCTCGGGGTGTTAACAAAAACGTAATAACGATGGGCTACCAATTAAGGCGGAAGATTTTTCGCTTTAATTGGAAAGTCTAACGATGTTGCACATAACTTTTGAGGGGTTTCTGCCTGAAATCCAACCCAGCACGATCGCTTATGTATATTGACTTTCGGGAAGTGAACCCCTTTGACCTCTGGATTTGGGTAGAATTTCCGACGGTACCCTCCACCCTAGAGCAGCAGTACATCGAAGAACTCCTCAGTTCCTGGTTTTACCTAGGCAAGTTAGGGGGGTTTAACGAAGAGAACCTGCAGGTTCAGGAAACCGGCATTGATCTGAGCTACCTCGACTACGATGATGACGTTGCCGAAAATATTCTCATGGCGGTCATGCACAACATGGGCGAGATGGAATATGAAGGCACCTGGGGACGATGTTGGTTCGATTTAGGCACCAGCGATGCCCTTGCCCTGGATGTCTTAATTAATGCCTTTCGCCAGCTCAGCCGGGATTACGTCAGTATCGATCGCTTGATCATTGGTGGGGAGAATGAGGACTGGCCAGTGCCCCAGGCAGAAGAACGAGACACCTTTTATGATTCCGATCGCAATTAAGGCTAAGATAAGCTCTATGATAAGCATAGAAATTTGCTAATCTTCTTTTGTCCGGGATCATTTAATGTGATCTAAGGCATATCCCAGGCTGAAAGCTTTATGCTGTAAGGCTTTGGGGTTAGTTGGCCTGTCCTGACGTAAAGCAAGTTTAAAAACTTGCAACAATTTATTAAGGACGTATCATATAAAACGATAACCAGCTTAATCCTTGCAATTTTTCCGTTAAGCAAGAGGGTTTAAATAATGACTATTGCACTTGGACGTGTGCAAGCACAGCGGGGCTGGTTCGATGTCCTAGATGATTGGCTCAAGCGCGATCGTTTCGTGTTTGTAGGCTGGTCTGGGATCCTGCTGTTTC
>JBMTZC010000113.1:0-11838 GCA_049455215.1 Prochlorotrichaceae cyanobacterium
CATTTTCAGAACTAGAACTTAAGGATATGTCACTCTGACTCCCAGTACCTTCCACCAGTTCATAGCGGATCACGGTGCCATTGGTCGTAGGTTCATTGAGGGTAAAGGTCAGGGTGGCTGTGCCACCTTCGCTTAGATTGCTGCTGTCAATGCTAACGGTGGCAAAGAGATCGGGAGCAAACAAGTTCTGCTCTTCAGTCCCTGAATCAACATCACTTTCATTATCCTCATTCGTCAGACTTAGGAAGTCACTACTAAATTGGCCACCATTGTTATAATTCAGATCATTACTTGTTATGTTTCCGATTTTGACTTCGTAGGACTGATCACCATCAGGTTCTAGATCATTTTGTCCAACAACCGTCAGCAATTGGTAAGTATCCCAGTTGGTTGTCGTGAAATCTAAGTTGATTTGTGAGTTGTTTTCATTGCTACCGTCAAGCCACTGCGCTTCTGTTGCATCTGTAATATCTAAGCGCAGATCAACGGTATCAGTAGGTTGAGAGGCTAGACGAACTCCAAAACTGTAGCGATCTTCGTCTTCAGAGGTGACTATTTTAGTCCCAGAATCAATCAGAGTCTCGTCTTGAATGAAGGGAAGGATAATTTGACTACCATTGATCTCAGCAATGAGTTTCAACCCTAGATCAGTCCCTAACACTAGATCAGGCACCGCCAGAATTTGCGGCGTTTCATAGTTCTCTGCTGTAAAAGTAAAGCTGCCTAAAGTAGTATCACTATTATTATTGCCGTCTTTCAAATTTACAGTAACTGGGAAGCCACTAGCGGGCGCTTCGTTGAGGGCAAGGGACAAACCCACGATCGCTCCACTAGAAGTATTCGTAAATTCAGTAATATCAATGTTGAGGAGACCTTGCTCATCATTACTGGTATCTAGGTTACCGGTATTCGTTAGCTTAGCAAAAACAACTCCCGCTTCGTCATCATCAAGAATGTTAACCGTAGCAGTGAGATTAGCTGAATCACTATCCAGAAGATAGCCTGCTCCTGCTAGAAGGGTTATGGTTCTGGAACGATCGCTATCCACCGTGTCATTATCATCAATAGAGATCGGGAGTGTTGCAACACGCTGCCCTGGCGAGAATGTTAGATATTGAGAGGCAAGGGATAGATCTGAAGTGCCGACTTCAGCAGTATTCTCAGACTGAAATCGTTTTAAAGTTGCATTATTTCCATTGCCACTAGCATCAACAATAGTATTGGTACCTGTATCGCTGTCAAAGTTATAGTAAGCAACTAGATTTTTTTCACCACCGACTAGCTTGATATCTTTGAAGCTTGCGATTTCTGCTGGAGTACGAACTCGATCCCAAATTCGGACTTCATCTATTTGACCATTGAAGTTCTTGAAACCACCATTCCCACCAATATAAAGCTGGTCATTAGAAAATGGCGCAATATCACTTTCCCTATCAACTTCCACACCATTTACATACAGAACCATCTCTTTAGAGGTACTGTTATAGGTGAGGGCAACATGGGACCAAACATCTGTTTGAAAGTTTGGATCGTTGACACTTCTGCTAACTTGACTTTGACCCTCATTTCGGTGATCAGCTCGGAGCATACCACCTAGAAAAGCCAGTGTATGGCGAGAAATTCCAGAGAGCTCAGTGCCATTGGGTAAACTTCCAAAGATGAAGCTATTACCGGATAGCTTAACCCAAGCTTCTTGAGTGTATGATGTGGGTAATGTAACGCCTAGCTCCACATAGGAACCTTTTATCTGAGTTGATGTGGCATCAACATTATTAACTAGCGTTAATGCCGCATTGCTGTTATCAGAAGTATCGCTATTCACTAAATATGGAATAACCAGCCCTTCTTCGGGGGCAGGAGTATCAAGAAAAACGGTAAAGTATCCTGGTTGAGTATCATTGCCTTCCTGGACACTTTGAGTAGCTCGAACTGTAACCGTGGGCGTTAGGGGTTGGATTTCGCCCCCTTCTGTGACCTTCAGCTTGATTGTATCGCTGAAGTTGGTAGTAGGAATGGATAGAGTTAAGTCGCTATAGGCTGAATCAATACTGGAGATGCTAACGTCTAAGGATGCTGGATCGAGATTCAAACCAGTCAGAGTTAGTGTTTGCTCAGCATCCCAATTCTCAGTGTTAAAATTCAGATTCTGACCATTAATAGCAACTGTAACAGTATCAGTGGGTTGACTGGTCAACTTAACGGTTAAGGTTGCCTTACCGTTCTCATCAATGACCAGAGGATTCTCACTGCTGAGTTCTTCTCCGTAAATATCCGCGATCGCTAGCCCGACGCTATAGGCAGTATCATCTTGAATCGTGATCGTAGCGGATTGAGAACTGTTCAGTTGGTAAGTCGGGCCAGTACCGTCAATAGAAAAGGGATCGTTATAGACACTTTCTTCTGTTGTTAAAGCAGCAAAAGAAAGCGGTGAATCAACAAGACTTGCACTTCCATTGAGAATTCCATCCTTACCACCATTAACCTGATTAGCGATCGTATTTACATCACGACTATCAAAGGTATAGTAGGCAACTAAACCCTCTTCACTTCCTGCTAAACGTTGCTTGTAACTGTCTCGGATTTGAGCTTGGCTACGGACGATATTCCAAACCCGAAATTCATCAATTTCACCGCCAAAAGTTTGGTTAAGCGTAAACCCGCTACCTACATCATCTTGTTCCTGCCCTAAGATCAGGGTGCCGTTTTGAATGATGTTCGGTATGGTACCTGAATCTTCATAGACACGCTGACCATCCTTATACAACACAATATTATTATTTACATTAGCATCAGTATTTATTGTTACTGCCCAATGGTGCCATTCTCCTTTAGGAAGCTCAATACCTGTATCATAAGGTTGACCATTCCAAGCAATGCGTAACTGACCATTTTCATCATTTAAGCTAAATTCATTGCTATCAGAACTTCCGGTTCCAACAGCATAGGAGAATAAAGCAGGGAAGTCTGCATTGCCAGTATACTTAAACCATCCTTCGATCGTGACAGTGCTGGTTGGCATATTGAAGTCTTCTACTTCAAAATAGTCTGTGGTATTATTCCCAGCTAAAGATAATGCTTTGCCACCACCAAGAAATGTCCCTGTATGTCCATTGCCAGTCACATCACTGATGCCGGTCTCACTCACGTAGGCATCATCAAAGTTGTAGTAGGCAACTAAGCCTTGTTCACCACCAGATAGAGTGTTGTAACGATTAGACTGGATATCCTCCTGACTGCGAGCTACATTCCAAATTCGCAGATCATCTAATTGACCGTTGAAATGATTGCCGCCAGATGTATTTGAGCCTATGAATAAGTCTGTTGTAACATCAATAAAAGTGCTACTCTCAGGCCATGTAAAATCATTAATTTCTTGGCCATCTAGATACAAAAGACCGGTTTTAATTCCAGTACGAACTGCGGCAATATGGTGCCACTGATCATCATTAACGGTGTCTGAAGAGCTAGCGGGAGATGTACTTGTACTTCCTCCATTCCTAAATTGGAATTTAGCCAAACCATTCTCAAGGTAGATAGACCAAAAATCATTGGATTCACCAGCTTGAACTAAAGTTCCGTTAGCATCTTGAGTCTTGAACCAAAACTCAACCGTGAAGTTACTCTGACCAAAGTCTGCAAATGAGCCATCTCCAGCGGCAACTCGAACAGCATCATTAATTCTATCGAGCTGCAAGGCATCGTCAAAGTCGGATTTAAGGCGAATGGTAAAGGTTTCATCTCCTTCCACAACAGCATCGGGGAGGGCAGAGAAGTAAATGCGGGCTGAGGATTCACCTTTGGCGATATAGACAGCATTGTCGGGTAAAAATTTATCGGTGGTACTGATATCCACCTGAGAGCTATAAAAGTCAATTCCCTGGGTAGCAGTGGAATCGCCCTCAATCTCATAGGATAGAATAATCCCTGGTTCCTGAGTTACTTCACGATCGAGTTGTATATCCACATAACCAATAAAAGGGGTTTCGGAAATTTCAGTATTCCCCTTCAAAGTCCCATTATTACCATTACTAGTTTTGTCTGCAACTTCACCTTCGCTACTGTCATCAAAGGTGTAATAGGCAGCAAGTCCCGCCTCGTTACCTGATAAGGGATTGAGGTAATTGGCTTGAATTTCTGCTTCCGTGCGAGCAACATTCCAGACACGAACCTCGTCTATATTCCCATTCAGGTAGCCACCTGTCACTGTTGGACCACCAATTGCTAAAAAAGTGCTATTGGCAACTCCTTCCGAAAAATTACTATTCGTATTAATTACTTCTAATTGCCCATCAATATACAGCTTGTGAGTGTTTGTATTTCCATCAAAAACCACAGTTACATGGTGCCATTGCCCATCACTAATATTGGTTGTCCCAACTAAGCCTAGAGGATTTGATCCCACGTCCGTGATCAAGCGGGCTACACCTGTATTTTGATCGACAAACAGGTCATAGCCTTTACGATCACTTCCCTGACGTTTAGACAAGATCCGAGGGAACCCAGAACTGCTATCAGTCCTGACCCAGGCTTCTAGGGTAAAGCTTTGGCCTGCACCAAAATTAATGGAATCATTGTTAGCAACTTCGACATAATCACCGGCTCCATCCAAGGCAAGGGCATTACCAAAGTGCAGAGATTCAGAAAGATGGAGGGTTGCTGAGGCGATTTGTACTTGAGGAGGAGCATTACTATAGACTCGCACCTGACCACTATCACTGCCATTGCCATTGCCATCGTTGAGACGTGCCCCGATCGCAACCACAGACCCATCTGCGGACAAGGCAACGGAGTAACCGGACTGGTCACCTGGGGCTTCGCCATCAATATCATTGCCAATTTTTTGCCAAGTTTCACCATTATTCCGGTAGAGCCGCACCTGACCACTATCAGTGCGATTGCCATCGTTGAGAGGTGCCCCGATCGCGACCACAGACCCATCTGCGGACAAGGCAACTGAATAGCCTGACCGGTCATCTGCGGCTTCACCATCAATGTCATCGCCAATTTGTTGCCAGGTTTCATTATTGTTCTGATAGATCCGCACCTGACCACTTCGCTCGCCATTACCGTCGTTGAAAGTTGCCCCGATCGCGACCACAGAACCATCTGCAGACAAGGCAACTGAAAAACCTGACCGGTCAAATTCGACTTCACCATTAATGTCGTTGCCAATTTGTTGCCAGCTTCCATCATTGTTCTGGTAGATTCGCACTTGACCCCTGTTAGCACCATTGATGTTTCTTAGATATGCCCCGATCGCAACTACAGAGCCATCTGCAGACAGGGCAACAGACCAACCTGAATTTTCATCTGTGGCTTCACCATCAATGTCATTGCCAATTTTTTGCCAGGTTCCACCATTGTTCTGGTAGAGCCGCACCTGACCACTATTACTACCATTGCCATCGTTGTAAGGTGCCCCGATCGCAACTACAGAGCCATCTGCGGACAACGCAACAGAAGTACCTAGCTGGTCATCTGCGGCTGCGCCATCAATGTCATCGCCAATTTTTTGCCAGGTTCCACCATTATTCTGGTAGATCCGCACATGACCACTGTTAGTAGTCCCATTGCCATCGTTGTCGGGTGCCCCGATCGCGACCACAGACCCATCTGCGGACAAGGCAACAGACCAACCTGACCGGTCACTTGCGGCTTCGCCATCAATGTCACCGCCAACTTGTGTCCAGCTTGTACCATTCTTCTGGTAGATCCGTACCTGGCCACTATTACTACTACCATTGCCATCGTTGTAGGGTGACCCGATCGCGACCACAGACCCATCTGCGGACAAGGCAACGGAGTAACCGGACTGGTCACTTGCGGCTTCACCATCAATATCGCTGCCAATTTGCGTCCAATTTAATGTCGCTGCCTCTGCCGCAAAAACTTGACCCTCAATAGCCACCTCAACCTGGTCATCCTCTCTCTGCAACGCCACCAACTCCGCTTCACTCAACTCCACCCCACGCACCAACGCCGCAAAAATTTCCCCCTCATCTCCTGGGCTATCAACAGCATTAAGCCGCGCATCGATCCCATGCCCCCACTCTTCCAAGATCACCCCTACAATTTGTGCTTCCGTTGCCCTGTCCAGAAATTCCTGAGCCAAGAAAACCTGATCCAGATCGGCGACATAGACCCCCAGGGCACCGCTGAGATCCTGGCTGCTCCGAACCCCAACCTCCGGCAGATCCGCAAAAATCCCTTGGCGGAAACGATCGCTGAGAGCCTGCAAAACATCCCGATCGACATCCTCTCCAAAGGCAACGGCTAAGCGATCGAGGGTGAATCCACCACTTGCCACAAAATCACTGAGTAAATTCCGGGCCACCAGAAGGGCATGATCCAGAGATGCCGTAGATCTTTCCATTGTTGTAGGACTCCCTAATGAAAGGATGGATGAAGTAAAGGTAATCCTTTCACTTTAGGATTTTAGAGGAGCCTAGTCAGTACCTGTTTGTGTCATCTCGACTGCACAAAAGTGCAGTGTATATACCCTGTTCGCTTGCTCAAGGGAGGAAACCATGCGTGTATAAATGCCTATTTTGCAGTCATTTTTACACTGAAAAATGCGCTTGTATACTTAATCAATAAGCCCTTCTTCCCTGGCCCGCTTCAAGGTCACCACCCTGATATTTTGATCTTCATTGGGATATACTCCTAGGGCATCCTGGATCTTAGTCCAATAACGCCGAATCATCCGCAGCGATCGTTGCATTCTGTCCGCAATGGCCTGATCTTGAAGCCCTTCATGAAACGCTAAGTACAAAACTTCTAACCACTCTGGCCTAACTTCTAGAGTACTATTCAGGTTCTTTGTATGGGCAATGCCTTGCATCGTCCAGTCAATAAACTTGAGTAACTCCTCACTCGGCGAGACTTTATCCACTATGGTAAAACCACCTTGGTGATTTTCAATTTCATGGCGGAGGCGAATCAAAACTTGAGGGTAACTGCTTTGAACCATGATATTTAGATTAGGGCAATCTACCATAATCTTCGCTAATAAATCTAAACCCACATCAATCCGAGCCGGCATTCCCCCACGTTCAGGCAAACACAAATCCAAGATCATCATTTTAGGATGATGCCTAGCAATAACCTGATGGGTCTCTTGGGCTGTCTGGGAAAATAATAAGTGAGTCTGGGGATGATGAATTGCTATTAAATTCGCTGTCCCTTGTAGGATTAAATCATGATCATCCACGATCAAGACTTTCATTGCTTGGGCATTGGGTGTCGAATCTGAAGCCATATCTGCCAAAGGATACATCTAACATTCCGTTCATGACAAACAGAATGCAATGTTTTTACCACATTCTGCAATCTTAAATAGGCTGAATGGGCAATCCTTGAGGGAAGAGTTGCCGAGAGGTAGATCTCCAAGATAACTCACAGATTGTTCCCCGATTGGGCAAGCACTCTCTTTTCCAGGTTCCCTTCAGTCGTCTGGCTAGTGTTTTGCTATACTTACTGCCTTCCCCCTCTTGAGGGGAAATAGATCCAGAACCGTTATCTTGGACAATCAGCCGATAGACTCCATTATCATTCTTGCCCGTTGCAATGAGCTTGGTTAGCCCCTGAGCATATTTCCCCGCATTACACAGACTTTCTTCTAACCAGAGACAAAGGTCATGTTTCAGGTCTAAACTGAGATTACCCTCATCGATCGGATCAAATTCACGAGCCTTAATGCGAAGGTTAGAAAAATGGGGAAAAGCTCTGGTTAAGGTTAGGCTATAGACTTGATAAAACAACTGATGTAATGGATGATACAAATCGAGATAACTGCCGTTACCCAGCCTAAGAATAGGAGCTGAAACTATAAATTCATCAGAATTATTGAGCTCTGCATTGGTATGACTATGATCAATCAAGTATTGTCCAATCTCACGGATTTCTGTATTCAGTTGACTTAAGCTAGCGGCAAACGCTTCAGAGGAGGAAGTGTTTGTATTTTCGATCGCTTTTACAAGAACTCCTAAGGTTTGGAGAGGACCATTATGAATTTCAGCAAAGGTATCTTCGATCGTTTTCTTGCGAATTAGGTTCTGTTGTTCCAAAAGTGTCTTTGTCCTTTTCAGTTGCAAGATATATCCATAGGTCGAGTTAATCAATGTTGACTTTACAGTGATAACAAAAGCTGGAATAAAGGGTATCCAGTACCCCCCTAAAAAGACGAAGTATGTGCTACCGGTTAAGAGTAGAAAAACAGATAACACTTTAAGCTCTAAACCAATACGAGGTTTCTTTTGTCGATATTGATCAACTATAAATAAGCTTGAGATAGCAATACTCCACAAACCAACCCAAAAATAGTCTAGAACAACAGAACAAAATTGAATCAGTGGACGATCGTCTAAAACAGAACTAATTAATTGGCTCGCTAAGTGAGCCTGAATCTCCAGTCCCGACATTTTAGTACGATAGGGTGTTAAAAATTGATTGCTATCTGATAAAACCATGTCAATTAAGACAATGCGGTTCTCAAATAAAGTTGGATCAACCTTTTCGTTTATAACATCTTGGGCAGAAAGATGAAGAAAAGACTGGGCTGAATGTCGGTAATTTAAAATGAGTTGATAGTCTTCGATCGGATCGAGAAAGTACACCCCTGGAGGCTGCCCCACAGAACGATCGACGATCGTCTCTAATTTTTCTATTCTCCTAGTTAGAGACAGATCAGAAGAAAGATCTGCTTGGGATAAATAATTTTGGGCTACGGCTAAGCCAAGACTGGGAACAATTATTTGATCAGCCTGGGTTATTTTTAATAGGGCACGACGGACATAATTATCAGACCCTTTGACTACATCAATAAAAGCACCTCGTTTTTGGTCTTGAGGAATGGGTGTAAAAACAGCTTCTAAGGTTGCTGGATTATTAAATACTTGGCGAGCAATAATAAAGTTAGGATTATTTTGGTATAAGGTATTGATTTGTTGGTTTTCTACTTCAATCCTAGAGGATAAATAGGTTCCCAAAGCAATAACAGATGGCTTTTTCTGTTCAACCTCTTCAAGTAAGTTGACTAATTGTTGTTCAAACTTGTCTTGATTTATTCGAGTCGATTCTTCCAGTTGATCAATGTTAATAATGAGAAAGCGATCGTCCTGGGGCTGTTCAGGTCGAAACCGCAGATAGAAATTGAAGATAGCCATCTCTTCCTGCTGGAGCATCCCAACAGAACGAGCTAACATCGTTGTGCCCATGGAAAAGATGAGCGTAAACAAGATTTGGTAAAAAGCTGCTATGGTTATGACCCGTTTTTTCTGCTGCATTAGGCACCTAGGATTAATGGACTAGACTACTGAAAACGTTGTGTGTGAGAGAGGATGGCTCATCTTGAAAAACTGCTTAATAAGTTGCGGTCTAAGGCTATCAACTTAAGGCGGAAGATTGCAGTGCGGAGCACCGCAATCTTCCATTAAAATTTTTCGCTTTCAGTGGAAAGCCAAAAAACTAGGCTGAGGGGGATTGCTCTAAAGTAACTCAAAAAAAGCAGGATCTAACTCATAGCCCAACATTTGGGTCATGCCTTTTAAGCGGGATGTTCCTTCAATCCCCTGCCCCTTGAGCCAAGTGGAAAGCACAAAAATTTTCTGCATGACAAAAATTTCTAAGGCTTCAGGATTATACTGAATGCCATCATTGCGATGAAATTGATGGGGCACTAACATTGCTGTATAACGCCCTAATTCCCCCGCCTTCCAATTGAGTAAAAAGGGAAGCCAAGGATAGAGGCTATCTAAGCGAATAAACCAGAGCCGAACTTCGGGAATTTCTGAGAGTTCTCGGGGATCTCCGAGTTCTCGGGGATACTCAATCTGAAACGTTAACTGTTGTTCATGGCGTAACAGTTCCTCTCGATCGCGCAGCGGCTGAAGGACTTCTAGGGCTGGAGATAAATCCAGTTGATTCAGGGTTGAGGAGTCTAGAGCGATCGTTAAGTCCATAATCTTAGGCAGGCTATCGGTATACTGTTGGGAGTGATCAGGCTAACGGCCTACGCCTACAGCTTTAGGATTGAATCGGCTGCAATTGAGAACCTTGAACCATCCAGAGCGATCGCTAGACGCAGACTAGCAGGGAAATCATAACCCACAATTCTCAACCTAAATCTATTCGTCATGGATCTCCCGCCAGTATTGCAGAACCCTAAGCTCATCACTGCAGCCGAACCAGCGGGAATCGAAATTCCTTTATTGGGGATGAGCCGTTGACATCTGAGCTTGCCAATCCAAGATTTGACCGTGGCCCCAAAAGGCTTCTAGACCGTAATATTCCCGCTCTTCTGGCATAAAGATATGCACCACTACATCACCATAATCCTGTAGGATCCAGCGCCCTTCTGCTAATCCCTCTTGACGTAGTACAGATCGACCACAATCTGACTTCACTGCCGCTTCAATGGCCCGAGCGATCGCTTTGACCTGAACAGGCGAAAACCCTGACACAACGACAAAATAATCGGCTAAATAAGAAACAGCGGTAACCTGAACCACCCGAATATTTTCCGCCTTACGATCGTCTGCCGCTTGAGTTGCTACTAAGGCAATCTGCAAGGCTTCATCTAAGTGTTCAGCATAGGGGGCAGTCACATTTTCAAGCGTTACCGGAGGGGCAGTCTGGGCAGGTTCATTCATGGGCAATCCTAAGAACTGTAATTTCCTCTCATTATAACCGCCGAAACTTGATGCTAGGGGCTATCATCCATTAGCGATGAAAGTTGCACATCGCGTTGTTCTAGCTTCGGTATTAAAAATTTTCTGCCTCAATAAGGTTCTGGGAGAACAATTCCGATCCTAGGATCTGTGATAGCGTATTCAACTGAGTTACATCTATTCAAACACTTGGAGATTTTAATTCAGCCCGGTTTCCCCTCATTTCCCCTGGCTTTCGCTTAAACCGGAAACGCCGAATGGTCAGCATTCTGCCCTAGACAGGCCGCCTTAAGTTGATCGCCGATCCACCTCTTTCAAGCCCTTTATGTTGACCTCCTCTTTGCTACTCTTCTTCTCGATCGCTCTGTTGTCTAGTGTTTTTT
Source organism: Prochlorotrichaceae cyanobacterium (assembly GCA_049455215.1). Taxonomy (GTDB): domain Bacteria; phylum Cyanobacteriota; class Cyanobacteriia; order Prochlorotrichales; family Prochlorotrichaceae; genus JBEAPM01. The sequence goes on from JBMTZC010000113.1 coordinate 11,051, forward strand.
GGTTATGGCAACGCCAGCAGTCTCAGATCGGCTTAGACCTGCAACGCTTGGGTAAGGAAAAACAACTCCTGCAAAACCTTTTTCCCGCGATGGTTCAAGCCTCCAGTGTGGAAACCGCGCTGAGAATTGTTTTAGAGCAAGTCTGTCAGACCACGGGCTGGGAAGTCGGAGAAGCTTGGGTTGCTAGCAATGCGGGGAAATCTCTGAATTGCTTAGTGTGGTATAGCGATCCGCAGAACAGTTCTAGGCTGCAGACGTTTCGGCAGGCCACCCTAGAAACCCACTTTAAAGCCGAGGAAGGATTACCCGGACGGGTCTGGAGCCGAGCAAAATCAGAGTGGCTCCAGGATGTTTCTGCTATGCAAGCTTCCTGTTTTCGGCGCAATACCCTAGCCCATGAGGCGGGCTTAAAGGCGGCCCTCGGTATTCCCATCCAAACTCAGGATCAAGTAGTTGCGGTCTTAGTTTTCTTTATGCGTGCGGCCCGTCCTGAAGATCAAGGTTTAGTCAATTTACTACTGTCCATTGCATTGCAATTGGGCAATGTTTTAGAGCAAAAACATACGGAAGCAGCCCTGCGAGATGCGGAGGTTCGCTATCGCAGTATTTTTGAACATGCCATTGAGGGGATTTTCCAAACCAGTAAAGCTGGAAACTATATTGCGGTTAATCCTGCCCTAGCTAAAATGTATGGCTTTGAATCTTGTGAAGAATTAATTGAAAGTTTAGGAGATATTAGTCAACAACTTTATGTTCAGCCCGAACGACGGCAAGAATTTGAACATTTG
>JBMTZC010000114.1:0-11804 GCA_049455215.1 Prochlorotrichaceae cyanobacterium
GTTCCATGATCCATTCGATCGCTGACCGATCGCATACTTTATAGTCGTAAGCTTCGAGGGGAATGCCGGTGAGGGTGATTTTGTTGTTGTAGATGATGCTGGTTTTGTCGGGAACGGATCTACCATTTTCTGGTTTTTTGGCGAACTTCATTTTCTGAACGTGGTAGGTGCGATCGTCCAAGAGGAGTTGGGTGTGGACTTCTTCGAGGGGAAAAGGTTCAATGGTTTCGTAATTTAAGTGCCAGTGGGCAAGGTTCCGACCGGCTGTGCTGAAGGCGGTAAAGTCCGCAGCAAAGGGAATGCGGGGCAGCATTTTTTTCAGGTCAGCGGCAAAGCGGGTTTTGTATTCGGGGCTGTGGAGGATGCCATAGACGTAGTAAAAGAGATCTTCTTTAGTGATTTGGGGGGTTTGGTAGTGGCTTTGGAATTTCTGGAGAATACTATCGGGGATGTTGTCTTTGCGGGTGTAGCCACTGGCACTGGGAACAGTGGCGAAGAGGGAACCCAGTTCGCTTTGTTTTTCGTAGGTGTAGAGGGGGAAACATTGATTAGGAACTCCTGCACCCTGAAGACATAAATTTGGTAAAACATTAACAATAAGAGCATTAAAAGATGGTTGAACTCCCAACCCTGTTACGCAAATTGCTAGATTTTCAACGGGAGCGATCGGGAAAGCACGAGGCATTTGTCCAGGAACTTCATTAAAGACACGACTAAAATAAAGTCTTTGCTTACAAAAGGGACGATACATACTATTAACTAAACCAGATTGGTCATAGCTGTAAGTTTTTCCTAGCTCAAGTTGCCTCTTGATAAACCGTGTCCAGCTAATTTTAGTCGAATCGGTATTCACAAACTTTTCAACATTTGGCTTTTGACCTTGAATGTTTCTATATCGCTCGACTTCAGAGTTATAAAAATCGATCGTTCTACTCATATTATTAGCAACCGCATTAGCCGAGAAGTTATAGCACCAAGTGTCCCGGTTAGTTTTTACACCACTTGAATACAAGTCAAAAATGGTTGTTGCTGTGGGGTCTTGTTTGTCACCCAGGGAAATAAAGGCATCAAAAGCGGGATCGCGTTGGTTAATCCAGTCGTGGCTATCATTGGGTTTAATTTCCTGCCAAGGAATACTAGCGATGCTGCCAAGGTCAATAAGAATGTCTAACTTTTGCTGGCGATTAAGGTAGTCTCCAATATCGTGATAGAACAGCTTACAATTTCCTGCCTTATCAGGATTTTTGACCAATAGAATAATTGCAATTGTATTACTGCTACCTTGACCAAAAATTTGTCCGCCTTCTTGTTTTGCTCTTTCCCCAGAAGTTTTTTGACCTCTTAAACCCCGTAAATTGAAGCAATAAATACTGGTGAATTCATCATAAAAGCACTTTCGTAATCCATCAGCAGCATTACCATCAATGAATGAACCATTGGTGACGAAGGTTACAATTCCTCGTTCTTGAATTCGATCCGAAGCCCAACGTAAAGCCAGTATTTCTGAAGCATACAAGCTATTTTTTAGAGTTGCACTAGAATACTCCGCATAGGTTTGACGAATACGATCGTCTAGTTGAGGATATTTGAGATTTTTATTGCCATCATTTTCGCTGGTTTGTCCCGCAGAATAGGGCGGGTTGCCGATGATCACTTGAATTGGGTTTTGCTTCTGGCGTTCTACGCGCTGGTTGTTTTCGGGAAAGATGGTGCTGAGGAAGCCTTCGGTGTTTTCAAACATCTGGAAGGTGTCGGTAAGGACAATGCCTTGGAATGGTTCATAGGTTGCCCTCACCCCAAACCCCTCTCCCTGAGGGCGAGGGGCTTCTAAATTATCGTTTTGCTTCCCGTCTTGCTCCCCTTGTCCCTGGGCAGAAGGGGCGAGGGTTGCGTGGTAGGTTTCTTCGATGTTGATGGCGGCGATGTAGTAGGCCAGCAGGACGATTTCGTTGGCGTGGAGTTCTTCGCGGAATTTGCGGGGGAGGTCGGCGGGTTGAATGAGTCCACTTTGCAAGAGGCGAACTAAAAAGGTGCCAGTGCCGGTGAAGGGATCGAGGATGTGAACGCCTGCATCGGTCAGTCCCCGTCCAAATTCCTGCCGCAGGGCGTAGTCGGCACTGTGGAGAATGAAGTCCACCACTTCCACGGGGGTGTAAACAATGCCTAAGCGATCGGAAACGCGGGGAAAGGCGGTTTTGAAGAATTTGTCGTATAGCTCCAGGATGATTTTTTGCTTACCGGCGGCGTTGTCGATGCCTGCGGCCCGTTTTTCCACACTGGCATAGAAGCGATCGAGCTTTTGGGTGTCTTTACTGAGGGACTGCCCTTCCAGTAGGTCTAACATTTGCTGCATGGCTTGGGAAACGGGGTTCAGTTCCGTAAAGGGATACTGCTCAAACAGGGCATCAAAAACGGGTTTGGTGATCAGGTGTTGGGACAACATTTCGATCGCGTCGGCTTCGCTGACGTTGGGGTTGATGTTTTGCCGTAACCCCGCCACAAAGGCCTCAAAAACCTCCCGATGCTCTGAATCCATTAAGAGGGCTTCAATGCGCGAGATATGACTTTCAGCGATCGTTGCCACATCTTTGGCCCAGGTTTCCCAGTAACGACGATCGCCGCACTTCTGGACAATTTTGGCAAAAATGGCATCTCGCCACTCCTCCAGTTCGGGAAAATTCAACTCCAGTTGGGTAGTCTTGGGGGCAGTGTCGGACTTGTGATCCTCTCCTAGACTGTCTTCCCCCGGTTCGCCACCCACGCCAATCACTTCGATTTGCGGCGGTTTGCGCTCATTGAGTTCAATCTGATTCACCACTGCATTAAAGCGATCGTCATGGGCCCGCAGGGCTTGCAACACCTGCCACACCACTTCGTACTTCTTGTTATCCTTTAGGGCTTCTTCCGGGGTCATATCTGCTGGAATGCCTATGGGCAGGATGATGTAGCCGTATTTCTTGCCGGGAGCTTTCCGCATCACCCGCCCCACAGACTGCACCACATCCACGATGGAATTGCGGGGCGAGAGAAACATCACCGCATCCAACGCCGGAACATCCACCCCTTCCGATAAACAACGGGCATTGGAGAGGATGCGACAGACGGTTCCCTGATCCGTATCTAGGGGCGTGGTATCCGCCTTGAGCCAGTCCAGTTTGCGATTGCGTTCCAGCACGTTTTGAGTGCCATCCACATGATCCACTTCACACCGCAACACCCGCTGAGTGGGATGACTTTCGCAATATTCCCGCACCATCTCGTTAAATAAGTCCCGGATCGTTTTGGAGTGGTCAATCCGTCCACAAAACGCCACCGCCCGCCGCATGGGAGTCGTATCCCCCTCAAATCCTTCGGTGTCGATCGCTCTGGCCATGCGTTTAGCCAGTCCATTCCAGCAACCCGTAATCTTCACCGCATCTTCCAGGGTCAAGGCATTATCTTCATCCGCCAACTGTCGTTGAAAGGTACGGCTCACGTACTTCTCATCCACCGCCAGTACCATCACCTTGTAGTCCGTCAGTAAGTCCCGACTCACCGCCTCCGCAAACCCTAATCGGTGCAACTCCGGCCCGTAGGTGTCCGGGTCATCCATCGAAAACACTTCTGCCTCGTTCTCCCGGGCTTTGGTTTTGGCACTTTCCTTGTAAAGGCGAGGCGTTGCGGTCATGTAGAGGCGCTTTTTGCCCTTCACCGCTTGGGCATCATGCACCAGCACAAAATGGGAATCTGCACTGCCCTGAGCGGTCACTCCAGTGGTGCGGTGGGCTTCATCGCAAATGATCAGGTCAAACTCCGGTAGTCCCTGCTGCTGTGCAGTCGCTACGGCCTCCAGGGATTGGTAAGTGGAGAAGATAACCGTTAAGGGGCGAGATGGGTGAGATGGGTGAGATGGGCGAGGTGACCTCGCCCCTACGGTATTGTCGGACGAATCAGCGTTCAGATAGGTCTGTACCTTCTGGCAAATTTCCGCTGCATCGGTGGTCACGGGAATGGGGAGATCGTAGGTGTGCAGATCCTCGTTTTCCTCCGCTTGTTTCGATCGCTTATTCACCTTGGAGTCAGAACACACCGCCACACAGTGGATCGGCACCGTCGCTTCCGCCGTCCATTCCCGTAAGGTCTGGGAGAGGAGGGCAATGGAGGGAACCAGAAATAAGATCAGTCCATGGGTTGCCCTACCCCATCCCTCTGCTTCAGAATTCTGAGAATTAGGGGCTTTCCCGGCTTCTGCTGGTTCTTCTCCTGGGCAAGAAACGATCGCAGGATTAACCCAGGCTTCGGCAATCTTCAGGGAGTTAAAGGTTTTCCCGGTGCCGCAGGCCATAATCAATTTGCCGCGATCGTTCTCAAGCAACCCAGCGATCGTTTTTTCCAGAGCTTCTTGCTGGTGGGGTCGCAGTTCCTTCTTCGCTCTGCGTTGTAGACCCAGGGGACTCACTTGATACCCACTACTGTCATCCCCTGCGGTGCTAGAGCGATCGCTACCATGACTGCTATAACTGCCGTATAAAGCATCCGGTCGAAAGTCACTCCAGTCAATCGGCGCATCCGCCAGATCTTCAACCCGGAGCCGCTGGGTCGGAATTTGCTGTCCCTCTAGGGCTTTCTTGGCGTTTTCGCTCCAGTTATCTGTGGTAGAAATAATCAACCGATGCTTGAAGGGTTCCTTACCAGAAGCAGTAAAGAAAGAGTCGATATCTCGCTTACTGAGGGTATGTTCTGGATGATAAAACTTACACTGAATGGCCCAATGGTTCCCCGTAATCCGTTCCCGCGCCACAATATCGACACCCGTATCCGGCTGATGCTCTCGCCCTGGCCACTCCATCCAGAGCCACACATCACTAAAGTCATACTTGGGATCTAACTTTAGATATTCCACCATCAACCGCTCGAAGCGATCGCCCAAATCTCGGTTTGAGCGGGCTGCTTCCCGGAATTCATTTAAAATATCCGCCAGTGTCCAGCGATTGCCAGATTGAGGATCACCAGCGTAGTAGGAAGCGATCGGGCGAGGTGGCTTGTTCATAGTCCAGCGTGGCGAGAGTGGAAAGCGATCGTTGTGATCATAATCTTCGTTGTACCTAGGCATAGGTTTCTACAGAGATTCTTTACTTCGCTGTTCATCCCGAGCAGAAAGTTGCGGAATTGCCCAAAAACGTGAGATTGGGAATTAACGATCGTTCTGAATCTTAAGCATTGCTATTCTGGCTGGGATATGAGGGAGGATTTCTGAATTTTTTGAGGTGCCTTTTAGGTTGTGATGCTCTTGGAAAAATGGAGTGGCTTAGATTGATAAAATCGGGCTTTTGAAGAACTATGAGATATGACGATAAGAATCAATTATTAAAAATCATTAAAACTCCGAAGCTAAAGTTGCCCTTGATCTGGAACTACTGATAAGTTTTCCAAGGATGATCCTGATACTTAGGAGAAGTACGCTGATCAGCACTTGAAATGTATTGTGCCAGTTTCTGTAAGCCTTTTATACAAAGGGGTTCAGAAAACTCAGGACGCAATTTAGAGGCTTAACAGCTTATGAGTATTCATAACAAAACTCTCAGAGTATCCCTAGCAGAGGCATTTTAGGCTTTGTAACCGCTTACTGAAATTAACCTTAAAAGAACCTAAAAGAACCTGATTTCGGGATCCCAACGAGGACAATTGAGGTAGTAAGAGCCGATCGCTCTGGTGGTGCATCATTCCGTTCACAACCAAATTTGAGGCAGAGAAAATGAGAATGAAGTATTGGCCATCCATTAGACCTTCAACAGCCAGATTTCTCAGATCTCTGAATTCTGACAAAGCCCATATCCCCAATGCTCAGAATTGGCGAAAAACGGTAATCTCTGTCCTGGGTATAGGGCTAGGCGTAAGCCTTTACCTGGGGACGGCTCCACGATCGAGCTTTGCCGCAGAATCGGCGCCGCAACCCCTGCTCGAATTCAATCAGCTAGGCTCCTCCCCAAATACCAGCTTTGAAAGCGGGCGATCGGCCTATTTAGCAGGACGCTTTACCGCAGCGATCGAATTTTGGCAGGCCGGGCTACAGGAAAGCAGCACGAGTCCTTTACAGCGCTGTGCCCTGCTCAATAATCTTTCCCTGGCCTATCAGGAACTAGGGCAATGGACAACGGCCCAGCAGATGCTTAAGGATTGTCAGGTCACGCTCGATCGCTTGCCAGAGCAGGGCAACCCCCAGCATAAACGGGTTCTCGTACAAAACTTAACCAACCAAAGTGGGCTGCACCTCAAACAAGGGGATGCGGATTTAGCCCTGCCCATTTTGCAGCAGGTGGAATCCCTGTTGTCCGATCTCTCGCCGGAGCAAGTCCCCACGCTTCAATCCCTGTGGCTGCAAAACCAAATCAACCAGATTCAAGCCCTACAGGCCCAAGGATTTACTCGCCTAGCAGAAGCCCAAATCGCGAAAATTTCCGCCTACTTTGAGGTGATGGAGCCGTCCTTGCTCAAAGCGACAGGACTACGGATTTGGGGAAACACCCTGGTTCTGATTGGCAATTTAGACAAAGCCCAGGAAACCCTAGAAGCCAGTTTAGCCGTCGCAGAAACGATCGCGGCCCCCGCAGAAATCGCCCAAACCCTGATGAGTCTCGCGGATTTGGCCAATCGCCAATTACGCTTCCCCGTAGCGTTGAGATTGTATGAGCGTTTATTAAGTCAAACGATCCCGCCTGATCTCCAACTCGAAGCCCAGGTGAACCGATTCAGAGTGCTGCTGCGTTTCCATGCCGTAACTCCTCAACCCCTAGAGGACATCGAAGCGATCGAGGCAGAGATTGAAACCTTACTGAGTCAATTTCCCCCCAGTCGGCCCCGCCTTGAGGCCCAAATGAATCTGGCCAAAAGTCTCTTGGATTATCCCATCGGCAAAATTCGCAAGGGCAAAATCGCTAGTTTGTTGGCCCAAGCCCTGCAAGAGGCAACCGCCATCGCCGATCAACGATCGCAATCGAATATTCTGGGCACCTTAGGCAATCTTTACGAAAAAGAACAACGCTGGGCCGACGCTCAGCGCCTCACGGCAGAAGCATTAAGCCTCGCCTTAAGTCTCAATGCCAATGATTTGGCCTATCAGTGGCAATGGCAACAGGCCCGAGTCCTCTCGGCTCAAGGGCAAACCGAGTTAGCCAAACAATCCTACGATCAATCGATTTCCACCTTAAGTAAGCTGCAGCGAGAACTCGTCGCCCTGAATCCTGAAGCGCGGTTTTCCTTCCGGGAAGGAGTTGAACCCCTGTACCGTGAGTTTGTCGGTTTCCTGCTCCGAGATAAGTCTGCCAAGGACAAAGTGCCTCAAGAGAATCTCAAACGGGCTCAGGAAGTCATGGATTCCTTACAACTGGCAGAGTTGGTTAACTTTTTCCGCTCCAACTGCATCACCACAGAACAAGTTGAAATTAGCGAAATAGACGATCGCTCCGCCGTCATTTACCCCATTGTGCTGGAGAACAGTTTAGAAATTCTGGTCAGTATCCCCAACCAAGAGACCTTACATTATTCGGTGGATGTACCGGATAGCCAACTCCAATTTGCGGCAAACCTGCTCCGCAGAGACCTAATTTCTTCTCAAAATATCCTGGGCTGGCAACGACAACGGGATCGCATTCAACAAGTTGCCCAGAATGACACTCCCTCCTCCAGTTCCACCTCAACGGTTCGAGGTCGAGAGAGTTTACCGAACAACGTGATTACCCTAGTTCCCCGACTCCAGGAGTTTGATCAGCGCCCTGACCCCAGACCAGACACTCAAAATGATGTCAATTTGACGGGGCCCATTCGTTTAGCCCGACGACTTTACGACTGGGTAATCCGCCCGATCGAAGCAGATCTCGTCAAGGCCAATGTGGATACCTTAGTTTTCGTTCCCGATGGGCCCTTAAGAAATATTCCCATCTCCGTCTTCTATGATGTCCAGGCGGATCAGTTTCTGCTGGAAAAATACGCCATTGCCATTACCCCCGGTCTACACCTTTTTGGCACAGAGCGGTTAGCCGATCGCCCCATTGAAGCGTTCTTGGGGGGACTTTCGGAAAGTGTTCAGGGTTTTGCTGCCTTACCTTCCGTCAAAGCAGAAATTGAGAACATCGCCAAAGAAGTGCAAAGTTCAGTCCTCCTAGACGCAGGGTTCAGAGAAGATTCGATCGCCAAAGCCCTACAGAGAGAACCCTACCCCGTTGTCCACTTAGCCACCCACGGGCAATTTAGCTCCGATGCAGACCAAACCTTCATTTTGACCTGGGATGATCAGATTAAGGTAGATGAACTCAGTGAATTACTCCGATCGCAGGAATTAGCCACCGGACAAGCGATCGAACTGTTAATCCTGAGTGCCTGCGAAACCGCTGCCGGAGACGATCGGGCTGCTTTAGGTTTAGCGGGGGTTGCCGTCCGAGCCGGAGCCCGCAGTACCATGGCCACCCTCTGGGTTGTGGATGATGCCGGAACCTCCTTGCTGATGAGTCAACTCTACGGGTTGCTCAGTCAACGTAACGCCAGCAAAGCAGAAGTATTGCGCCAAGCCCAGCTCACCTTGCTCAATAGCGAAGAATTTCGTCATCCCTTTTATTGGGCTCCCTTTATTTTGGTGGGCAACTGGCTCTAACCCCCTCACCCTCCCAAATTCGTAACCGGTCAGAACCTCCTTCATTACCAATTTAAGTTTCATCTGGTGTCCATTATGTTTTGCCAAAACCTGCCCTCCCGCTTGAACCTTCTCCTCATTGCGACCTCCCCCGTGGGTTGGTTATTCGCCTTGTTGGTTCCCCTGGGATTTGCCTTGCCGGCCACAGCCCAATTGACACCGGATAACACCCTAGGCACTGAAAGCTCGATCGTCCGGGAAGATGCGATGGTACGAGGAGCCTTCGCCGACCTGATTGAAGGGGGAGCACAACGCAACAGCAACCTTTTCCACAGTTTCCAGGACTTTAACGTCGAAGCCTTGCAGCGGGTATACTTTGCCAACCCTACAGGCGTAAACGCCATCCTCAGCCGAGTCACCGGGGGCGATCCGTCTCAAATCTTGGGCACCTTAGGGGTAGATGGAGCCGCCAGCCTCTTTTTGCTCAACCCCAACGGCATCCTCTTTGGGCCCAACGCCCAACTCGATATTCAAGGTTCCTTTACCGCCAGTACCGCCAGTGGCGTTCTCTTTGACAACAACTTTATCTTTGGTACCGCAGATCCCACTGCCCCCCCCTTACTGGAATTTAATACCCCCATCGGGGCTCAGTTTGGGGGAGTAGACTCCGGACTCATTTTTAATCAGGCAGCCCTAGAAGCCGGGGAAGGTTTAAATCTGCTGGGGGGAGCCGTCATCAACACCGGATCCCTCAGTGCCCCCGGTGGCTCCATCTCCGTGATCTCCCTCTTGCCCGGTCACACCGTGACCTTCGATGTTGATGCCAAGGTCACCGGGGTGATTCTCCCGGAAGTGGAACCGATTCGGCAGTTAGCCTCCCTGGATGGCATTTTAGCCAACCTACCGGAGGATAGTGATCTCAGGGTGGATGCCCAAGGTGAGGTGAGTTTTCAGGATGTCCCCATCACAGCCGGTACAACCCTAGTCTTAGGTGATCTTGATGTTAGTTCTACTGCGGGGATAGGGGGTAGTTCAAATATTCTAGGCGATCGTGTTCTGGTGCTAGGGGGAGAATTGAATGCCTCAGGAACCTACGGCGGCGGCACAATTAACATTGGTGGCAATTTTCAAGGCAATGGGCCGCTGTTAAATGCGGATGTCACCTGGATCGGGTCTGATGCAGCGATCGTTGCCGATGCGATCGAAAGGGGTGATGGGGGAGAAGTTATTGTTTGGGCAGATGGATTTACTGGGTTTTATGGGAGTTTGAGTGCCAAGGGGGGAGGACTTGGGGGTGATGGTGGTTTTGCTGAAGTTTCTGGCAAAGAATATTTAATTTTTGCCGGAAATGTTAATACATCTGCTCCATTAGGAGAATTTGGTACTTTACTCCTAGATCCCACTGATTTAACTATTGTTGCGGATGCAGATGCTGATACAGAAGGTCAAGCCTTGACTAACTTTGACCAGTTTACTGATCCTGATTTTACAGGTGACGGCGATAATATCAATGAGGTCTCCGCAACCACAATCAGTAATGCATCTAGCAATGTCACTTTACAAGCAACAAATAATATCACTTTTAATGCTCCTATTAGTATTACAAATGCAAGTATTGGCTTAACTGCCCAGGCAAACAATAGTATTTTTGTAAATTCCACTATTGCTACTAACAATGGAGCCGTTACCCTCAATGCTGATGCAGATGCTACAAATGGTGGAGCGATCGTTCTCAACTCTGGTTCTAGCATCACAACAAATGGCGGTAATATCACTCTGGGGGGTGGGGCAAATCCAGCTACAACAGCAGCGATCGGTACAAGCACAAATACTGCCGGTGTAACCTTAGCCGGAACAACTCTCAATGCCGGATCTGGCACCATCAGCATTCGAGGGCAAGGCTACGCAGACACCACTGCAGGAGGACCTGTTGGCGGAACCGGAATTGCTCTCAGCGGAACAAATACCCTAAATGCGTCCGCTGTAACTCTGACTGGCATCGGTGGACAAGGGGCACCGGGGGTGAATGCTACAACCTCTGGTAGTAGTGGTACCAATGCAGGGCAAGGCGCTACCGGAGGTTCAGGTATTAATTTGGCTGCTGCATCTAGCATAACGAGTTCAGGCAACCTATCTCTTATTGCCACAGGTGGGCAAGGAGGTACAGGGGGAACAGGAGCTACCGGAGCAGGAAATGCATTTTCTGCAGGTGGGCAAGGGGGTACAGGGGGGATAGGATTTGTTGTTACAAATGGTAGCGATATTGAAGGTAGTACATTAAATTTAACCTTTAATCCAGGAGCAGCCGGTTTAGGAGGTCAGAATGCCGGAGGAGGAGGGACTGGACTTGCAGGCTCTTTGGGAGCCACTTCTGCTTTGACGGGAGCTGTGACCTTAACGGGAGATGAGATTACTCTTAGCTCTAATTCCAATCTTATAGCCAATGGATCGGCTTCCTTAGTTTTACAGCCCCTAACTCCATCCCAAAATATTCAACTTGGTGGAACCGATCCTGATGCGAGCACACTGTCCCTTACAAAGGCTGAACTCGATCTGATTCAAAATGGTTTTAGTAGTATCACGATCGGACGTACGAATAGTTCTAGAACTATCACCTTGGATGGATCGAGTGGATTAACCTTCAATGATCCCGTGACCCTGAGAGGTACAGACTTTACCTTGCAGGGCTCCAACACCGGTAGTAGTACCTATACCCTGAGTGGAACCAAGGCGGGTTCCATTACAGGTGGCAACATCACCTTAAATGGCGGCAGCACACTTTTATTTTCTGGAGCTAATCGGATACAAGCCGGCAGCGGAAATAGTGATACGATTACAGGATTATCCAATAGTGTTGATACTTTTGCTCTGGGTACAACTGCAGATACCAGTCCTCTCATTAGCATTACAACTAGTGGTATTACCTTTACGGGCATTGAAACAGTTAATGGTAATGGTGGTTCTGACATTCTCCAGGGAGGTTCTGGTATAGATCAGTTCACTCTCACTAGCACTGGCTTAACCGTTGATAAAGTCAATAATATATCAACTAGCATCAGTTTCTCAGGCATTACTTCGGTTCAAGCTGGAGAGGGCACAGACACCCTCCAAGGGTCAAATGATACTGCCGATACAGTAAAACTGACAGGCAATGCTAAGGAATTACAGAACAGTGCGGGAACGATAACCTTCCAGGGCA
>JBMTZC010000115.1:0-11727 GCA_049455215.1 Prochlorotrichaceae cyanobacterium
CCCCCCCCCCCCCCCCCCAACTCTTCCATTAAATTGTTTCACTTTCAGTGGAAAGCCTATTAAAGTCAAGATATCTTAATAAATATGGGGTACCACTATAACCAGTTTCCCACCAAGACAAAGGGAGCCCAATAGTAGGGGCTGGCATAGAGGGGACTGCGCAGGAGGGCTAATTGGGCTTGGCGAAAGGCTTGAGATTTGGTGACTCCGGGTTGAACGAGCGCTTGATAAAAGTCAGCCATAAAGTGTGCGGTTGCTTCATCATCCACCCGCCGCAAACTTGCGATCGTACTCCGGGCGTTAGACCGAATGGCCATACCGGCAATCCCTAGCACTGCCCGATCGTTCCCGGCGGCAGTTTCACAAGCACTCAGCACCAAGAGTTCAATGGGATCCTGGACTCGACTCGACTCTTGCAGCAATTGACTAAACTCATCTAGACCTAACTTACGATCCCAGGTTAAAAGGTAGGTCTCCTCTGCACTTCTGCCAAATTCACCATGGGTGGCTAAATGGACAATGTTAAAGGGAAGCTCCTTTAAGTCTCGCGTCAGTACTGAAGAAACGAGAGTTTCGTTGAGATATTCTCGGTTTTTAGGAACGATCGTGGTAATGGCAGCTAACTCCTCTTCCACAAAGGGAAGTGGGCTAAACTCATTACTAAAAGATGGATTGACCTGACTGAGCCCCCCCGCAAAAAGTGTTGCATTTCGCTGGGAAAGTGGCCGGGGTTCCATCAAGTTCAGCCCGGGAGAGAGGGCGATATTGTAGTCTTCAATAAGATAGTGTTCGCCATTGTAGAGGGCGGAAAGGGAGAGGTTTCGTAAAGCACCATCTGGAATAAAGACGAGGGTTTCAATGTTGTGTGCGTCTAATTGAGATTGGGCCGGTTGAATTAACCAGTCGTAAAATTGTTGCAGTTTCTCATGCGTTTGCTTGCTGTTGGCCCGGAAAGCCGCAGAAAAGGATTTAGGTATTTCTTGAACTGCGTCCCTAACGGCTTGGGCAGAAACCGGATGGGAATAATGCAACAGGTGATTGTCTTTGCCCAGACTAACAATGACATCTAAACGATCGTCCAAAATAATGGGATAGATGACTGCTGCGGTGGGATCCACCTGATCCACTGCGATCGGAGTGGTTCGGGTGCAGGCATCTTGAAAATAGTCATTGAGTTCCGCCAGTTGCAGATTTTCAATGAGATTACGGGCTTCTTTCAAACTCTCAGGAGAAGGGGTTTCCGCCGCAAGGAGTAACCGCACAAACTCACGGTAAAGCGGCTCTACCCGATCGCGGAAGTTAAACTGAACATCCGGGGCATTACTGGCAATTTCAGTCCGAATGCTCTGGAGGGCTGTAACGGCTTGACGGTAGGCAACGATCGCCTCTTCGGTTTGTCCTTGCTGGTTCAAAATTCGACCCAATTGCCACAGTAATGCATAGTTGACCTCCGGTGACTTGAGGGGCTGGGCAATCCTCAGGGCTTGCTGGGTAAGCTGCTGAGCTTGGTGCCACTGGTGAGTTTTTTCATATAGTTCTCCCTGAGCCCCTAAAGCATAGACCCAGGAGAGATTGTCCCCTATGGCTTGAGCTTGTTCAGTCGTGTGCTGGAGGCTGTGCAGAATTTGGTCGGGAGTTGCAAGGGGATTCTGGTGGTTTAAGGACTGTTGGAGCAATGAGGCGAGTTGGATTTGACTGTAGAAACTCGTTCGTGAGGGCAATAGTTGTGGGGCTTGGATCAGTAACTGCCCTGTTTCAGCAATGTTGCCTATTTGCCCAATCTTACCTGTCCCCTCAGTCAGGGCTAAGTCTAAGGCACTTACTTTCGCTTGAAACGCGGTGAGAGAATGGGGTTCGATCGCGGTGACGTGTTGATAGTACTCGATCGCCTGGGCTACCTGATCTTGAGCGCGGGCATTGTGGCCTAAACCAAGGAGGATTTGGCTGCTTAACGATAGGGACTGAGGAGATGACAAGGTTTGAGCGATCGTTAAGGCCTCCGTTAAAGCCTGTGCGGCCTCCTCCAGTTTCCCTAAACTTTGAGCACTATTACCTAACTGAAACCAAAAGACGGCTGTGGTGAGGCTATGGGGTTCCTGCGCCATCGTGGTTTGGAGGCTGCTTAAGGTCTGATAAGTCTGGGTTTGATACCCTAAAAGTTGCAGGGTTTGCAGTTGATTGAGGTGGATCGATCGCTGTCCAGCGGCATCTTCCACGGCAGCCGCTAAGTCAGCCGCCTCTTGCCAGGTAGCGTAGGCGGTTGCGAGATCTCCCTGCTCAAAGAGCAGACTGGCCCGATCGTTGAGATCTGCCATTTGGGGGGACAAGGCGGACTGAAATGTGATCAGAAAACTGGGGGTCGGCAAGTTCGCCGGACTTATGGGTAATCCCCCTCGCCCCGTTGCCGTAAACCGATTACCGTCACTGTTTGGACTGATGGCACAGCGATCGCCAATTGAATTGGCTGGATCGACCAACGCGGTTGCTAAGGGTACTAACCCTTTAGTGGGGGTAATGGTGCTATTAATATTGGTGGTTCCCGAGGATCCAAACCGGGAACTTGCGGTGATGTTGTTCCTCGGATCCCCTAGGGGATCGTCCACATTCTGAACGGTAAATCCCAACAGCCCTTGGGTCACAATATTGATATTGCCCCCATCCCCTTCAAAGGCATTGGCAATGACATCAGAGTTACCAATGCCCAGGATGATCGGGCTCTCTAAATTAATATTCCCCCCATTTCCGCCTCCCGATTCCGCTGTGCCCGATTGGGCAGAGAGGCGGGTGCCATTTTGGAAAAACAGCCAATCTTTTGCCTTAATTTGGATATTCCCCCCCTGTCCCAAATTACTGGTGGCTAAGATCAAGGCCTGATCCAACACCACCCGATCGCTCTCAATCTCAATATCTCCCGCCACACCTTGACCGGTGGCCGAGGTGGCCAGTTCACCCTGTTGCGTGATCCTGAGATCAGAGGTCTGGATACGGATATTGCCTCCCTGACTCCCTTGGGTTAGGGCAAAGAGCCCCCCGTTGATTTGTGTCAAATCTCGCTCACTGACAAACAATTCCCTGGGTGTGCCCGTCCCTTGCACGTAAACAGAATCCGTCGCTGCAATGGTGATATTACCGGCATCCCCCTCGGCCGCGGCAAAAGTACCGATCAGAGAATTGCCCAGGGTTTTTAAGGTTTGGGTGGAAATCGAGATATTGCCGGCATCGCCTTGGGCATAGCTAGAGGCCGCAATATAGGAGTTGTCCAGCAGCACTGATTCGGCCTGGAGATTAAAATTTCCCCCTGGCCCTGGTCCTAAACTGGTACTGGCAATCAGTCCTTGCTGGGTGAGGGTTAAGGCTTTGGTCAAGAGGTTAATGTTGCCTGAAGATTGCCCCGTAGAGAGGGAGGTAATCCCCGTACTCTGCACTTGGCGAATTAAGTCAGGATCTAAGGGGAGTTGGATCGCGCTGAGATTGGGGAAGGTGTCGGTTTGGATAATATCGATCGCTTCTGTTGCGGTAATTTGAATATCTCCGCCGCGCCCCACCGTACTCAGACTCGAAATATACCCTCCCGTTTCCAGTCTCAGCCGATCGCTGAGGATAGAGATGTTGCCCGCATTGCCCGATCCTTCCGCGCTTGAGTTCAGCGCGGCCCCATTGCGAATCGATAACCGAGGGGTTTGCACCGTCAGGTCTCCACCATTACCGGGAATGGTAAAGGGATTGGTAATATCCCCGAGCAAGAGGGAACCACTGGTGAAGCCGCCCCGAATATTCCCGTAGCGATCGTCCGCTAAGTCAATGGATTCCGTGGCGGTGACGGTCAATTTGCCCCCATTCCCCGCCCCAAAGTAGCCTGTAGCAAAGAGCCCTCCATTCTCGGTGCGGAGAGACTGGGTTTCTACCTCCAAGTCCCCCGCATTGCCAGTGTTGAAGGTGGTGGTCAACACATAGCTATGGTTTGCCCGAATCTGATCCGCAATATTGAGACGAATAGATCCCGCATCGCCCTGGGCCACCGTAGAGGTCGTGATGAAGGCCCCGCTGTCCATGGTCAGGTTTTGCGCTTGAAGATCAATCTGGCCACTGTTGCCGCCATTGCCGGTAAAGGTAATAAGCCCATTGGCCAGGGGACTTGTACCTAAAAAGTTGAGGGGATCTTGGGCAAACTCAGTAAATAACGTCGAGAGATCCAGGGGAATCCCGGTTAAAGCGATCGTGCCTGCGGCGGTAATGTGAATATCCCCCCCGGTGCCCGTGGCTAACACAGAAGCGTTAATCAGCCCCTGCTCTAGGCTCAAGTCTCCGGTATCAATGACAATTTCGCCCCCGGCCCCCGTTAGAACAGTAGAACTAATTTGCCCTCGATTCTTGACGATTAACCGATCGCTAAAGATGGAGAGTGTGCCCGCATTTCCTGTGCCTTCGTTATTGGTGGTAATCAGTCCACCCTCCTGAACTACAATTTCCGGTGCGGTGAGGGTTAAGGATCCACTATCCCCAGAGGGAACATCCGGCAAATTAAAACGTTCCTGCGTGGCGGGGGATAGGGCGTTAGCGGCAGCAGAAATCAGGCTAGGCAGCTGATTGGGACTACGCCCTTCCACGGTAATCCGCTCCGAGGCGGTGATCCTGACCTCTCCTGCATTCCCCGTACTGGCAGTGAGGGCCGTAATCCGACCACCATCTGTGACGAAAACCCGATCGCTTTGAATATTGACAAGACCCGCATCTCCGGCGCTGAGGGTGGCACTGCGAATGGCACTGGGTAAGAGACTGACGGGTTCAACCCCAATCACTTTAATCTCTTGGGCTTCAACCCGAATTTCACCAGCATTGCCAGTTCCCGGGAATAAGGAGGTTGAGGCGATCGCCCCGCCATTATTCAGGGTCAGGAAGGGGGAGCTAATGTAGATCAAACCCAGATTTCCAGAGCCCAGAGTCGAGGAACGGATCGCCCCGTTATTATTCAGGGTCAGGAAGGGGGAGCTAATGTAGATCAAACCCACATCACCAGAGCCCAGAGTCGAGGAACGGATCTCGCCGGGAATGGAGGGATCTTGTCCTCGAACCTCGAGTGCTTCTGTTGCCGTGAGGGTGACACCCCCTGCGTCTCCCTGGCCAACGGCCAGACTCGTGATGCGTCCCCCGTCGTCCACTTCAATGCTTCCCGCTTCTACGGTTAAGGGAACTCCTGCTGCGGTGCCTAAAGCCTCCGTAACGATCGCTGAAGTCCCGAGTACCGCTAAACGATCGCTAAGGTCAAAGTACATTTCACCGGTAGAGGGCGTATCCTCTATCTGCGTCAAGATATAGGATTGATCCGTTAAGGTCAGATCAGACCCATAAAAATGCAGTCCACTGCTCGCCTTCACTAAGCTCCCGCTCTCCATCACGATCGGCTGGGGGGTGAGATTCTGGGGGGCAAACGTCCAGCCCTGATCATGGGGGGTAAGGCTAACACTCCCTGGCCCCGCTACACCCATCAGAGTGATCTGCCCCTCCACCGCCTCTAAGGCCGCTCCGTTGAGCCGCAGGCCTCCTCCGATGAGGGCCAAGGTTTTGCCAGACTGTACCGTGAGTCCCCCTTGGGGATTCACTTTTGTGATGGTGAGGGGGTCGCCACTGGCATGATTCCCTACTCCCGTGGCTTCAATGATGCCCGTTGTTTGCCCATATTGCAGACCCAGGGGCACATTGAGGGTCAGTGTTGGCGGAGCCGTTGGGGTGGTGGCACTAAACTCAAATCCATTGAACTGAACACTAGCGGCGGTACTGCCAATAAAAGAACCATTGACATCTAGGCTGGCGTTGGGCCCAAAGAGAATACCGTTGGGATTGAGCAGAAATAGGTCGGCATTGCCCAAGACCCCTAACGTTCCTGCGATGTCGGACAGTGTCTGCCCCGTCACTCGCGTTAAAATGCGATCGATGCCCCCTGGATTGTCAAAGTAAACCCGCTGGCCGCTGTTGACGTTAAATTCTAGAAAACTATGAAAGAGGTTAGCCCCCCGTTCGGCCCCTCCCTGAATGAGGTCTGCCGGTAAATTCTTCACCGTTTGATTGGGGAGAACGATCGTCTCTTCATTGCCGAGGGTGTCATCCGGTACAAGTTGACCAAGGGCAGGGGGAGAGAGGATAGAGCAAACCACCACACCTATACTAAGTGCGGGTATAACCAGGATATGCCCTAAGAACGATCGCATGGAGACAATGAAAATCTTTATGGGTACAGCGAAAATCTTTATAGATAGAATCTAGCCTGAAAGTGTCATGGCGTACAAAGGGACAAGCTTACTGGTAATCCTGTTAAGCCCTGAGTGAACCCACTTTACTCAGGAGTTGACAAACCTTCTGAACTAACCGGGTTGGAGTTGTCTCCATGCGATCGATGTAAAGAAATTTAAGGACAACTGGGTTCATCTTGGGAGGCTGTGTCACTCCCGTCAATGCACAAAAGTGCAATACGCTGATTCAATGGCCTACCAACTGAAGGTACGAAATTCAGTCCCCCCTAGCACCGGTTGATAATCTGCTCCGCCGTTTCTGCGGGCTTTTCTAGATGGGGAACATGACCACAATCCTCGATCCACTGCAATTGAGCATGGGGTAACTGGGTCTGAAAAACGATCGCGTCTTTTGTCCCTAAAATCCGATCGTTCCGTCCCCAGAGAATTAAGGTAGGGGCTTGGACTTGAGGCAATTGGGAGCGGAAGGAGGGATATCCCCCACTTTTGGTAAAGGTTTTTAAGGCTTCGGCCCAGTAGGGCATTTCCAAATGCATTGAGGCACAGACCTCTGCATCTGGGGTGACCCAGCGATCGGGATCGGCGTAGGCATTCCGGCTAATATTGCGCCGCACATCGGGTCGCCGTAAAAACTCAACGGCCCAGCGATCGAGGGGTGGAAATAAAAACTTACCGATGACGGGCCCCATTTGAACCCCGGCACTGGCAATCAACACGAGCTGTTTCACTGCCTGGGGATAACTCAGGGCGAACTTTAAAGCCACTGCGCCCCCCATCGAAGCCCCCACTAAAATGAGCGATCGTTCCTGTAACTGTTCGCGCCAGAAACTGTAGAGGTGTTCATTAATGGTGTCGGGGTTAATGGGTAGCCCGGAAGAACGATCGGAGAAGCCAAACCCTAATAAATCCAAAACCCAGGTTTCCTGGTGTTTTGCCAAACAGGGGAAGAGACGACGAAACTCCAACAAAGAACTATCAAACCCATGCAGTAATAGGATTGGAGCCCGATCGGGATTGACATCCCCTCCCTGAACATAGGAACTACTGACGGTTTGCCCTCGAACGGAAAGCGGACATTGTTGAATTTGCTTCAGCAGCCCCAAGGACTGTGGTTCAGACAACTGGGGGGCAAATTTTTCCTGGAGTTCCGGGAGGGATCCTGTTGAAACCATGAGCTTAGTGGGAGAGGGTGGAGATCAACGAACCCACTCTACCGTTTTACAGCACCCTCACTTCAATCACACTGGCATTGAAGTTATAGGTTTGACCTTCTAATTCTACTGGCGTGCCAATCTTCATTTTGCTATTGCCCAACACGGGCCCATTAGCGGTAATTTGAGCATCTCCCCCGATCGTCACTAACAGATCCGCCGTATAGTTCAGTTCAGGACGGGGATCCGGCAAAGATTGAAGGGAGCCATCAGGCTGGGGAACGGCTACGGAACGGGGCGTGGGTTCAGCCGCCAAAATTTTTACTTCACCGTAGGGTTGGTTGCGAATAATAATGTTGGTTTTGCCTTCCGCCAGCAGAGTACTGATGAAGGTTTCTGGATTCTTAACACTTAATCCTCTGGCCCAGAGATCAATTTCCACGGGTTTGGTCGTTACCCCCACTTGGGCAACGGATCCGCCCTGGCCTGGAATGAGGAAGATACCGATCGCTACAACGATGATGATCAATCCCGCCGCAATATCCAAGACACTGACCCGCCCAAACAAACGACCCTGAGAATCCAAAATGCTCATAAATTTGCACTTAATCCTTCACACAGCGCGAACAAAGTCATTGAACCATAACTAATGGCGTTGGGTATCCTTCATTAGGATAATTCCGTATCGCAATTCCCTGCAGGGCAATCCTGGAGGATAAATGTCCACCGGACTCCGTGACGGTTTGCAATGGCGGGAGATTTCAGGCTACGGTCAGAACGAAAAGATTAAGTTTTGTTAAACTAGAAGAACCCGTATTGTAATTTATCCCTATCCGTCCCCGCGATCGCCTATGACCTTGACCTCCTCTGAGTCCCAAAAGACTGAAACTACCCCCTCGACCGAGGTTGCACCCCCTGTCGAAGACACCACGACACCGGAATCCGCCAGCTATGTCAAATTAGCCATGCGTAATATGGTGCGTAAGCGGGGAAAATCCTTAAGCCACTTTTTCCTGACAACGATCACGCTCCTCGGGGTTTTGATTGGGTTATCCTATCTCACACGTTAAGGCAGGAAGGACAGCCGTGGTCGTACCCAATCTGGACGTTCTCGTTCAAAACCATTATGGGAGTCTTGCCGGGGAGCCGGATCTCGATCAGCTTCCCTGGCAGTCTTGGTACCAGGGCTGGCTAGAGCACACCTGGCAGAACTTACCCTCTCCTGCCCAGCACTCCTGCTATGAATTAACCCTACGGTTGGCTCAGGCTGAAGAAGTGCAGGTGCTCAATCGGGACTATCGCGGTCTCGATCGCCCGACAGATGTGCTGTCATTTGCTAGTTTAGATGGGGCTGAAGCCTTGCTTCCCCACAATTCTGCAGAGCCGTTCTACCTGGGAGATATTGTTATCTCCGTTCCGACGGCACAGCACCAAGCCCAACAAAATGGTCATTCCTTAGTTGTGGAATTATCCTGGCTAGCGGTTCATGGCTTCTTACATTTGTTAGGCTGGGATCATCCTGACGAGGACAGTTTTAACCGCATGGTAAATCAGCAGATTTGGCTTCTTCAAAGCGTGGGACTTGTACCCCCTAATGCTATTGAGACTTCTGAGTCTGTTGAGCAGTCGGTTGAAGCGTTAGATTCTGTTTCCCCCCTTTAAACCTGGGATTAGGTTTACGTAAAAGGGTTTCCCCCTTTTTGTTGATTATTTTTTGGTGTGTTATGACTCAAAATCTTCAATCTCCTGGTTCTCGTCGATCACCCGTAAGCGCTCGTTCCTTACGATTACCGCCAGCAGCCAATCGCAACCAATCCCCCGCTGAAGTCTATGCCCTAAACCGTTATCCCAATCGCCAGTATGCCTGGCAAGTGGCCGCCAGTTTACACAAAAGCTTTAACTATGCTTGGCAAGGGATCAATTACGCCTTCCAGACCCAACGAAACTTTAAGATTCACACCATTGTCGGTACGATCGCAATCTGTCTGGGGTGCTATCTCCAGTTTCGCCCCGAACAATTTGCCATCCTTCTCCTTACCATTGGTTTTGTCATGGGAACAGAACTTTTGAATACCGCGATCGAATCCGTGGTGGATTTAGCGGTTCAGCAGACCTACCACGAACTGGCCAAGATTGCTAAAGATTGTGCGGCAGGAGCGGTGCTCGTTTCTGCCGCTGTTTCGTTGGTCGTAGCCTTATTTCTCTACGTTCCAGCGATCTGGCTCCGCTGGCAGAGTTTGGCTTGAGTCCGGCGGATCACCTCATTGGTAAATTCCGAGGTCGAACAATGTCCTCCCAGATCTGGGGTGGCATAGCCCACCTCGATCGCTTCAAAAACTGCTTCATAGATTGCTCGGCTACTAGCTAATGCTTCCGGAGCCGGAATATAGCCCAGTAAGGCGGCTGCCGCCAAGATCATCGCCATCGGGTTCGCTACATTTTTACCAAAGAGGGCCGGAGCCGTACCGTGGGGGGCTTCCGCCATAATGCAGTTGGGCTTCCCCGTTTTACTGTCAAACCCCAGTACCAAACTTTCTGACCCGGCAATGCTGCCATAGAGTTGCAACACTAAGTCCGAGAGCAAATCGCCATCCCGATTGAGGGCCGGAATCACTAAAGGCTCCCCGGAACTTTGCAGCAGCAGGGCAAAGGTAGCATCAATGAGCAACGGCTGATAGGGCACGTCAGGGTAGTGCTGAGCCGCCGCATCTAGCTCTTCCTTAAACATTCCTTCATAGGTGGCACTCACGGTGAACTTAGGGCCGCCAAAGACCTTCGCGCCCTGTCGCTGAGCGTGCTGAAACGTAAACTCGGCCACCGCCCGACAGGTGGATCGGCTGAGACGGGTGGTACGCCAGGCCAATTCATTGCCATCTTCCAGTTGATCTCGCCACTCCTGGGCACCGTAGGCATCATCCACCGCCATGCGCACCACCGAAATTGGAGCATACACCCCCGCGATCGGGTTAACGCGGGGAATGCGTCGTCCTGTGCGCAAAATGACCTTGGCACTCAACGCCTCCCGCAGAATCGCATTGGGACTGCCCACATCCCCTACCTGCTCAGGGGTAATGGTGGCCGCCTTGAGGGCTAGTCCAGCCTCCCGTGTTGCTTGGGCGGCATCCCACACCACCTGATTTTGAGTTGCTTGTCGTTGTTGCAGACTGAGATCAAAATGTCGAAAGGTAAGGTGATGGCCAATCACATCTGCATCTAAAACCCGAAGGGTTTCCTGGAGAAGTTCTTCCCCCGTTTGATCCCCATGTAGGATCACGATCGTGGGGGGCTTGGAAAACGAGGTTGAGGAGTCCATTGATCGCCGTAAAAACAACTGACACAAAGCTTGATCATACCGTAACGATTTGGAATCGGGCTGAAGGGAAGGACTCTGCACCCCTGGCGTTTCCACACATCACCCTACTCCTCAGGCCTACCTAGCACAGTGCTAAACTTGTAGAGCGACAATAGAGTGAACCCTACTATTTTCAGGAGAAACGATCGTGGTTGCCCCTCTTCCCTCTGCCACCATCGCCCCCCCAGCGGTTTCATCCGATCAGCGCCCTCAGATTCATTATCCTGACAGTGATGGTCAACCCATGGCAGACAATACGAAACAGTTTCGTTGGATTACCATCATTCACTACAATCTCGACTGGCTTTTTTCTAAAGAGGAGCAAGTCTTTGTGGCGGGGGATCTGCTCTGGTATCCCGTGGAAGGCAATAATAAAATTCGTCAAGCCCCGGATGTCATGGTTGTCTTTGGGGCAGCCAAGGGCGATCGAGGCTCCTATCAGCAATGGAAAGAGGGAGGGATTGCACCCCAAGTGGTGTTTGAGATTCTTTCTCCTGGGAATACCCTCAAGGAAATGCACCGGAAACAGATTTTTTACGATCGCTATGGGGTAGAGGAATATTATATTTATGATCCCGATCGTAACGATTTAAGCGGTTGTTTGCGGGGTGAGATGGGTCTAGAGATTATTGATAATTTCACCGATTGGGTTAGCCCACGTTTGGGCATTCGTTTTAGCCATTCCGAGACGGAGTTGCAATTGCTCCGACCTGATGGAACCCCCTTTACCCGGTATGACGAGATTGCAGAACAGCTAGAAGCCGCCTTACACACCGTGAATCTAGAACGGGAACGGGCTGAACAGGAACGAGAACGGGCAAATCAGGAACAGGAACGGGCTGAACAGGAACAGGCACGCGCTGAACAGGAAGCTCAAGCCCGCTACAATGCCATTTCCCGGTTATTGGCTTTGGGACTCAGTGTGGAACAAGTTGCCGCAGCCCTGGGTTTTTCAGAGGCAGAAATCCGGGAAGCC
>JBMTZC010000116.1:0-11591 GCA_049455215.1 Prochlorotrichaceae cyanobacterium
CCCCCCCCCCTCTTCCGCCTTAAGTTGATACCCTGGTCTCTAAAAAAATGATAGAGGTCTGAAAAGCAAATCCTGTAAGCGTCTTAGGCGATTTGCTATGAGCACACTGATAACCTTTGCTTAGTGCGATCGTTTCGCCGTAGGTTGGGTTGAGGCACGAAACCCAAAAGCTGAAACTTATTATCGTTTAGAAGCGATCGTTTTGGTGGAGGAAATTGGGTGAGGTGAGAAGCGATCGTCTTAGTCAATTAGAACCGATCGTTTTGATAGCTTGGCCGTCTCAACATTTTGTTGCAATCGCTAAGTTTTTGATGTCAAGGTACGGGATCCCAGGGTATAAAGTTACCAATTGTCTATACCGACTTTGACACTGTTGCTAGGGTGAGGTAAATTACGTGAGTACCAGACTTAACAGAGTTCTTACTATGAGTCCTCAAAAAAACATACGATCGCTAACGTATAGTTTAGATCTTCAAATGTCTGGAATTTACTTTTGGTGTGGGAGTTTCATTATTCAAATTGGTGGAACTGAAGTTGATGATGAGCCGTACTTCTATCCTTTTATCGTTCCTACGTTTATAGGATTTGGAATTATCTTAACGAATGGCTTATCTTGGCATACTCCATTTGATCAATTTAAACGAATTGAAAAAAATACAAAAACAGGTGTTGAGGGTATTGAGTCTCGTGCCTTTAAATAAACATCCTGCTATTAAAGGTTTAGCTCGTTTTACCGTTAAGTCCTTACCAAAACAAGAGTTTTTTACTCTTCTTGAAGGGGCTGGTTACAGCCTTAGCGCAACTATGCCTTCAGGAAAACATAATTGTTTAAAATATCTCTTTTCTCATAAGCAATATAGCAGCGTTATAGCTGTTTATAACCCTCAAAATGATCGAATAGTGACCGCATATCAGCTAGAGTAAGTGCGATCGTCTTGCCATAGGTTGGGTTGAGGTACGAAACCGAAAAAGCTCAAGCTGGCACTGAACTGTTAATGGGGGATAAGTTCCTGGATGCCTACTAAGCAAAGCTTATCAGGGACTTCACAGCAAATTGCCTGGGACGCTTACAGGATTAACTTCTCAGTCCTCTATCATCTCTTTAGAGACCAGTGCCATTCCCCAACCCTGATTAAACAAAGAGATTCATTTCCTGTTGCAATTGGTTCATTTCTTCCACCAAGGCCTGTAAGCGATCGATTTGGGTGGTATCGGCAAGATTGGCGGTTTGTAAGTGATTTTGTAACCGTTGCAGTACCCCAGCCGATTCTTGAATTAAGGCAGAAAGATTATGAATTTGGGCCTGGCGATCGTCTTGATTGGCAGTGGTGAGTTTGAGATTTCGTTTTAAGCTGGCTTCTAAGCGTTCCAGGGATGCTAAAGAACGGCCGGTTGCTTTAACCTTTTCTGCGCGAACTTGTTGTAGTTGTTGCTGTAGGGCAGTAGCATCTAGGAGCGATCGGGTATCGGGGATCTTAACCGCGAGCATTTCAACCTTTTCGGGCAAGGAGATGGCTAAATCGCAGCCATATTGTACGGCCGCTAAAATGTCCATGGACAGGGGCGAAAGCTGTTCCTGGCGCAAAATAACCTTGGCTTGGGTCTGTAGGGTTTGGGCCTGTTCTCGCAGGTTTTGGGCCGATCGTCTCACCCCCTCCAGTTCAGATTGGACTTGGCTTAAGCGTTCCTTTTCTGGGGAGGGTTCCTGGTGTTGTCGTAGGTATGCGGTAGCGATCGTCAGGGCGGCGGCGAGGGGCATAACAACGAGGCTGGGGAGGGCGACCAAGCGAACCCCAAGAAAGAGCAGGAGACCACCCGCCGTGATGGACAGGGGATAGGAAAAGGGGTTAACCAGTTTAAGAGACATAGCGTTGTACTGCCGAAGGTACGGGCGGGAGTAGCGGCAAGTCCCCTGCTGACGTTTTCAGGCGGAGGGCTTGGGGGAAATTCAGGATCTAATCCTGATTGCCTCCACCATCTTACCCACTCTCTTTACCACTCTGCTATCAAGGGCTACCAACTTAAGGCGGAAGAGTGCGGCGCTTCCATTAAATTTTTCCGCTTTCAGTGGAAAGCCCTATCAAGCAGCTACAGTCGGACAGAAGGAAGGAAGGAAGGAAGGAAGGAAGCTTGGATTACAGTTTTTAGAATTGGATCCGTACCTCAAGCCACCCGATGAGGACGATCGTGCTGACTTAAAAAGATGATCGTGCTATTTATTACTGAACTGATAAAGCATATTCCGCGTCAGCATCTGAAACCCGAATACGTTGTTCAAGACGGACAATGTACGAAATAAATTCTATACTTTCACCGCTCTCAAGTTTGAACGCCCGAATTACATTAGTGATCGTGTCTTTTTGCTCATCACTCAAATCATCAATAATCAAAAGAATTTGCAGAGCTTTCTGAAAAGCTTCAGTGAGAACTTGATCAATCTCTCGTCCAACCAGTTGATCTGAAAGATCTGGACGAATTTTCTTAATCCAACCTGAAACCTTGCTGATATACTCTGGGGTCGTGTATATGTAACGTATGATCTTATCGACCCAAATTTTAATAGTCTGATCTCGGATCTGTTTATCCGTGACTATGCTAAATGCAGATGCAAATCGCATGAGTTGTGGAATTACTTGCCCATTCAGATAATTTGATTTTTCTTGGGAACGAGTCTTGTTTTCGCCAAAACATTCGTATTCAATGAGTGCAATTTTAAAGGGCTGCTTTTCATACTCACTATAGACAATCAAAAGTGCATCAGGAATAGACCTAATACCTTTGATTAATTTTTCGCCACGCGCTTCAACACCAGATGATAAAAATAAGCGATTTTCTGGAATCAGCAAGGATTGGTAAGAACTGTAGCGAGGAAATAGATTGTAAAAATTTTCGTTTACTAGACTTTCAAGACCACGAAGAGCATCTGTCTCATTTTTGAATGGGATTGTCTGAAACGTTCCCATAACATTAATTTTTGCTTCCGGAACTTCTTGCAATATTTCTGATAGTTCACTGGGATCTACGTCTAGAAGGGTATCTTCTTCCTCTTCCTTCTCTTGAACATTTAAGTCATTTTCCTTAAGCAATTGGACAGGGTGCTCAACACGGTGCAGATCAAAAGCATCATGAAGTGCTTGAATCGCTTTCTCCTCTTTTATCGCTTTAGCACCTTGTAAAAACTTAAGAGGCCAGTACTTGCCACCGTAGTCTCCAAGAAAACGAATATCGAAGGGATTGGCATATTCAATATCAATAAGCTTATAGGCGGATACATAACGATCGGCATCCGGCCAGGGCTGTTGATCCGTTGGTTCACCTAATCTTGCCCGAAGTCCACAAAGCGTTTGCTTTTCATGGTTAACGGCGAGAAAAACAATGTCATCTTTTTCTGGCCCTCGCGTACCGAAACCAGCAACTGAATACTCAATGCAGAGATTGTAATTATTCAGTGATTTCCCACAATGAAGAATTCGACAGGACATTAATACTATCCCTCATACTTAATTACAAAGTATTATTATGTAAGGGCTTGCATTGGGATCCAAGCAACCGAATTCTAGGGGATACCGATCGCTTCCAACCTTAATTTCAGACCTATTTATAGGTAAGAATACCATCTCTGCTGTGGGGCAGAGAAAAGCCGCAAAAATTTGTTACAGAGGATAGCCTGGGATCCAGGTTAACCTGCGTTTAAGGGGACGATCGGAAAAATTGTTGGTTGGTATAGCCAGTTTTATACCTTTTTACCTAATTCGGGTTCCTCTATTTCGCTCTTACTAACCAAGTTGTACGGCATTCCATTGTTGCAGAATAACCTCTTACCCAGCTTAGGATAATCTACGACTTCGTGATCTAATCTTTGTCCGACTACGATACACTTAAATACACTGTTACTTGTATTTACGATATTGTGGGCTTTTCCACCTGCTGGATAGCCAATGAAATCACCCTCTCTAAGGGTGAACTCCTCATCTCCCACATAGGCAGTCGCTTCACCCTGCAAAACATAAACACACTCATCTTCATAATGATGTAAATGTTGCTGTGAAGTCTCCGCATTTGGCTCAAGTTCTACAAGATGAAAACCGAAACCAGTAATGCCAACAAGGTCACCCAAAGACTTATTTTTGCGTACCGCTTTCTCATTCAGAAAGTGTGTCTTGGTTATCCCTTCATACGCTTCAATTTCTTCTTTAGTGATTACTGGTTTATCCATGATTTTCCTTCGGAAGCATAACGACTCAGCTCGGCGGTGCGAGTCTACGCATCCGCCTGCAACGACTTGTTAGGAAGTGACGAGCAAAGAACCCTGTGAAACACAATCTCTGACTAGAAATAATTGCTCCCCAACTAACTGGGTTCCGGCAGTAAGCACTTGTCAGAGTCACAGCCCGCCGGGCCCGCTTCTTCTATTAAGCCCTGGCGGGGGGCGATCGCATCGTAGGTTTGCAGGGCTGCAAAGAAATCAGCGGTTTTGCGCCGTGCCACAACTTCCGCCTGTAAGCGATCGTATACGTCCTTAGAAATGGGCTCAAAGGGCAAGCGCGGGAAGGTTTGGTGATCGTCAAACCGGGCCAGCAGGGCGGCAGACATATAGCCATCGCCTTGAGTAATGGAGTCGTAAATTGCCTGGGCTAGGGGCTCTACTTCCGCTTCCCGCAGTTCGATCGTTGCGGAGGTATTGTGGCGGGTGTAGTGGCGTTGTACCTGCATATAAAAGTCAAACTGAGCCAGAGCGGAGAATTGACTAATATCTACGGTATCGGCACCGGGTAAGTCTGCCCAACTCACTGCGGTGGGAATTTCCACTAACCATTCGGTACAGCGGGGATCAAAGGGATCGTTGAGGAGGTTGCCCTGCTCATCCTTGTCGGACTGGGAGGGAATGATGTTGTACCCGTAGTCCAGGCAAGCCATGGCGACGGCATCTTCTTTGCGGAAGGTAATGCGTCGTAAGAAGCGCTGAGACTTGGGGGGATGCCAGCCGGGGGAAGCACCGGTGAGTAAACTTTTCGTTCCCGAAGGTTGGACAGTAGTACAGCGGTTGGGGCGTTTCAGTCCATGACGATCGCAATAGTCCCAAATGGTTTGATGAACAATGTCGCGCCAGGTTGCTAAATAGTTGGCTTCCTTGCTCTTAAAGATTTTGCCCTGCTCCGTGTCCGGTCGCCCAGCGGCCCACCAGTGCAGCCACTCTGCTCCAAAGGCATGAACAAAAAAGTCAAATAAGCCGGTAAAGGATACGCCAACGATGGGATCCCAGAGCCGGGATTGTTGATAGCGGGGTTCTTGGAATTGGTGGTTGAGGAGTACGGCAACGGACAAAGCAGCGGATTGAAACGCTTGTTCCTGGGCAGAATAGTCCGTGGGATCGATTTGATTGAGGTGGATTTCCCCTAGGTTGCAATGAAAGAGGGAACCGCAAATTTCACCACAAGGATTCAAACCATAGCGCTGTAGGCGGTGCTCTAGCTCATCTTCCGGCATCTCTGGATGGTGCTGACGAATCCAGCCTTTGGCTTCTTCCCGCCCCAGGCTGGTGTAGATTTCCATGAATTCCTGTTTCAGTTCCGGGTGGGGCAGTAAATCTGCGTTGCCCCGGGCGATCGCTTCTGGAGCGTATTGAATGGCTCCTTCTCCAGAGTAGAACTGCTTCCGCACGGCATCGGTGATTTCTTGCGCTGTGGGTTTCCGGTGAAAAACGCGGGTATGGTTGGCCATGCGCAGGGCATCTCGTTCGGGATCAATGCGCCAGTTGCCGTTTTCATCCTGTCCCCAGAGATTATCTTTGGCGGCAGCCCCAAGGGCATCCTCAGCAGCAAATTGACGAATGCCTGCGCTCCGTCTGACGTTACCCGCCACCACGACGATCGCGGCTTCATCGATTAATAAACAACACTCCACGGAGGTCAGTTGACGGCCGATCGCTTTATTGAGAATGGCAGCACACCGCTCGTAGAGTCCCGGTAACTTAATGGGATTGGACACTCCCCCAAAGCCTTTCAAGGCTTCTCCGGAGGGGCGCACGTTTCCTAAATTGACGGTGACTTCTATAACGGGAGCTTGGCTCTCTAAGCCCTGTTCTTGACTAAAGCGGGGATCACTGGCCAGTTCCAGAATGGCTTGATAGGAGTCTACCCAACCTTGACGGCTATCTCCCGCGACAATTTCCACTTGATGATGACCATCAATCTTGACGATCGTTGTGTCTTGGCGTTCTGCGGCAGGTACAGCCCCCACGGGGGAGGCGATCGTGACCTGAAGCTTGTTGCGAATGGGGGGGAGTTGCTCAATATAGCAAGGTTCTAGGACGGCCCCCGTGCCACAGCCCATCATCGCTAGGTTCATCATCAAACCGAAGGCTCGCCAGTCCGTCACGTTAGTGGAGGTGCAGTTATACCCCCCCGAAAAGTTTTCTGGCATGGAAATCCAGGGGGTTCCCCCAATCCAGAGCCAGCGACCGGAAGTGAGGGCACGAAGCGATCGTTGTTGCTGGTGAATTAAGTCTGCTTCTGCGGGGGTCAGATTGCCCAGTTCAACTAAGCCCTTGAGGGTACGATCGCACACCTCCCCCCAACTTTCTCGACCCTTAGGAGTTTTACGACTATAGGTGCGGAAAAAGACCGGATTCGCAGCGGGAGCTGTGGCGGGAAAAACCGAATCGGAGGGAGTGGAGGAAAGATGTTCAACCATAAACCAGCGCAAAGAACTTAAAGTAATCCATGATAATAGCTAGATTCCCTGAAATTCCAGGATGAACCGGATTCCTTTAGAAGAGTTCCTTTAGAAGAGAAAGTAACGCTGGGCCAGGGGGAGCACCGTGGCGGGTTCGCAGGTCAACAGTTCTCCATCCGCCCGAACTTCGTAGGTTTCGGGATCAACTTCTACCTGGGGCAAGGCGGCATTCAGCTTCAAATCCTGCTTCTGGATAGTGCGGGTATTTCTGACGGCAGCCACCCGCGATCGTAGTTGCAACTGTTCTGGTATTCCCGCCGCTAAACCGGCCTGGGAGACAAAGGTAAAACGGGTCGAGGCGAGCGCTGACCCAAAGCTGCCGAACATCGGACGCATGTGAATGGGCTGCGGGGTGGGAATACTGGCATTGGCATCCCCCATTTGAGCCCAGGCAATCAATCCACCTTTGATGACTATTTCCGGTTTAACCCCAAAAAACGCGGGTTTCCACAGACAGAGATCCGCCAGTTTCCCCACTTCTACGGAACCAACATACTCACTAATGCCGTGGGTGATGGCGGGGTTGATCGTATATTTTGCGACGTAACGCTTGGCGCGGAAATTGTCGTTGCGGCTATTGGCTTCAACGCTGTTGGCCTCTGCGCTGGGGGCACTGAGCCAGCCCCGCTGTACTTTCATTTTGTGGGCCGTTTGCCAGGTTCGACAAATTACTTCCCCCACCCGGCCCATGGCTTGGGAGTCAGAGGCAATCATACTAAAGGCTCCGAGATCGTGGAGAATATCCTCCGCTGCGATCGTTTCCCGGCGGATCCGAGATTCGGCAAAGGCCACATCTTCGGGAATGCTGGGGCTGAGGTGGTGACACACCATCAGCATATCCAAATGCTCGTCCAGGGTATTGAGGGTATAGGGACGGGTGGGGTTTGTGGAGGAGGGCAGCACGTTGGCTAAACCACAGACTTTAATGATGTCCGGCGCATGGCCACCCCCAGCCCCTTCGGTGTGATAGGTGTGAATGGCCCGATTTTTGAAGGCGGCGATCGTATGTTCCACAAAGCCCGCTTCATTAAGGGTATCGGTGTGGATAGCGACCTGAACATCGTAGTGATCCGCCACACTCAAACAGGTATCGATGGTGGCAGGAGTCGTCCCCCAATCTTCATGAAGCTTTAAGCCCATGGCCCCCGCCAGAACTTGCTCTCGCAGGGCTTCCGGTTGACTACTATTCCCTTTGCCCAGAAATCCCAAATTCATCGGAAACGCTTCCGCCGCTTCTAACATTCGCGCTAAATACCAGGATCCGGGGGTACAGGTCGTGGCATTGGTACCCGTGGCGGGGCCCGTACCTCCACCAATCATGGTGGTAATCCCCGAGGCGATCGCCGTTTCAATTTGTTGGGGACAGATGAAGTGAATGTGGGAGTCTACCCCGCCAGCGGTCAAAATCATGCCTTCCCCAGCGATCGCCTCCGTACCCGGGCCAATAACGATCGTCACATCATCTTGGATATAGGGATTTCCCGCTTTACCGATCGCAACAATATTGCCGTCCTTAATGCCCACATCTGCCTTGACAATACCCCACCAATCGAGAATCAGAGCATTGGTAATCACCAAATCCACAGCCCCCTCCCCTCGGGAATAGGGAGACTGACCCATGCCATCCCGAATCACCTTACCGCCACCAAACTTAACCTCATCCCCGTAGGTGGTGTAGTCCTGCTCCACCTCAATGATCAATTCCGTATCCGCCAAGCGCACCCGATCGCCCACCGTTGGGCCGTAGGTTTCCGCGTATGCACGACGATTCATGGCATAACTCATGACAGGACTCCAGGAAAATAAGGATTAGGGATAGCATCGCTTTTTGCGATAATAGCGCAGAAACTTCCCCCTTCAACCCTTCAACCCAGATCAGTGGAAACCCCGCCGTGAAGTATCTATAATTTTGAGATATTTCGATTCATGGTGACTGTCGTACTGTTAGGCATAAATCAGTACCCCCCTTAATCCCCCCTTGCAAAAGGGCCCTACAAAAGGGGGAGACTCCGATCCAATAGGATCCTTCCCCTTACCAAGGGGAAGTTAGAAGGGCTCTCCCCTCGTCTGATCCGGTTCTAGTCTGGGCAGGTGTCCCGTAAGATGAGCGAGATGCTCACCCTACGGGACTAGAAAGCGTTATGGACTGTAGGTAATGTGTACTAGTTGGTATCTACTAGGTGGTGTATTCGGCGTTGATTTTCACATAGTCATAACTCAGGTCGCAGCCCCAGGCGGTTCCTTGTCCTGGCCCATCCCCCAGAGAAACCCGCATCAAAACGGTGTCCTCTTGCAGGTAGGCCCCTGCTGCTTTGGCTTTCAAATAGGCACTGGCGGCAGGACGATCGAAGGGGAGAGGCTGTCCCTTTTCCATTAAGTGAAAGTCTCCGAGGTGAATGCGGAGATCGTTTTGGTTGAAGGAAACCCCGGCCCGACCGGCGGCGGCGGCAATGCGTCCCCAGTTGGGATCCCGCCCAAAGACTGCTGATTTGACTAAGGAGGAACCGGCGATCGTTCTGGCCACTTGACGAGCTTGTTCTTCGGTATTTGCGCCAGAGACCTGAACTTCAATTAAGCAGGTGGCTCCTTCCCCATCCCGGGCGATCGCTTTGGCGAGATCAATACAAACTTGGGTGAGCATGGCTTCTAGGCGTTCAGCATCCGGCCCCATCTCGGTGATTGCGGGGGTACGGGACTGCCCATTGGCTAAGGCAATCAAGCAATCGTTGGTGCTGGTATCACCATCCACCGTGATTTGGTTAAAACTACGATCCGCTGCGCGGCTGACCATTTCCTGCCAGAGGTGAGGCGACACTGCTGCATCGCAAGTCACGAAGGCTAACATGGTAGCCATGTTGGGGTGAATCATGCCGGAGCCTTTGCAAATGCCCCCAATGCGCACAGGACGATCGTGGAGGGTGGTTTCTAAGGCAACGGATTTGGTGACGAGATCGGTCGTCACAATGGCTTTTGCAGCGGCATCGGATCCCGTTTCAGACAGGGCGGCGACAAGGGGCGCAATCCCCGCTTTGAGGGCATCCATTTTAATGCGCTGCCCAATCACGCCGGTGGAAGCAATGAGAACCTCATCCGCGGAGAGGTTGAGGGCGGCGGCCACGGATTGGGCACTGTCGATAGCATCAGCCCAGCCCTCATCGCCAGTAGCCGCATTGGCTTGACCCGCGTTACACAAAATTACCCGCGCCGAAAGTTTTTCCTGCAGGCGCTGACGGCAATAGTCTACACAGGCCGCCCGTACTTGGCTGGTGGTAAAAACTCCCGCAGCGATCGTCTCTACGTCAGAAACAATCAAGGCTAAATCGGGTAGTCCCGAGGGTTTGAGCCCCGCTGCAATGCCTGCGGCCCGATAGCCCTTGGGAGCCGTAATGCCGCCTGTAATCTGTTGCCATGCCGTTGTCATAGTAAAAAATGAAGAAGAGAGGGAGACTATTGAAAAGACAGAGACGATCGCTTTCAATATTAAAATCAATTAAAGCATTTTTCGGCTTTTCGCTTAAGGCGGAAAAATCAGGGAGAGAGCGCCGCACTCTCTCGCCTTAAGTCGTACCCCATTTTTCTTTCATGCTGTAGCCCACGATCGCCATCAAGGGAGTAGGGTCTATGTCGTTAACGCTCACCGTCAAAACAGATAGTGAAGAAGAACAACGGCTCAAGATGCCAGGAACCTATACCTGGCAAGAATTTGAAACGTTAGACAACTTATTCATGAGTTCAGGAGTACGGATCTGAACTTGTTGGTGCAGTGTACCCAGATGGCTTCCCCCCTGGAAGCCGTCAACGCTTTTCGTCAACAGTGCTGATAGCCGCCGGTACCCCGCAGGAATGGGGATTGCTTGCCACACTTCATCGAGATGTGCTCATTTCAGGGAGAAATGACAATATGCATCTGGCAGGTGACTTGGCCCGGTTCGAGCGTGAGGGTATCAATCGCTGCTTCAGAACCCAGGGCGATCGTTAGTTCTGTGGTGGTGGCTAGGGCGTGCTGAAACTGCGGATCAGGACAGTCCCAGATTAGGTTATTGAGAACGATCGTTTGGGGGGTAGAGACCTGAACGGTTGCGGTTAAGTGCAGGGGAATGGTGTCGGTGTGGGCAGAGTGAAAGTTTGCCTTCAAATTCAAGGTGTCTGTCTTAAAGGCAATTTCAATCTCTCGCCAATGGTGATCGGTGCCCATTTCAGTCCAGTGGGGCAGGGTTTTCAGGGGAGCGGCCCATTGATCTAATAATTCTTCAAGAACGTTCCCTAGTAAGGGAGAAGCGATCGAGGCATTGAGATCGGTTTCGCGTAAAAATAAAGTGCCTGCTGCCTGTAAGGGATGGAGGAGGCGAAAGGATTTTCCTCTCACGATTTGCCCTAAATTAAACTGAATGTCCTGGGTGTTTAACTGCACCGCACTTAAGTGCAACCCTTGATAAACAATCTCTTCCCCTGAAACAAAAATTTGATTGATTTTTCCAGAAAGTAATTCCCGATCGCTACTTTCAATTTCAAATTCAATTTGATGAGAGGCTTCCACTTGAGATCGGAGCCAGAGTTTGATCGCAGGTTTTAATAAGCGTCGAATTAAATCAGTTTTCATTGTTGATAAACTTTGTTGCTGCCGTTTCCTGTACTGAGGATCAGAAACGGAATAAATCGGTCGGTAAAAGCTTAAATTAAGCGCTTGAAAGAGTACCCAAAAGCTGATTTACCCCCCTTAATCCCCCCTTGGAAAGGGTGGAAACTCCGAGCCAATCCGATCCTCCCCCTTGCGAAGCTACCGTGTAAACACATCTTGATCAAACCGATCGATTTAGCTGGATCCCCCTAAATCCCCCTTAATAAGGGGGACTTTC
>JBMTZC010000117.1:0-11568 GCA_049455215.1 Prochlorotrichaceae cyanobacterium
TAAGAGTCTTGGCGGGGAATGCTCCCGTTTATTCTTTCAACTTTGAGCGGTAAGTCTATCCACTTTCCCTTATGAATACCTGGATCTATCACACACAGGAACTAGCGAATCACTGGGTTTCCAGTCAATTACTCCATTTAACCCCCCTGAGTCTTTTGATTTTGCTCCTGGCGGGTTTGATGACGAGCTTGACCCCCTGCATGATTTCCATGCTGCCGATTACGTTGGGATATTTAGGGGGATATACCCCTGCTGACGGTAACCATCCTCGCTGGCAAGGTCTCATCCAGTCCCTCTGGTTTGCCCTAGGATTGGCAACCACTTTGGCAGGGTTAGGAATTCTGGCGACGATCGTGGGTCGGGTCTATGGTCAAGTGGGGTGGGGAGTTTCCTTAATCGTCAGTGGCATTGCGATCGTGATGGGGCTGAATCTTTTAGAGTTGCTGCCGCTCCAGTTTCCCCAATGGGGGACTCAGGACTGGATTCCCCCTCAATGGCCCCGTAGTGTCCGCTCCTATGGTTTGGGCTTAACCTTTGGCTTAGTGGCCTCCCCCTGCAGTACTCCCGTCCTTGCAACGTTACTGGCTTGGATTTCTACGACCCAGGATCCGCTCCTCGGGGCGGGGCTTTTACTCGCCTATGGAATCGGTTACGTGTCACCGCTGGTTATTGCCGGAACCTTTATCAGTAACCTCAAGACTATTTTATCGGTACGTCAATGGTCGGGCTGGATTAACCCCACCAGTGGAGCGCTGCTGTTGGGCTTTGGTTTTTTCTCGTTGTTAACCCGAATTTTTTAAACATTAGAATAAGCTGGATCCCCTCCACTCATCCGGTGGAAAACTTTCCCCTATCCGTTCTCTCGTGATTTCATGCCCTTCGCTGCGACTGCCTATAACCCCTTCCTGGTGTTACTGTCCTTGGTGATTGCCCTCATTGCCTCCTATACCACCTTGGATTTAGCACCTTACATTCAGACCCGAAGTAAATACTGGCTGGCATGGCTCCTCTGTGGTGCGGTGGTATTGGGCACTGGGGTGTGGTCTATGCACTTCCTGGGAATGTTGGCTTTACAGTGGGTAATTCCCGTCCACTACAACCTTCAGTTAACCTTGTTGGCCCTGGCGATCGGGATTGGGGGGTCGGCCCTGACCTTGGGGGTGTTGAGTTTAACCCCGGTGTATCGGCTCGCATGGTTAGGCAGCGGAGTCTGCCTGGGGGGGACGATCGTTGGTTTACATTATGGGGGAATGTTCGCCGTCGAGATGACGGGAGAGGTGTACTATAACCCCTTTCTGGTGGGCATTTCCCTGGGTCTAGCGTTTATGACCGCCTTTGCAGCCTTCGGGCTGAGTTGTTGGTTTGAGGAGGAACAACATCGCCCCACCTTGAAGGTCGCTAGCGCTACCTTGATCGCTTTAGGGATCACTGGGATGCACTACACCGGCATTGCGGCAACCCAATTTCCCCCCATACTCGTCGAGCAACCGAAATCTACATCCAACGTCTCCCTGGCGATCGCGGTGGGGGTGGGAACGTTACTGATGTTCAGTTTGGCCTTGTTGGCCTCCCTGTACGAACAAAAATTATTTCGACAATCCCTACGGGCACAAACCCTTCAAAAAAGTGAAGAACGTTTTCGGCTCCTGATTCAAGAAATGCAGGTTGGGGTTTTACTGATCAACCCTCAGTCCGAAATCATCATTGCCAATACCGCAGCGCTAGAGTTGCTCCACTGTTGTGAGGAGGATGCGTTACAACCCTTAGAAACTTTTGGCAACCAGTGCACCTTCATTGACGAACAGGGACAGCCCATTCCCTTCGATCGCTTACCGGTGCAGCGATCGATCCAGCAACGTAAACCCCTGTTTAACGAGGTTTTGGGTATACGTCTGCCCAAAGGGGAGCAACGCTGGGTATTGGTCAACGTTCAACCTCAGTTTGTCCGACCGGAAGGATCCGATCCCGAGAGCGAAAGCATTGAACAGGTGGTGTGTACCCTCAGTGACATTACCAGCCGTAAACGTGCAGAATTAACGCTGCGGCAAACCGCCGATCGGGAGCGCACCGTGGGGGCCATTATTCGGCAGATGCGCCAGACCCTCGATTTGGAAAAGATTTTTGGCACGACGACCCATTCAGTGCGACAGGTTTTAGGCTGCGATCGCGTTTTAATTTATCGTTTTAATGCGGATTGGAGTGGTTCCTTAATTGCGGAGTCCGTTGCTCAGCAGTGGACGGCCTTAGTCAGCCCGCCGTTTCCCCAGATTTTGTTAGAGGTGACGGTGCAGAATGATGCCTGCACGATTCAAAATGCCATTGATCTGGAAAATGAAGAAGACTTACTGCAGGATACCTATCTGCAGGAAAACCAAGGGGGATTTTATCGCCGCCGCCGCAGCTATCGTTGTGTGCCGGATATTGAACAGGAAGGCTTTAGTGACTGTTATCTCAAACTTTTAAAAACCCTAGAAGCCAAAGCTTATCTGATTGTGCCCATTTTTGTGGGCAATCAACTTTGGGGACTCTTGGCCGCCTATCAGAATGATGGGCCACGCCAGTGGTTGCATGAGGAGGTCAAAATGATGGTGCAATTGGCTGGCCAGTTAGGGGTTGCCATTCAACAGGTAGAACTGCTAGAGCAAACGCGGCAACAATCCTTAGCCCTGCAGGAGGCCAAGGAAATCGCCGATCGGGCGAATCGGGCGAAAAGTGAATTTTTGGCCAACATGAGTCATGAATTAAGAACCCCCTTAAATGCGGTTTTAGGCTTTACCCAAATCATGCAACGGGATGCTTCCCTAGCACCAACTCACCAGGAATACATCAATATTATTAATCGGAGTAGCGAGCATTTACTGGAACTGATTAATGATATTTTAGAAATGACTAAAATTGAATCGGGACGCATTAGCTATCAGGAAAATAGCTTTGATCTTTGGCTCTTTTTGACGGATATAGAACGAATGTTAAGGGTCAAAGCGGAAAGTAAAAATATCGATCTGTCCTTTAGCTGGACTTCCAGCGTTCCCCAGTTTATTAGTACCGATAAAGGCAAATTACGCCAGGTTTTAATTAATTTAATTGGCAATGCCATCAAATTTACGGAAACCGGTAGCGTCTCTTTGATTGTTGACACAAACTATCCGCAAGACTCTGAAGTGGAGTTAAACCCTGAGCAGTCCTATTTAAGCTTTAGTATCCAAGATACGGGGGTGGGCATTGCGCCCGAGGAACGGCACCAACTCTTTGAACCCTTTAGCCAAACCAGCAGTGGTTTACAGTCCGGTGAAGGGACGGGTTTAGGGTTGCCCATTAGTCGTAAATTTGTTCAATTGATGGGGGGAGATCTACAGGTTTCTAGCCAGGTGAATGAGGGATCTCTGTTTGTCTTTTGGATCCGTTACCAACCGAGATCTGCGCAAGAGGTAGATTCATCTCCACGTTTGACCAACACCATCAGAACCCTCGATCTCAGTTCGTCCCGCAGTAGACCTAAAATTCTGGCGGTTGAGGATCATGCCACCAATCGTTTATTACTGGTAAAGATGTTGACGGATATGGGCTTTGAGGTGCAGGAGGCGGAAAATGGCAAAGTGGCGATCGAACGCTGGCGATCGTGGCAACCGGATTTAATTCTGATGGATATGCGCATGCCCGTGATGGATGGGTATCAGGCAACCCAGAGCATTAAGGAAAGCCCTGAAGGTCAAGGGACGATTATTATTGCTTTAACCGCCAGTGCCTTTGAAGAACAACGGCAACAGATCCTCAATGCAGGCTGTGATGATTTTATCCGCAAACCTTTTCAAGCAGAAACCCTCTTGGAAACGATCGCCCGGTACCTTAAAGTTGAACTTAAACCTCACACTGGAACTGAGCCCCATGCCCTTTCTCCAGTTTCATCCACTGCCCTACCCGGCCCTGAATTGGACTTATCCCATCAATTAAAAACTCAATCCTCGGATTGGTTGGGGCAGGTTCACCAAGCGGCATCCCAAGGCAATGATGATGGACTCTTCGCCTTGTTAGATGAGCTTCCTCCGGATCAGGATGCCCTGAAACAGCAGCTCAAAGAACTGGTGCTTGATTTTCGCTTCGATCGTATTTTGGAGTTAGTGGCATGAATTCCCAACAGGAGCACAGTGGTCTAGAGTCTAGGACTAGCGATATTCTCATTGTTGATGATAAAGCGGATAATATTCGGCTACTCTCTTCCATTTTATCGTCCCAAGGGTATAGCGTTCGCAAAGCCTTGAACGGCAGCATGGCCTTAAAAGCAGTGGAAAGCCTAGCTCCTGATCTCATTTTATTAGATATTACGATGCCGGGGATGAGCGGCTATGAAGTCTGCA
Organism: Prochlorotrichaceae cyanobacterium; assembly: GCA_049455215.1. GTDB lineage: Bacteria > Cyanobacteriota > Cyanobacteriia > Prochlorotrichales > Prochlorotrichaceae > JBEAPM01. The sequence goes on from JBMTZC010000117.1 coordinate 4,356, forward strand.
AAGCCTTAAAAGCTAATCCCCAAACCCATGACATTCCAGTCATTTTTTTGAGTGCTTTAGACGAGATTTTTGACAAGGTTAAGGCCTTTGAAGTGGGGGGCGTAGATTATATGACCAAGCCCTTTCAAGTGGAGGAGGTAATTATTCGGATTAATACCCATGTAACCTTACATCAACAGCGACAACAACTCTTACAACAACAGATGTGTTTAGAGGCTGAAATCCAGGAAAGAAAGCTGATTGAACAAGAATTAGAAAAACAACGTCGTCGGTCTGATGACTTATTGTTTAGTATTTTGCCCCGTCCCATTGCTGAGTTATTAAAACAAAAACAACAAACGATCGCCAGTAGCTTTGATCAGGTCACGGTTTTATTTGCCGATTTAGTGGCCTTTACGCCCCTGGCATCTCAAATGGATCCCATTGAACTAGTCCAACTCTTAAATGATATTTTCTCTATTTTCGATCGTCTTGTGGAAAGGTTTGGGGTAGAAAAGATCAAAACGATCGGTGATGCCTATATGGTGGTGGGGGGACTCCCCCAAGTTCGCACCGATCATGCCACGGCCATTGCCACCCTGTCCCTAGAAATGCAACGATCGTTGCAGCATTTTCGATCTCCCCTAGGGGCTCCCTTACAAATGCGTATTGGCATTCACAGTGGCCCCGTAGTGGCGGGGGTGATTGGCACGAGAAAATTTAGCTATGACCTTTGGGGCGATACGGTTAACCTCGCTTCCCGCATGGAGTCCCAGGGCGAACCAGGACGCATCCAAATCACAGAAACCACCTACCACCTCATACAACACCAGTTTCAATGCGATCGTCGTGGCAGCATCGCAGCAAAAGGCTGGGGAGAGGTGGTGACCTATTGGTTACGGAATCATCAGGTTGAGGCGTAGGGTACTTCGATAAATTCAAACTTTTGCCCTCGTGCCCACGGCAAAATGTCCCTAGCAAAAGAGGAATTATGGCGGACGGCTGGGGAGCCCACAATAAATTGAGGTTCCTTGAGATTTTTCGAGGGGACTTGTTGTAAAAATTTACATATTGATGAAATTAGCCCGCTTGAATTTCAAGATGAAATGGGGCCTGCAAATTAACCTAATTCCTGGAACATTCCTATGGTGAGTATTGATTATCCTCTGCGTACCCGTAAACGCGCAAACCGCGCCGTGGCCTGCGCTCCGTTTCGATTGGCACTGTTCCAAACCCTTCAATTCCAAAGCCTTAGCCTCAGAACGATCGTTGCGGATCCAGGGGATGGTCCTCACCCCTATTTACGGCGTAGTTTGCCGGAATTAATGGTAGAAAATGATTTACTGTGGCTAATTCAAGTCGGAGTTTTACGCCGAGAAGTAGATGGGCAGGGGATTACCGATCGTTTTCGGCTAACTCCCTTAGGACATTTACTGTTACAGCAATGGAGCGTGACCGGCGAGTTGCCCCGTTCCACCTGGATCGATCGACTTTATAATTTGTTCAGTCGTTGGTTTGGAGTGTAATCATCCATGACGGCTTCCAGCCTCATGCTCACTGGGACAACCTTTCAGGCGGGCACCACCACCATATTAACGGGCTTGTGCCGCTACTTGTCCCAACAGGGCCATAGTGTTGCCCCCTTCCAAGCCCAAAATTTGACAACAAGAGTTTATACCACTCCCCAAGGTTTACAACTGGGATATGACCAGGCCCTACAAGCCTGGGCCGCTGGCATTGCCCCCCGTTTAGAACATAATCCGGTGTTGCTCTATCAGCAGGATCACCATTCCTTTGAGTTTATCTTGGGGGGAGCCTCACAGCAGAAGATGAACTTGGAGGCCTATCGAGAGGTCAGCCTGGTTCAGAGCGATCGGTTAATTACCTTAGCACTAGAGCGGATCAAGTCCGATTACCAGATTCTCCTCTGTGAAGGACTCGGTAACCCTGCCGATCCCTACATTCCAGGCTTTGAACTGGGGACAATGGGTCTGGCTTTGACCCTACAGTGCCCCCTGGTCTTGGTCGCAGATATGTCTCTGGGGGGCGCTTTTACCCAAATTAGCGGGACTTTAGCGTCACTGGATCCCCAGGCGCGATCGCTGCTCCGGGGGATTATTTTGAATAAACATACGAGCTCTGCCGAGACCTTAAAAAGTCGCATCCAGCAACTGGAACAGCACACCCAACTCCCGGTGTTAGGGGCTATTCCCTGGCTGTCCATCCTGGAGGAACGGGAAGATGATTTGGGACTCCTGCATCGATCCGCCATTTCGGCAGAACTCCGCACCACGATCGCGGTCATTCGGTTACCGAATATTGCCAGCTTCACCGAATTTGATGCCTTAGATATTGAACCCACCGTGAAGCTACGGTATGTGACCCTGGAGGACAGCTTGGGTTACCCGGATGCCGTTATTTTGCCCAGTTCCCGCGCCATTATTTCCGATTTAATTGCCCTCTACCAATCGCCACTGTGTGCTGAACTGAAACAGTATGTAGAAGGAGGGGGAACGATCGTGGGGATCTGCGGGGGGTTTCAGATGTTAGGAGAAGTATTGACGGATCCCGATGGCTTAGAAGGACCAGAAGGTCGTTTTCCAGGCTTAGGCTTTTTACCCATTCGGACCGTTTATACCGGGCGACAAGTGCGCACTATGCGTCAGGTGAATACCCTCCATCCACAGGTTGGCTTACCCGTTGACGGGTACGAAGTTCAGCGGGGTCATACACAATTACAGCAGCTACAGCAGCATCAGATGGCCTGTCAGAGCTTGTTTGATGATGAGGCTCTGGGGCTAGTGGGGGGAAGCACCGGGGATGGGCTCTCCGTCTGGGGCTGTCATCTCCATGGTTTATTTGAGAATGGATCCTGGCGGCGGATGTGGCTGAATCGGCTGCGCCAACAACGGGGGCTCAAAGCCCTGCCTACGGGAATTGGCAACTATCGCTTTCAACGGGATAGTATCCTAGATCAGTTAGCGGATATGGCACAAACCTATCTGGATGTGACGCGGCTGCTAGAGGGCTTCCTGTGAACACCGATTTGTATTGGCAAAGAACCCCTTTGGGCTCAGGCGCAATCCGCCCTTATCACTGGTGCTCCCCCCTCGGTACCTTTCAAGTGCGTCGGGCAACGATCGGTGACTTACCCGCCCTCACCCAAATTTTATCCCAGGCCTTTCATAGCGATCGTACTCGTCAACAGTGGTTTTATCCCCTACTCCACTGGGGCATGAAAACCGATCTCAAACAACGCCTCACCATTGGCGTACCTCAGCATATTTGTTTAGTGGCAGAAACAGAGGGCCGCATTCACGGAACCGTAGAATTAGGCACGCGACCCTTGATTCCGTGGCAGCCATTAGCGCCAGAAACCCCTCGATCGAGCCCCCACTATCTTTATTTGTCGAATTTGGCTGTGCTGGAATATAGTCGTCGTCAAGGCATTGCCACCCATTTAATTCAAGCCTGTGAAATGATTACCCAGACTTGGGGATTTACCGGGTTATATCTTCATGTATTGAAGAATAATCAGAGGGCTTGCAATTTATACTGTAGGGCAGGTTATCAAATCATTCAGGAGGAAGCCCCCTGGGAAGCGTGGTTACTGGGTCGTCCTCCCTGTTTGTTTCTTCATAAAGCGGTTTAAGTCTTGCCAGTGAGCATGAGTTTACCAGTGCCACGATCGTCTCCCTTCTTTTCCGAATCACCCGAAGAGTCTTCCGACCCATTGGAGGATCGGTCTGTAATGGAGAGTGATTTGCAGGAAATTTCCCGACCAATCATTCTCATAGCCGCAGGTTCAGTCCAGTCTGCCCAGTTACTAGAGATTTTAGACTGGTTACGGGAACAACTCATTGTGGTTCTTACCGAAGCAGACTTTTGGGCTGCCATTGAAGTGTATTCATTGCAGCTTCTCATTCTCGATCGCTCCTTTGCCGGGGATGGTCAGACCTTGTGTCGGCAATTGCGCAGGTCTACAGGGCACCACACCTTACCCATTTTGCTATTGGGAGACCGGTATGATTCTGGCTTTATTGACGAAGCCTTTGCTGTGGGTGCAACAGACTACTTAAACCTTCCCCTACAGGCGGCAGAAGTCTGCAGTCGGGTCAAGACCCAATTAGCGCTAATGAGTTTGCAGCGTCGCGTCAGGGAGGATTTAGATCATCAACACATTCTAAACTCCAATAGCCATATTCAATTACTGTTAGCCTTACAAGGACAATTACGATCCCAATCTGAGCGGTTATGGGCCAAAAATATTTTGCTAGAACATGAGGTGAACGAACGAGAAGAAGTCGAACAAGCCCTCCGAGTTGCCCATGCCCAATCCGATCGCCTATTACTCAATATTTTACCGGCCCCCATTGCCGAGCGTTTGAAAAGTGGTCACGGATCCCTCGCCGATCGCTATGAAGAAGCGACTATTTTATTTGCCGATATTGTTGATTTCACGCCCTTTTCATCCCAGTTAGCTCCGTTAGACTTGATGCAAGTTTTAAATGAAATTTTTTCCTGCTTCGATCGCTTAGTGGAAAGCTTCGGTTTAGAAAAAATTAAAACCATTGGGGATGCCTATATGGTGGTAGGAGGAGTGCCCCTCTATCGTGCCGATCATGCAGAAGCCGTCATGGAATTAGCGATCGCCATGCGCCGTGAAATTCGTAAATTTAAACAGCCGTCTGGCAAGCCGCTGCGGCTCCGGATTGGGATCAACACAGGGGCGGTTGTTGCCGGTGTCATTGGCATTCATAAATTTAGTTATGACCTCTGGGGGGATGCGGTTAATGTGGCCAGTCGCATGGAATCTCAGGGGTTACCGGGACGCATTCAAGTAACTGAAAACACCTATCATCATGTTCGTCACCTCTATAACTTTGAAGAATGGTTGGTCAATATCAAAGGCAAGGGACAAATGACGACCTATTTTCTCGTGAGTCGTAAATCACAAGAGGATTAAGGAAGAGAAACGATGAGTCACAATGGAGTTTACGACTGACCGCTAAAAGTGTACATAAGTGAATAAAAGAGTGCAGCACTTTATCCAGTATTCTTTTACCTCAATGAGCGATAAAGTCCAGAATCAGATTCTTTAGTAAAAGCAGTTTTAAGAAATTTAGAATGTTTTCTAATATTATTTCTCAATACCTTAAGCTTCTCAAAAATAGTCCGGAATTCCTTCAAACTATCAACAATATAAGTTGGCTTTTTGCCGATCGTATTGTGAGAATGGGAATGGCCTTACTGGTGGGTGTATGGGTAGCTCGCTATCTGGGGGTAGAATCCTATGGTACCTTAAACTATGCTTCAGCCTTTGTTGATTTGTTCGGCACATTTTCTAGCCTTGGCTTATCCTCTTTAGTCATCAGAACGATCGTAGAAGCATCAACAGATCGAAACACCATTTTAGGGACGACCTTCTGTTTACAGATCGGGGGTGGTATTTTTAGTATCATCATAACCATTTTAGCCAGCCTATTCTTTGACTTTTCTGATCCTATTATTGTTCCTCTCATTATCATTCTGAGTGTTATCAGTCTCTTCAAGGCATTTGATACGATTGAAATCTGGTTTCAATCCCAAGTTCAATCTAAATATACAGTAATTGCCAAAAATAGTGCTTTTATCCTGCTGGCACTCATTAAACTTCTTTTAACTCAGTTGAAAGCCCCCTTAATTGCTTTTGCTTGGGCGGCTCTTGCAGAATTTGCAGTTAGCGCAATGGGGTTGATTTTGGCTTATCAGTTTCAGGGATTTTCAATAACAGCATGGAAATGGAGCGTAGACTTAGCCAAAAGGTTATTAAGAGAAGGTTGGCCCCTTGCATTATCAGGATTAGCGATCGTCATTTACATGAAAATCGATCAAGTTATGTTAGGTTCAATGATTGGTTCTGAGGCAGTTGGATTATATGCTGCTGCTACAAAAATTTCTGAAATATGGTACTTTATTCCTGTTGCTATCGTTTCGTCTGTTGCTCCCAGTATTTATCAAGCAAAAAAAGAGAATGATGAGCTTTTATATTACAATAAAATCACAAATCTTTTAAAAAGCCTAAATCTCATTTCATTAATTATTGTACTACTAATGATCTTTTTAGCAAAACCATTAATTTTATTTTTATTTGGTCAAGATTTTATCAAATCCGAATTAATTTTATCGATTCATATTTGGGCCATCATTTTTGTCTCTATGGGAGTAGCTGTTTCACCTTGGTTTACTGCTGAAAGCTTAACTAACTTATTGTTTTATCGGACTTTTTCTGGGGCAGTTGCTAATATTTTATTGAATCTTATACTCATTCCTACCTATGCAGAGGTTGGGGCCGCGATCGCTACTATACTTTCCTATTCTATATCTGATTTTTTCTATCATGCAATAAATCCTAAGACTAGAAAGCTATTTTTTATTCAGTTTAAATCGTGGACTTTACTCAATAATCTAGTATAATTAATAAACGCTGCTCTCTAGGTGTCGAAAGTCAGAATCCTTACAAAGCAAGAGTTCTGGCGATTTGAAATCTTGCCTCTCGGAGTCCCCAGAGAACTGACATTTTTACTATCAGCCTGATCGATATATGAGACAATCTTAAATAAAATACAGAATAGAATCACCCACCTCAAAAATTTATGTATAAAATTTACTCTGATTACCATGCTTTATGTGAAATGCAAACCGCTAATGGATCTCTAGGAAATAAGATACTTCATACCCTATTCATTATTCATTTTTCTGAAAATAAAAAAAGGCTACCTGTCTTTTATAAAAATAGTAATATTAATGAAATATTTGATTTCAAAAATAAATTTATTGAGAAAAATCCAAAAATAAAAATAACTTATTTTTTTGAAGAAAAAGAACCATATTGGTATCAAAATTCTTTGCTTCATTTTTTGAAAAGAAGTAATAGATTTCAGAATAAAAATTTATTATCTGTTATAGAAAACTCACGAAAGTTCAACTTAGAGAGTTGTGATCTATTATATAGCAGAGCTTTGCCTTCAAAAGATATTATGATTAAAGGATGGTTTTTCGACTATAACTTAATGCCTCCCTTTGAATCTATACAGCGATACTTTAAAGTCAAGGAAGAACTTAAAGAAAAAATTTTAACTAAGTTTCCTAAAATACTAGAACACAAATCAGTTGCTGTTCATTTTCGAGGAACTGACTTTCATAATCATTTAAGATGGCTTTTCCCTAGGGGAATTGTTTTATCTCATAAATA
>JBMTZC010000118.1:0-11439 GCA_049455215.1 Prochlorotrichaceae cyanobacterium
ATGAATCTTAAAGACTTAGCACCAGCGGACAAACAAGCGGTAGCGATTTATTTTCCCTACTACAATACTTCTAACAAGCGCCAAGTTCTTCCCTTTGCTATTACGCTTTACAAGCAGGCTGCGTTAGAAGGGTCTCGTCACATTGAAGGGGGAGAACCCATTCCCTTTGTTGCCAGCTGGATGGTGTCTAATTTACCTGCTGACATGACCCGTTGCCGCATCCAGTTTAATAACGATGCAGATCTCAGTTATGAGGTTATGCTTTCCAACCATGAATTCATCGATTTTTTGATTGATCTCCTCATTGATTTTAAGCGTACCAAAAACGTTGATTTTTCCCAGGGGTTTTACCGCCGCTTGATGCAGTTTGAGGCTATGGCTTCTTCCTAATATCGGTGGCTTCAGGGAGTGGCGTAAGCTATTAGTCGGGGATTGTGCAACACCATTATGTTTTCCTACGATCGCCATCTCTACTTTAGGGAAACGGATGCTGCCGGTGTGGTTTACTTCAGTGAAGTTTTAAACCTCTGTCATGAAGTCTATGAGGCCTCTCTAAGGCGGGCTGGAATCGATCTGAAGCTCTTTTTTAGTGCCCAGGGGAGCACGATCGTTCCCATTGTTCACGCAGAGGTAGACTTTTTTAAGCCCCTCTACTGTGGCGATCGCGTTTGGGTTGACTTAACCTTGAATGATTCAGAGCCTCCGAACCCTTCTACTACAACCCCTTCAACTCAGTTTGAACTGGCCTATACCCTCTATACCACGGCAGAACGAAACGATCGTCCTGTGGCTCAGGCCAAGACCGGGCATGTCTGTTTAAATGCCGCTACTCGTCGCCGTGAGGACTATCGGGAACACCTGGGGGAATGGATGCTCCTTCTGGTCAGCAGCGAAGTTTTCTCCTAAGCGCATCATCAATTCAGTCCAAATCGCACTCTTCTCTTAAATTTGTTCATTTTTGTCCTGTTATGACCTCCACAACTCGATCGATTCCCCCTGCCATTCAAACCATTTTGCAGCAGTATCATGGTTCTGTCCCCGCTAAAGCCTGGTGGGAAATTTTGAGTGCGTTTCTGCCCTTTTTTCTGAGCTGGGGGCTCATGGTTTGGAGTTTACAATTTCCCTATTGGGTGACCCTCCTCTTTGCGATCGTTCCCAGCGCGTTTTTACTGAGAATTTTTAGTATTCAACACGACTGTGGTCATTCTTCATTCTTTGCCTCTAAACGGGCGAATGATACCCTCGGGATCATCTGTAGCATTTTAACCTTAACCCCTTACCATTATTGGCTCCGCTCCCACGCCTATCACCATGCCCATGTGTCGAATTTAGACTTTCAGGACACGGGGTACGTTAAACTCCTCTCCGTACAAGATTTTGCACAGTTACCTCCCCTCCAACAACTGCTCTATCGAATTTATCGCAGCCCCCTCATTCTTTTTGTGCTGGGGCCACCGGTTCAATTTTTAATTCTGCAACGTTTAACGGTGCGTCTTTCTCCCTCTTGGCATAAAGAACGTCGCTGGGTTCATATTACCAATGCTTTAATTTTGTTAACGGCTATCCTCTTAAGCCTCTGGATCGGATGGCGATCGTTTCTATTGGTAGAACTCCCGATCGTTGCCCTGACCTCTTGTTTAGGCGTGTGGTTATTTTATGTGCAACACACCTACGAAGACTCCTATTTCAGTCATGATGCGGGGTGGGATTGGTACCAAGCCAGCGTGGCCGGTAGCTCCCTTTACGATCTCCCCGTATTACTCCATTTCTTTACTGGCAATACGGGCTTTCATCACATTCACCATTTAGATTCCCTCATCCCCAACTATAGTCTGCGCAATTGTTACCGAGACAATCCTAGCCTGCAGATTGCCCACAAAATTTCCCTCTGGGATAGCCTCAAGTCTATTCCTTTAGCGCTCTGGGATGAGCAAGCCCAGAAAATGGTGAAGTTAAGTTAACTTATCTTGCTTGAGCAAAGGATGATCACGGGCGGCAAAGCCGCCCGAATCGAGAAGTTCCTCAGAGTTAATAGGACGCGACTCCGGCATCCCGAGCCGCCCGCTGTACTGCCGCCGCCACCGCCGTAGCGACCCGCTCATCAAATACAGAGGGGATAATATGCTCCCGATCGAGTTCACCGGGACTAATTAAAGAGGCAATGGCCCGGGCTGCCTCCAGGAACATGCCCGTGGTTAGAGTCGTCGCTCGACTATCTAACGCTCCCCGAAACAGTCCCGGAAAGGCTAAGACATTATTGATTTGGTTAGCATAATCACTGCGGCCCGTAGCAATGACCGCCACTTCCTCCCCAATCAGTTCCGGTTGAATTTCGGGGATGGGGTTCGCCATCGCAAAAACGATCGGATCTAAAGCCATGTGACGCACCATTTCCGGTGTGAGGCACCCCGGCACACTGACCCCAATGAAGACATCGGCTCCCTTGAGGGCATCTGCTAAGGTTCCTGTTTCCGCCACGGCCAAGGCTTGTTTTGCAGAATTGAGGTCTGTCCGATCTTGAGAGACAATCCCCTTAGAGTCACAGAGGAGGATATGGGTGGCTCCCGATTCCTGAAGCAGTTTGGCAATGGCCATGCCCGCTGCTCCCGCCCCATTAATAACGATGCGGATATTGGCAAAGGTTTTGTTGACTAGTTTCAGGGCATTTTGTAATGCAGCCAAAGTAACGATCGCGGTGCCGTGTTGGTCATCATGAAAGACCGGAATGTTCATCTCTTCCCGGAGCCGTGCCTCAATTTCAAAACAGCGAGGTGCAGAAATATCCTCTAGGTTAATCCCGCCAAAGACCGGGGCAAGATTTTTCACCGTTTGAATAATTTCCTCGACATCCTGAGTGGCTAAACAAATGGGAAAAGCATCTACCCCCGCAAAGGCTTTGAACAACATGGCCTTACCTTCCATCACCGGCAGAGCGGCTTCCGGCCCCAAATTCCCTAAGCCCAAGACAGCACTGCCATCGGTCACGATCGCCACGATGTTGCTTTTAATTGTGTACTTATAAACTTGATTCGGATCCTCTGCGATCGCATTGCAGATCCGACCGACACCCGGGGTATAAGCCATCGCCAGATCAGCCTGGTTATGAATGCGTAGCTTGGACTCCACCGTAATTTTGCCGCGACGGTGCAGGTTAAAGGTGCGATCGTAAACCTGTAAGACCTTAATATCCGGTAACGCTTTGACAATTTGGATAATGCTATCGGCGTGTTCAGAACTCGCCGTATCCACCGTAATCTCGCGGATAGAGACCTTCCGGGTTTGCTCAACCAGATCAATTTGCCCTAAACTACCTCCCGCTTGGGCAATGGCTTGGGTGACACTCGCTAACATACCGGCCCGATTGGGGCATTGAAAACGAATCGTTAGACTATAGCTAGAGCTAGGAGTAAGGGCAACCATGGGGCGTTGAGGGTTGTAAATTCAGAAGTAAGCTCAAGAATTCTGACAGATGAAGCGGGCACCTTGCAACTCTTCCATCTAGAAGCCCTTACATAATCTATTGAAGGGATGATGGGCCCTGGGGGAATCAGAAGAAAGGGGCTGATGGGCGATTTCTACCCGTCAGCCCCCATATTTCATGAGTTGGCATGAGTTCAATGTATGGTGTCCCCCACCCAGTTCACGGCATTGTGACCAGTTTCAGGGGCGACCAGGTTCAGGGGCGACGTTATAGGCGATCGTAGCGGCGAAACAGGTGCGCGGCAATCTTCTGCAAATTCAGAAGCTGGAGGCACAGGTCTCGCCCCCTACTTTAGCTATTCCAAGCCACTTGGGTGATCGTATCCATTGCCCCGTTGGCCTGTTCCACCTGAGCAATATCGAGGATCGTCTTGAGGACAGAATCGGGGTTCAAACTCATAGAATCAATCCCCAGTTCCACCAAGAAGCGAGCAAATTCGGGATAGTCGCTGGGCGCTTGACCGCAGATGCCGATCTTACGACCGTATTTCTTGGCGGACAGAATCGCTAACTTGACCATCCGTTTCACAGCTTCGTTGCGTTCGTCAAAGATGTGGGCAACAAGGGCGGAATCTCGATCGAGCCCGAGGGTGAGCTGGGTGAGATCGTTTGAACCAATGGAGAAACCATCAAAGACTTGACTGAACTCATCGGCAAAGATGACGTTACTGGGCAGTTCGCACATGACGTAGACCTGCAGTCCATTTTCACCCCGTTTGAGGCCGTGTTTTTCCATTTCTGCCAGGACTTTACGCCCTTCCTCAGGGGTACGGCAGAAGGGAATCATGGGAATAACGTTGGTTAAGCCCATTTCGTCCCGGACGCGCTTCATGGCTTTACATTCCAGTCCGTAGGCTTCCCGGTAGTTGGGATCGTAGTAGCGAGAAGCGCCCCGCCAGCCAATCATGGGGTTTTCTTCCTTGGGTTCAAATTCTCGACCACCCAGGAGGTTAGCGTATTCGTTGCTCTTGAAGTCGGACATCCGCACAATCACGGGATTGGGATAGAAGGCGGCGGCAATTTTACCCATTCCCTGCGCCAGTTTATCCACGAAGAAGTCCGCTTTGTTTTCGTATTCACTGGTGAGTTGCCCGATTTCAAACTTGGCTTGGGCATCGGTTAGGTTTGCCCAGTTCATCAGTGCCAGGGGGTGAGCTTTGATGTGGTTGGCAATGATGAACTCTAGCCGCGCGAGTCCTACACCATCACAGGGGACGGAAGCTAGTTTGAAGGCTTCTTCGGGGTTGCCCACGTTCATCATGATTTTGGTGCGGGTGCGAGGCAGGTTATCCAAGGGAGTTTCCTGGACTTCAAAGTCCAGTAAGCCTTCGTAAACTTTGCCCTGATCGCCTTCGGCGCAACACACGGTGACGGCAGTGCCACTCTTGATGCTACCGGTGGCGTTACTACAACCAACGATCGCTGGAATGCCCATTTCTCTAGCAATAATGGCAGCGTGGCAGGTGCGTCCACCCTGGTTGGTGACGATCGCTTTGGCCTTTTTCATAATCGGTTCCCAATCGGGATCCGTTTTATTGGTGACCAGCACTTCTCCGGGTTGGAACTCATCAATGCGGTGAACATCCAAAATGACGCGGGCAGAACCTTGACCAATCATTTCACCAACGGCTCGACCTTCCGTCAGGACAGGTGTATTACTGGGATCCGCTTTGAGGACGTAGTTCCGCAGCACATTGCTGGACTTCTGGGACTGCACCGTTTCAGGACGCGCTTGGACAATGTACAACTGATCTGTCAGACCATCCTTCGCCCACTCAATGTCCATGGGGGTATAGACACCCCGCACTTCGGAGTAGTGATCTTCAATGACGCAAGTCCACTGGGCCAGCAGTAGCACTTCTTCATCCGTGAGGGCGAACTTATTGCGTTCACTGTTGGCCACGGAGACGTTCTTGGTCAGTTTGGAACCGCCAAGGTCGTAGATCATTTTAATTTCTTTACTGCCCAGGCGTTTTTCCAGAATCGGGCGATAGCCATCCTTGAGGGTGGGCTTAAAGACAAAGTATTCGTCGGGGTTGACGGCACCTTGCACAATGTTTTCCCCTAAGCCGTAGGAGGCGGTAATCAACGCCGCATTCTTGAAGCCAGTTTCCGTGTCAATGGAGAACATGACCCCAGAACTCGCTAGATCCGATCGCACCATCTTTTGTACCCCAACAGAGAGGGCGACTTCAAAGTGGTCAAAGCCTTTAATCGTCCGGTAGGAAATGGCCCGATCGGTAAAGATGGAGGCAAAACACTTGTGACAGGCTTCCAGTACAGCGCTGACCCCGTGAACGTTGAGGTAGGTTTCCTGCTGTCCCGCAAAGCTCGCATCGGGCAGGTCTTCTGCGGTAGCACTGGAGCGCACCGCTACGTCTACATCCCGGCCGTACAGTCCACAGGATTCCTTACGCTCCTCTGGCAGGGTATGACAGGTTTCTAAATCCGCTTCATAGCGATCGCAGAGTTTTTCATAGGCTGAAACGATCGCTTCTTCCAGTTCGGGGGGAAAGGGCGTACTCAACACCAGCGATCGGGCTTGGCGACCCCGTTCCCGCAGGTTGGTCATATCCTCCACATCTAGATCGGAGAGCAGTTGCCGCAGTTTGACTTCTAAGCCCGCCTGGCGCACAAAATAACGATAGGCATAGGCAGTGGTCGCAAAACCATTGGGAACCCGAACCCCCTTGGGCAACAATTGCTGAATCATTTCCCCCAGGGAAGCATTCTTACCCCCCACTAGGGAGACATCAGCAATACCGACTTGATCAAACCACAAGACAAAGGCATGCTCTTGGCTAGGGTCTTGAGGATGTTCAGTAACAATAATTTCGGGAACTAAAGGGGTACTAATCATGAGTTTTCCTCCCAAACTCCTTTATGCAAGGTTAACTAAAGAAACAATCATTGATCAAAACAGCTATCACAAAGTAAGCCCTTTCAAATGAAAAATTATCATTTGAAAATGAGCTTCTCGATTCTATGAAACAGATTTTAGGTAAGTCAGGGGATCGCCTTTTAAGAAGTGGGTATAGAGAAAAAGAGGCGAAGAATGAAGCGATAGACCAGAAGAAAGGCGGATAAAAATCTTAAACAAACATTAAAACCTTGAGCAAGGGCAATGATTCTCACCCCCGGTTTTTCCTTGAATCGATCGCTATTTGTACCTACCTTCTCTATTAAACCGTGGGAGGTGAAGACGGTAACGATCGCATTACAAAGCTTAACCAATTCGATTAAGATTTATGGAGCGCAGAGGAGGGGAAGTCCCTACCCTTCCTGATGGCGGTCAGTGGAAGTCCCTGGGTCTCACAACGGCACGGTTTGACGGCTAAAGCCCCCAGAACATAACGTCCACGACAAAAAAATCAGGATGGTGGCCGGTGGTCACCCGTCACCATGAATCCAGCCTGGCTGCAACCTGAACCGCTCTGGGCTAATCCGTAGACTCGATCGCATCTTGGTTGAGTAACAACAAATCCCGCAAGTTTTCACTGTCCAGTTGGGCTAACCAGCTTTCTCCCGTCCCCACGACTTGCTCCGCCAGCGCTTTTTTACTTTCAATGAGATCATGGATCCGCTCTTCTAAGGTGCCGCTACAGACAAATTTATGCACCTGAACTTTACGGGTTTGACCAATACGAAAAGCTCGATCCGTGGCTTGGTTTTCCACTGCGGGATTCCACCAGCGATCGACGTGGAAAACATGATTGGCCCGGGTGAGGTTTAAGCCTACGCCCCCCGCTTTTAGGGAAAGAATTAACAAACGAGGGGCTTGGGGATCCTCTTGAAATCGATCGATCATCGTTTCTCGATCGGCTTTGCGGGTTCCCCCGTGTAAAAAGAGAATTTCGCGGTTATACCGAGCTTCAAAGTAGGCTTTGAGCAGGTGGCCCCATTCTACAAATTGGGTGAAGAGTAAGGCTCGATCACCTTCGGCAATCAGTTCATCAACCAGGGATTCTAAACGCTGGATTTTAGACGATCGCTGTTGGAACTCTTCTAACACTTGCTCGGAAAGACTGCCTTGTTTCGGGGGCTTTAATTTCTCTTTGAGATAGAGGCTAGGGTGATTACAAATTTGCTTTAATTTGGTCAGTAAAGCTAAGATCAAACCATGCTTTTCAATGCCTTCCGCCGCATCGATCGCCGTTAAAGTATCATCCACGGTTTTTTGATAAAGCGCCGCCTGCTCTGGGGATAAGCCACAAAATACCGTCGTTTCCTGCTTTTCCGGGAGATCTTGAATAATGGAGCGATCGGTTTTGAGACGACGCAGAATAAACGGTTGCACCAGCGATCGTAAGGCTTGCAGGGAATCCCGATCGCCATAGCGCTCAATGGGCATCATAAAGCGGCGCTGAAAAAAGGCTTTTGTACCCAAATAACCGGGATTAAGAAATTCCATGATCGACCACAATTCGGTAAGTCGATTTTCCACCGGCGTTCCCGTTAAAGCGATGCGAAAGGGGAGGGGTTGATCTTGCTTTTCTTTGGGTTGCACTAACTCCCGCACAGAGACGGATTGTTTAGCCTCAGCATTCTTAATGTTCTGGGCTTCATCTAAGACAATACCCTGCCAAGGAATGTCTTTGAGATGGTTAAAATCTCGATGCACTAAGCTATAACTGGTAATGACTAAATGTTGTTTCAAGGTTTGCTGTTTCAGGGTTTTACCTTTAGCCCGTTTTTCGCCATGATGCAGGAATACTTTTAAGTCCGGCGCAAAGCGCTTCACCTCCCGTTCCCAGTTGCCCAAGACCGAGGTGGGACAAATGAGTAAATAGGGACGTTCCAGTTGGGCAGTGTGATGAAGATGCAGTAAAAAAGCAATAAATTGAATGGTTTTTCCCAAGCCCATATCATCCGCCAGGCAAGCCCCCAAGTTCCAACGATGGAGGAAATCGAGCCAGCCAGCCCCCCGCGCTTGGTAGGGTCGCAGTTGACCGTTAAAACTAGGGGGGACCGCCAAAGATTCGACGGTTTGCGTACCGGTTAAGGTGGTCACCAAGGCTTCCAGGGATCCAGTGGCTTCAAAGTTCACCACCGGCAGCTTGCTCATGGTCTGCACATCCCCCGTACTCAGCCGCAGGGCATCTTCTAGGGAGAGGTTGGGCTGATCCTTGCGGCGCTTAAAAAAGTCTCGGGCGGCAGTCACATCCTGGGGACGTAATTCCAACCACTCGCCGTTTACCTGCACCAGGGGAGTTTCCTGGGCCACTAAGCGATCGAACTGGGCTTTAGAAAAGGTTTGCCCCCCCAAACACAACTCCCAACGGAATTGCAGCAGTTGAGCTAAACCGAGAGACTGGCCCTTTTGGGGCGCTAACTCCGCCTTGACCTGTAAGCCCAAACGGTTGGCAACCCCCTGACCACTGGCTAAACCCTCCGGCAGCAACACCCCCACCCCCTGCTCCTGCAACCGGGGGGCGATCGTTTTAATAAAGGTATAGGCAGCGCTAGTAGAAAGAGAATGCTGACAAGGATCCGCCGTATCCAGACTGGCATCCAGATCGGGATAGACCCGCGCCGCCAGTCCCAAGCCCTTGAGCAGTCGCTCCTGTCCCTGCAGGATGGGATTGCCCTGAGGGGAGAT
Source organism: Prochlorotrichaceae cyanobacterium (assembly GCA_049455215.1). Classification (GTDB taxonomy): domain Bacteria; phylum Cyanobacteriota; class Cyanobacteriia; order Prochlorotrichales; family Prochlorotrichaceae; genus JBEAPM01. Next base: position 9,080 of record JBMTZC010000118.1, read on the forward strand.
CCAGCGGCTAGGACTCCGCCAGACGATCGCTGCGGGGACAAATTCGGCAAAGGCATCGGCATATAGCCCATAGTGCAGCGTCCAGGTTTGACCGGCCTCCGCTGGCGCTTCTAACTGCATTGCGGCCCGGAAGGGCTGCTGGGTTTCACTCTCTTCGATTTGGCTCCAACGTTGCAGGAGGCCTTGCCAACGTTCCCAGTCTGCCTCGGCTTCTTCCGTGAGCACAACGGGTTCCGATCGGGGGGTCAAGCCTTGCCAAAAGTCCTGAAATAAAGGCTCTAGGGGTTGCTCTGGGGTTGGGAATTGTACCGTGCGGCGAATGCCCCGATCCACCATGGCGTTCAACCACGATCGCAACCGTTGATGGGCAGGGGGAGGTAAGGGACAGGATAGGCTCGTTTCCGGTGCTAAGGTTCCAGCGATTTCTTCAGAGGTTTCGGCAGCGGTTTCAACAGGAGGGGTAGCCTCAGTGTCCTGCCCCCACCATTGGGCAACCCAGGGCATTTGCTGACAAAAGCGATCGAAGCGGAGCCGATCGCTGCCCCCATCTAAACGCACCTGCCACTGAACCCGTCCCAGGGGCGGAGTGGTCGAAACCCGTTGCAAATGGGGAATAAACTTGCCCTGGCCCCAGAGATCCAGCACCCACCGAGCGAGATGACTCCAGTAGCGGAGATCGGAGCCAAGCCAACTCTCCGCTTCAATGTGTAACGGCAATCGCCCCAGCAGATCAAAGGCTTGTGCCCCAGGGATCTGATAGGCACACACAGACCAGGAATACAGACTCAAATTGTCCGTCTCCGTGACCTGGCCAGAATGGAGGGGTAAGACCGTACCGGGTTCTAGGGTTTGGGTGGGCAGGGGTAAAGAGGCGGTCACGTTGGGATAGGTTGCGATCGTTTCCGCCAGATCCTCTAGGTTGGGAAGCGATCGAATCAAGGCCAGTAATTCAGCAGCAGTTAAAGATAAAGGATGAAGCGGTGGCTGCGGAATCCAATCAGAGAGGGGCATTGGACTTAATCTGCGCCAGTCTTCTCCCCACAAGAGTAAATCTTCCGCTTCAGTCCAAATACCGTGCAAAATTGCCATGGAATTAACGCAAATGAGTCAATAAAAAGTCTTCCACCTCAAGCACTCCAGTGTATCCCAGAGCAGGGGTTCTCAACAAAAACTCAGAACCATGGCAGCAATTCTAAATTTCTGTAAAGCCCAAATCCTGGAAGAACTAGAGCAAATCCCAGAATCCCGACTGGAAACTGTACTGGCTTATATTCAAACGTTAACCCAGACTACCCCTCATCAAAACCTGGAACAACTCTTTAACGCTTTGGTTCAGCAATGGCGTAAGGACAATCGCTTCACCTCTTCTGTGGATCAAATGGTGATGCATCCCGCTTATCAGCAAATTATTGGTCTGGGTGAAGCGGCGATTCCTCTACTCTTGAAGGAACTGGAAAACAAATCAGGGCATTGGTTTTGGGCGTTAAAATCAATCTCTCGTGAAGATCCCGTTCCCCCAGAGTCAAGAGGCCGCATCCCAGAAATGACTCAGGCATGGATTCATTGGGGACAGGTAAAAGGTTACACATACCAAACCCCAGGACTATCGACGAAGCAGCACCCTATAGGGTACTCATTGCACAAAAACTCTAACTATTGATTCTCTAGAGAAAACCCGGACGGAAATATGGTAGATGAGTCGTAATTCATACCAAAAAAGTTGGCTCCACGTAGGTTTGCTCCAGATAGGTTGGCTCCAGTTAGATTTGCGAAACCTAGATTTGCTACAAATAGCTCTGCTCCAATTAGATTTGCTCCAGTTAGCTCTGCTCCAGTTAGATTTGCTCCAGTTAGCTCTGCTCTAGTTAGATTTGCTCCAGTTAGCTCTGCTCCAGTTAGATTTGCTGCATCTAGTTTTACTCTAGGTAGATTTGCTACACCTAGATTTGCTCCACTTAGATCTGCTCCAGTTAGATTTGCTTCAATTAGATTTGCTCCACTTAGATCTGCTCCAGTTAGATTTGCTCCACTTAGATTTGCTGCACTTATATTTGCTTCAATTAGATTTGCTCTAATAAGATTTGCTTCAATTAGAATTGCTCTACTTAGAATTGCTCCACGTAGATTTGCTCCAGTTAGATTCGCTCCATCTAGAATTTCTCCAATTAGATTTGCTAAACCTAGAATTGCTCCAGTTAGATTTGCTCCAGTTAGATTCGCTCCACCTAGGTCGGCTCCACCTAGGTCGGCTCCACGTAGGTTGGCTCCACGTAGGTTGGCTCCAGTTAGATTCGCTCCACCTAGGTTGGCTTCAAATAGGTCGGCTCCACTTAGGTTGGCTCCAAATAGGTTGGCTCCAA
>JBMTZC010000119.1:0-11403 GCA_049455215.1 Prochlorotrichaceae cyanobacterium
CCCCCCACTCTTCCGCCTTAAGTTGATACCCAAACTTTACATTTGCTATACATTTGTAATGTTTTTTTAACTTGGTGTTATGTTTTTACATTGAAATTGTAAGAATTTTATACTTTGCGGATGGAAATTGATTTAAGGGTTATGTTAAGTTCAGATTATAAGATCATTGAGTTTTAAAAGTAATGACTAATTGTGGAACGGTTGATTCCCTTTAAATGCGCTTCATCTATTTCTAGCTCAGAGGTTTGTCATGTTATTCCCTTCCCTTCAACCTCGCTTTTGGAAATCTCTGGGGTTGTCTATTCTCTTCAGCTTTTCCATTCCGATCGTTATCTTGAGTAGTTTGTGGGGCTGCCTCCTGACCCTGGCCCAGTTTCCCTGGACTCACCAGTTCGGAGGACTTTGCCTATCTGCTTTTGTTGCTTTTCTCTCCACCTTTGGTACCGGTAGTCCTTGGCTGGGCATTGTTGTCATGAGTGGCGTAGCCGCGATCGCTGGTGCAATGTTTGATGCCTATGCCTTTTCCCTCTCCCGATCTTGGGATTAAGTTTTTTGTCGAGTTTACGTTAATGGAAGAGTGCGGCGCTTGGTCGTCAGTTTCATTAAGGATTGCATCGTATAAGAGCTTCGATCCTCGATACAATACAGTCTAGCGATCTCTAGAGTTTTGTATGTTCAACTTCCGTTGCTTAAGTGCCTTGCTATTGACCGGGTTGCTCTGGCTGGGGATTCAGCCCAGTAAAGTTTGGGCCACTGAAGGTCCATCCATTCAGCCTTACTTGGATCAGGTTGCTGATGCGGTCACGGAATTTACCCTAGACAATGGTTTAAAGTTCATTGTCCTGGAACAGCATCAGGCTCCCGTCATTTCCTTTATGACCTATTGCAACATTGGTGCAGCGGATGAGCCGGATGGACAAACGGGGGTTGCTCACTTTTTAGAGCATTTAGCCTTTAAGGGAACCCAATCTATTGGAACTCGTAACTATCGTGAAGAGCAGATAGCTTTAGATTATCTCGATCGTTTATTTGATCAGATTCAATCCGCCCAGGCTGCGGGAGAGGATGTCAGCGCACTGCAGGCGGAGTTTGAGCAATGGCAGCAAAAAGCAGCCAGTTATGTGGAGCAAAATGAATTAGGGCAGATTATTGAGCAGGCCGGTGGGGTTGGTCTTAATGCAACCACTTCGACGGATGCCACACGCTACTTTTACAGTCTGCCTTCTAATAAGCTGGAACTCTGGATGTCCTTAGAATCCGATCGTTTTTTGCATCCAGTCTTTCGGGAATTCTATGAAGAGAAGCAAGTGATTCTCGAAGAACGCCGGATGCGGGTGGAGAATGATCCCGTGGGTGAATTATTTGAAGCAGTGCAGGATAAAGCGTTCCAAGTTCACCCCTATAAGCGCCCTGTGATTGGCTATTCCACAGATATTGAAAACCTCACGCGCCAAAATGTGCGGGATTTTTTTGAGCAATATTACACTCCCCAAAATATTACGATTGCGATCGTGGGGGATGTTAACCCCGGTGAAGTGCAAGAATTAGCCGAACTCTATTTTGGCCGCTTTGCTCAAGGTTCCCTCAACTTGCCCCAGTTACCCCAGGAACCGCCTCAAACAGAGTCGAAAACCGTTACCCTAATTCGCAAAACCCAGCCCTGGACGGTTTCGGTCTACCATATTCCGGGCATTACCGATCCAGATTATGTGCTCTATGAAATGCTGGGCAATTTGCTCAGTAATGGCCGCACCTCTCGCCTCTATCAAAATTTAGTGGAGCAGCGTTTAGCGATCGTCTCACGGGGCTTTACGGGCTATCCCAATGATAAATACCCCAACCTCATGGCCTTTTATACGCTACCGGCTCCCGGTCATTCCCTGGCAGAAGTAGAAGCGGCCGTGAACCAAGAATTAGAAAACCTGAAAACAACTCCCGTCAGCGATCGAGAATTACAACGGGTTAAAAATCAAATTCGAGCCGATCTCCTGCGATCGTTGCAGTCCAATCGGGGGTTAGCGGCCCAATTAGCCGAATATGAAGTAAAAACCGGCAGTTGGCAAAATTTGTTGACCCAACTCGATCGGATTCAAGCCGTCACGCCAGCGGATATTCAACGGATTGCGCAACAGACCTTTCGTCCCGAAAATTTAACCCTGGGTCGTTTACAAAGTGATGAGCAGGATGAGACGTAGGGCTTTGATTCGTTACAATCAAGGGAACGACAGCGATCGGCCCGTCGCCTGTCACCATCCTGTCGTCACAGCCCTCACTCCTGTCTGGACAGAGGTGCCCTGAATTGCTGAAGGATACTCTTCCTGTCTCCCTGATTTTCTAACCATGAGGTGCTCGGCACCCTGCCCTGACGTTGATACCTGCCCCCCATAGATTATGGTTGCTGAACTGACTCGCCCTCCAGCACTGCTTCCCCTCCAGGTCACCTGGGAGGTTCTGCCCGATGATTACCCCATTCCCAATGATCCTGTGGATAACCGCACTCAACCCCTTTTGGCGGCGGCTCTAACCAATAGCCTGAGCCAAGCCGATCGCTTGCCCGACCAGAGCATGACCATTACCAACTATCCCCTTTGTGCCAAGGTGAACGATCAGATGGTGCTCAAAGCACCAGACTGGGCCTATATTTACCCCATTGCGGTTCCAAAGGAGAGTGTTAACCGGAGTTATACCCCTCAACTCCAGGGAGAACCCCCGACGATCGTGATGGAATTTTTATCCCATAAAGATGGTGGGGAATACTCCAGTAAGCCCACCTACCCGCCGGGAAAATGGTTCTTTTATGAGCAAATTCTCAAAGTGCCCTACTATGCGATTTTTGAACCCGATTCTGGGGATTTAGAGGTTTATCACCTCAATGAAATGGGCCGCTATAAGATGCAGATGATGGAGAATAATGGTCGCTATTGGATTGATGCGATGCAACTCTTCCTGGGGGTGTGGCAAGGAACCGGGGAGGATCGAACGGGGTACTGGTTACGCTGGTGGGATCAAAACGATCGCTTACTGCTCTGGAGTTCGGAACAGGCAGAGCGGGAGCGCCAACGGGCCGATCGCCTCTTAGCCCAACTGCAGGCGGCCGGGATTGAACCCGATCTGTCGGATCTCTAGAGTCCCGTGAAGACCGCCCCTAGGGCGCGTCATTAATTAAGTCCAGAAGCCTTGCGACATCAAGGTTACCGCGCCCGCTCCCGCAAATATAACTAGGGGCTGAAACGACTGCAGTATAAACACTTCAGCGCTAAATGATGACAGCCCTAGGGCGCGTCATCAATTAGGTCTAGAAGCCTTGCGACATCAAGGTTACCGCGCCCGCTCTAGCAAACATAACTAGGGGCTGAAACGACTGCCGTATAAACACTTCAGCGCTAAATGATGACAGCCCCTAGTCTCGGCCGATCGTTGACAACCCCTCCACCACGAGGGAAGGGGTAAAACAGGAACCGTTCCAGGCCGTATCTCCCCCCAGATGAGTGACCTGTTTGAGGGCAGAATAGACATTCCCTGCCAACATCGTGTCTTTGACTCGCCCGAGGACCTCCCCTTTGTAAACGCGGTAGCCTAAATCGACGTTAATCGAGAAATCTCCCGACATTCCGGCCCCATTGCCTAAAATTTGATCCACCACTAGCGCTTCAGGAAGTTGCTGAATCATCTCCGCTAAACCGAGGGAGCCTGGCTGAATGAGAAAATTCACCAATCCTGGCGTTGGATAACTACTCATGTTGGTGCGGAAACCATTGCCTGTGGTACCACTGCCCAATAAGCGTCCCGTGGTAATGTCGGTATAAAAAATTTGCAATTGCCCCCGATCGATAAAGGTAATGGGGCGGGTCACCGTTCCTTCATCATCAAAGGGACAGCTATAAGGGCCCTCCGTGGGAGCCTGCGAAGCGGTAATGCTGTTATGGAGAACCATTTCCCCTAAACGATCGCTCCAGGGGGAAGCTTTTTCTGCCACTTGCTTACTATTTAAGGCGGCCTGTACCGTTCCCCACAGCATATCCGCCGCCTTGGCCGTAAAGAGGACGGGGATCCGGCCATTGAGGGGAGCAACCCCCTTACGGCTCCATTCCAAGCGCTGGATTAACTGCTCCGCTAACTGCTTGGGATCGAGAAAATCCCGTTGGGTTTGCCCATCCGCTACATTGAGAAAATCGTCCCCCCGAATCCATTCCGCCGCCATATAGACACTGAGGGTGGTGTCGGTATAGCTACAGTCTAAGCCTCGGCAATTGACGAGCCGAGTTGTTTCTGCCTCACATTCCCAGTCGGCAGAACACAGAGTCTCGGGAAAGCGATCGCGGACTAAGGTAATAGCCTCCTGAGCCCAGCCCGTTAAAGTTTCGATAGACACCGCTGTGCCCACATTGGGATAAAACTCACAAATCCCCGCACTCATTTCCACCTGCTCCGGTGGATTCAACTGAGACAAGGCCAGCGCCCGCTGCACTAACTGTTGGGGATCCACCGCACCATAGCCCACCGCTAAGCCAGGTCGTCCGTTCTGCCACAGGCGCAAGGCCGTTCCTTCCGCTTCCACAATTTCGATTTGTTTGAGGCGATTCGCCTCATAGAAGACCGGGCGAGTGAGGGTACGAGATTGATATACTTCGGCATTGTCCGCGCCAGCTTTTTTAGCCAGTTCGATCAATTGTTCAGGCACTAGGGCAGGGGGAGATGGCATTCTAGAGAAAATTTAAAGACCGGGTTGGCTATCCTGTTTAGTATCCCATGTAGGGTTAACATTTAGCGGAAAAAGATAGGAGGGCTGGGTTCTAGAGCGTTACTGCTCCACCAGCAGACGGGTTTTAAGCGGTGGACTTTTCAGGGAGAGCAAAAAATTTTAACGTTAGAGGGTGGCCCTTTGTGCCGCTGCCTACCGCCTGAAATATTAGCCAATCTTCGTTCCTGAATTTTGAGTCTGTGGTTGAAATTCCGCGTTTTTTAGCTAAGCTCAGTCATCAGCTTTTTGATGAGCCTGCAGAAAGACAGGCATTTTGCGATCGTTTATTAGCCCCCAACCAATTTTCCCCGTTCCCCCCAACGATCGCTTGGGTTAAACCCCGGCCGGATTCCGTAACCAGGGGAGATGCTCAAAGAGAGGAAGGATGGGCGTTTTTGCCTCCCTTGCCCTGGCAACCCGCCTGGGTCGATCGTTTAGAGCATCCCCTGAACCCTGGCCGCCATCCCCTCCACGATCAAGGGTACTTTTATTGCTTAGATACCTCCTCCGTTTTTGCGGCCAGGGTCCTCAGCCATCCAGGCATCCTAGAACGCTTTCCCCATCCCATCGTCATGGATGTCTGTGCGGCCCCCGGTGGCAAAAGTATTATGGCCTGGCGATCGTTACAGCCTCAGTATTTGTATTGCAATGAAGTCATGGGAAAACGATTGGGGATGTTGCATAGCAATCTGAAGCGTTGTGGCTTGTTGGCAGAGTCCACTGAAATTTTGAACCAGGATCCCCAGCACTTGAGCCAGAATTTTGCCCAGACCATTGAAGTGGCGATCGTCGATGCCCCCTGTAGTGGTCAATCCTTGCTGGCCAAAGGGGAAAAAAATCCGGGGTGTTTCCATCCTGCTCAGGTTAATAAAAACGCGAATCGTCAAAAACGGATCCTGGGCAACACGGTTCAACTCCTCAAACCTGGGGGATATTTAGCTTATATGACCTGTACCTATAGTTTGGAGGAAAATGAAAAGGTCATGAACTGGTTTCTGCAGCGGTTCCCCCAGTTTGTGCCTGTGCCGATTCCCGCCTTAAGTGCCTATCAATCTCCCCATAGTGATTATCCCTGCTATCGCTTATTTCCTTTAGACAATTTAGGGGCTGGATCCTTTACCCTCCTGTTACAGCAGTCCTAAATCAAGATGTTTAGCCCTGATCACTCCTCTGTCCCCTGAAAACGAGACAATATAACTCTGGGTGCTACTGTCCAATGCGATCGCCTTCATTCCTTCCAACCTAGAGTCTGATTAACTTCATTCCCTTATGCTCCACTGGATCAAGTCTATACTCTCCCTCTTTGGCATTGTTTTGGGGCTCTGGTGTTTCAGCCTAGGGGGCGGTGTTGCCTTGGCGCAGACCCAAACCCCACCCACAGATCCATCCCTCGCGGCTTTGGAGCGTTACCAACAGCAACTTTTAACCTATTACGAGAATGTCTTAAAAACCCAAGGGCAACTGAACCAACTCCAGAGTTTGACCCAAGATAGTCTCCTTTCTCTCCAAACACAGCTCCAGGCAACGGAACAAAATCTCGAAGAAAGTGAATTTCGCTTAGCGTTAGCAGAAAAATTTCTCAAACTCTTGCAAAAAGATTGGCTGAAGGCTCAGCAGAACTATGAAGCCTTACAAAACCGTATGGTCAGTCGTCTACGCTGGTTACAAAAACAACCCCGATTGGAGGGATGGGCGACGCTGCTCAAGAGTGATAATTTGGTGGACTTTTTTCAGAAGCGTCATCGTATTCGCCTTTTATACCAAGCGGATCAGCAACAATTAAAAACGGTTCAAGCGTCCTTTGCTGTTCTGCAACAACGGCGGTTTGATATTGAAAATCAAAAAAATGAAATTGCGCTGTTGCAACAACAACTCCGCTTTCAAAAAGCCCAGACCGAAACCCAACTGGTGCATCAAAATGCCCTGGCGGATCGGCTCAATAGCGATCGCTTAGCCCTGGATGCAGCGTTGTCCCGCCTAGAGCAAGATTCCAGCAGTATTGGCCAACTGATCCGCGATCGTCGAACCAACCGAACTCGTCCCATCCCCCCGGTGCTGGGTCGGGGCAGTGGTCGCTTAAGATATCCCGTCTATGGCCCGATTAGTAGCGAATTTGGGTGGCGGGTTCATCCTATTTCTGGGACTGAACGGTTACATGCGGGCATTGATTTTGCGGTGGACTATGGTACGCCCATTTCTGCAGCGGCGGACGGTGCGGTTATTTTTTCGGGATGGTATGGGGGTTATGGCTATGCCGTCATTCTCGATCACGGTGGGGGAATAACCACCCTCTATGCCCATGCGGATGAGTTACTGGTGAGTGAAGGGAGTTGGGTCACCCGGGGCACGATCGTTGCCAAGGTTGGCTCAACGGGCTATTCCACTGGCCCACACCTACACTTTGAAGTCAGAAAGGATGGAGAACCCGTTGACCCTCGCCTCTACTTTTGATTTTTCTGGGGCAAGAATTTTTTTTGCACCCGCCCTTGACTTTCTTAGAAGGATGCAGATATAACTAAATAGTGATTAACGAATGAATGTTAATCCCCAGTACTTTAAGCTGGTTTATACATCATGACGACCATCATTCAAAAACAACATACGACTTCCCTGTGGGAGCGTTTCTGTCAGTGGATCACAAGTACAGATAATCGCCTTTATGTGGGTTGGTTTGGGGTTCTAATGATTCCCACACTCCTTACGGCTGCGACCTGTTTTGTGATTGCGTTTATCGCAGCACCGCCTGTGGATATTGACGGAATTCGTGAGCCGGTATCCGGTGCATTGTTGTACGGCAATAATATCATTACCGCTTCTGTGGTACCCAGTTCCAATGCCATTGGGTTGCACTTTTATCCCATCTGGGAAGCGGCCAACCTGGACGAATGGCTCTACAACGGTGGCCCCTATCAGTTAATTATCTTCCATTTCCTCATTGGCATTTTTTGCTATATGGGTCGGGAGTGGGAGTTGTCCTACCGTTTAGGCATGCGCCCTTGGATTGCAGTGGCGTTTTCTGCCCCTGTGGCAGCGGCAACTGCGGTGCTGTTGGTGTACTCCATTGGTCAAGGGTCTTTCTCCGATGGTTTGCCCTTAGGGATCTCGGGTACGTTCAACTTCATGTTTGTTCTGCAAGCAGAGCATAATGTCTTGATGCATCCCTTCCACATGCTAGGGGTGGCCGGAGTCTTCGGCGGTGCCCTATTTGCGGCCATGCATGGTTCTTTGGTCACGTCTTCTCTGATTCGGGAAACCACAGAAATGGAATCCCAAAACAGTGGTTACCGCTTTGGTCAAGAAGAAGAAACCTACAACATTGTGGCAGCTCACGGTTACTTTGGTCGCTTAATCTTTCAATATGCCTCCTTCAATAACAGCCGCGCACTTCACTTCTTCCTGGCGGCTTGGCCCGTTGTAGGCATCTGGTTTGCGTCCTTGGCCGTGGCTTGTTTTGCCTTTAACCTCAATGGCTTCAACTTTAACCAATCCATTTTGGATGCTCAAGGAAAAGTGGTTCCCTCTTGGGCTGATGTGCTCAACCGGGCGGGTTTAGGGATTGAAGCAATGCACGAACGCAATGTTCATAATTTCCCCCTAGACTTGGCGGCGGTGGAAGCACCTAGCTTAAATGGCTAAACTTTTGTCGGTTGCCTGATTGATTCCCTTGTCTTGCTGTTTCTTGATTTCCTTATTACACCTTAAGGGTGGAGGCTTGACCTCTGCCCTTTTTTGTTGTCTTGGCGATCGCTGGTTTGAGGGCTGCCTGGCCAGCGGGGAAAATCTGGTTTAGAATAAGATACAAATATTAAAAAAACTTAAAACTTATCCTGTTACTGAGCATCTCGATTCATTGTGTCCGTCGGCGTAGCCGATCGCCACACCCCTTATTCTTGCGTAGGTTCTAGGGCAAATTTCAAAACTGGGTTTCTGTTGTTACGCAGCCATAGGGGCGGTAGTAGGGCTGAGGGCGGTGAAGCCGTTCCCTGAATCGAGTTGTCTCCTATGAACGTGTCCTCTTAGGTTTTTGAGAGTTTTAGGGAGCTTTTTATGCTGAAGGATCGGAAATCGACGGTTGCATTCTGGCTACTCTGGTCAGGACTCCTCTTTCCCCTCACCAGTTGTCAGTGGGAACAGCGCAGTAACGCTCAACCCCAATCCTCAGGAGCAGAGCGTCCGCAAAAACAGCCTCCGATCGTTGAACTGTCTCAGGTCACCGCTGCCAGTTTGAGCAATGGATCTAGCTATACTGGCACCACTCAGCCCAAACGCACTGTGTCTTTACGATCGCGGGTGGAGGGACAGTTACTAACGTTGAGCGTTGATGTGGGGGATCGGGTTGAGCAAGGTCAGGTCTTAGCGCAACTAGACGACGAGATTTTACGCACGGCGGTGAATGAAGCCCAGGCTGAATTAGCGGCCCGACGCTTTGAGGTGGAGCAAGGTAAAGCCCAAGTTGCAGAGGCAGAAGCTCAGGTTGAGTCTGCCCGCGCTGAGTTGCAACAGGCCCAGATCGATGCCGATCGCTTTCAACAACTGGCAACGGAAGGCGCGTTAGCGACTCAGGATTCAGATCTGGCTCAAACCAATCTGCAAACGGCAAAACAGACCTTCAAAGCGCTCCAGCAACAGGTCAAAACCCGCCAACAGTCCATCGCTAGCCTAGGGCAACGGGTTCAGGCGCAAAATGCCATTCTGCAACAGGCTCAGGAACGTCTTAAGTACGCCACCCTCACCGCTCCAATTAACGGGACGGTTTTAAGCCGAGTTGCGGATCCGGGGGACTTAATTCAACCGGGGGAAACGATCGTTGATATTGGCGATTTAGAGCAAATGCAAGTCCATATCCAGGTGTCCGATCGGGATCTCAGTCAGTTTCGCCTAGGGCAAGCCGTTGAAGTGAGCATTGATGCCTTTCCTACGGAAATTTTTGAGGGAACCGTCACCCAAATTTCCCCGGTTGCCGATGCCGCCGCCCGCTTAGTGCCTCTAGAGGTCACGATCGCTAATCCCCAGGGCAACATCAGTAGCGGTTTAATGGCCCGGGTTCACTTAAGCAACTCAGAAACCTCCAGGATTAAAGTCCCGGAAAGCGCTATTCGTCTCGCTCAAAATCCCGACGAAATCGTAATTTTTGTTCCCACGAATGCCGATGCTGAACCCACGGTAGAAGCTCGTTCCGTAGAGATTGGACAAACCGAAAATGGCCAGGTTGAAATTCTCTCTGGATTAACCCTCGGAGAAACTTTTGTGGTCAAGAGCGATCGTCCCCTGGAGGATGGCGAACCGGTTCGTCGCAGTTTTCTATCGGAATAAAGTTAATTTCCCATTTCCCATTTCCCAAGAGTGACTTGATCGCAATAATTCATAACTCATAACTCATAACTCATAATTTATAACCTATGTCCCGCTTCAGTTTAAGTACCCTAGCTATTCGTCGCCATATTGCGACCCTCATGCTCACGATCGCTGTCTGTGTCTTAGGGGTGTTTACCCTCGGAGACCTGCAGGTGGATCTCCTGCCCTCCATTACCTATCCCCGCATTGGGGTGAGGGCCGATGCCCCCGGCGTTGTTCCCGAGGTGGCGGTGAATGAGGTAACCCGTCCCCTGGAGGAAGCCCTCGCGGCAACGGAAGGGGTAACGCAAATCTTCTCCCAAACCCGGGAAGGGCGCATCAGTATCGATTTGTTTTTTGAACCAGGGGCCGATGTGGATCAAGCCCTCAATGATGCCACCGCCACCCTCAACCGAGCCCGCAGTAGCCTACCGGAAACCATTGAGCAACCCCGACTCTTTAAGTTTGACCCCTCCCAACTGCCCGTCTATGAACTGGCCCTCACCTCCAGTGCCCTATCCCCCGTAGAGCTACGCATTTTTGCCGATCAAGAACTGGGACGGGAGTTGATTCGAGTGCCGGGAGTGGCCAATGTGGATGTTACGGGGGGCGTGCGGGAAGAAGTCCAGGTGAATCTGGATTTACAGCGCCTCCAGGCTTTGGGGTTGGATGTGACGGATGTTTTAGATGCCCTAGAGGAGCGGAACCAGGACACCTCCGGTGGTTTAGTGCGGGGGGGAGATTCCGAATCCCTCACCCGCTTAGTGGGACAATTTCAAACCGCTGATGAAGTGCGGAACTTGAGCCTCAATATCGGGAGTGCCACCGCTCCCCGCACCATTCCCCTTACCGATATTGCAGAGGTTTACGATGGGACAGAGGAAGAGCGCATTCTAGTGACCTTGAATGGTCAACCCGCAGTCAAAGTCAGTATTCAAAAGCAGCCCGATGCCAATACTGTTGCAGTGGTGGATGGGGTCAAAGCCAAACTGGCAGCCCTACAGGGGTCTAACTTAATGCCCGAGGGCTTAGACATGACCGCCACCCTAGATGAATCACGGTTTATTCGCAGTGCCATCCAAAACGTAGCGATCGCTGGGGTGACGGGAACCCTGCTGGCGGCGATCGCGGTGTTGCTGTTTTTAGGATCCCTACGCCAAACCCTGATTATTGTCTTAGCCATTCCCCTGGCGACCCTGGGAGCTTTGATTTTAATGCGCCTCTTTGGGTTGTCCCTCAATGTCTTTAGTTTGGGGGGCTTGGCTCTGGGGGTAGGGATTGTGGTGGATAACTCCATCGTCATGCTAGAGAACATTGTGCAGGGGGTG
>JBMTZC010000120.1:0-11281 GCA_049455215.1 Prochlorotrichaceae cyanobacterium
CATTCTCCTTCATGATTTCCCTTGTCGGGCCTACATATCCATTGGTGATTTTTTGAAGGGTTTTTGATAGTTTTGTTATCGTCCAATGTCCAGGAATCTTGTCTAGCCACTCAATTGAACTATCTTGATATTTCTCGTATTTTTGAATCAATTTCTTCATATCGCTAGCCCCTCCTCTAACGCCTTCAACTCATCATTTAAAGCATCTATTTCTAATTTATAATTGTTAGTTGAAAATTGATAATAGCTCATCATGGATTCCTCACAATCGACTGATCGAAAGATATTTCGACACAATCACAAACACCTTGCCAGTCACGATCGGATAATTTTCCGACATAAACAAAATTAGCAGATGGTGGTAATGTCGCAATAAAACAACGGAAAACAGATGATACTTTTAGATTTGCTTCCTGCCAGTCCTGAAGAATATAGTCAGTTATCCCCAAAGATCCCTTTCTGCTAGTTAGTAATCCAACGATAACATCAGGACGATTTGCATGATACGTTTGTGAAGACAAAATTACAACGGGACGGCGTTTTATCCCATTCACCCCTGGAAAATCTACAGCAACCACATCACCCGCTTTCCAATTCATCAAATTAAATCCTCATCATCAGGATAAATAGTTGCCGCATATTGCAAAGAAAAATTTGATAAGTCAGCAATATCTTCATCAGTCCAACTATCACTCTCATCAATAACAGTCGATTCTTGATGCACTAAATCATTTAGGAGTAAAGTAGCCAAGCGTAAGCGATCGGATGAGGGTAATACCCGAATACATAGATTGTAAATTTGATTGATTGTTATTTGCATCATTGCTCCTTCACCATAGATTGACAATTTAGTTTTCGAGTTTTCATAATTCTTCATTCAGCATAAGCATGACTCCTGAACTGAAAATGTGGTATTTAAAAATCAGATCTTCCTCCTCTAGCATTTTCATAACGATAAAGTCTGCTCAAGTTCTTGCAGTTCTTTATCTAAGCTAGCGATTTCATCTAAAATTTCCTCCACACTTCGCAACTGCTCTGGCTTGTAAAACACCTTATTAAAGTTGATTTCTACCCCCACCACATTTTCCAAATACTCAAACGGCTTCGTGATGTATTTCTCCATAAACGCCTCAATTGCCGCCCAGTTCTCATCCGAGTCACGGTGATAGGGAATAATCTCGTAATCCTTCTGATAGTCCGGCGTTAGCTCCACCGTAATTGCAATACTTTCGGGCTTGGTTTTTGTCTTTTTCTTCAACGACGACTTCACCACAATCTTTCCGCAGCCCAACGCCTCGATCGTTCCATCCGCCGTTGTTTTCAATAAGGTTTCTTGATCAATGGAAAATTGATAATTGACAATGGATAATTTCTTCTCCTCATTTTCAATTATCAATTCTTTCCACTCGTTTTTCAACGTCTCAAACGTATCCTCAATCCCTTGCCAATCCTCCACAGAAACAATGCATTTCCCATTATCAATTGTCCATTTTCCATTATCAATTCTCACCTCCCCATTACTAATTGAAACCGGATTCATCAGCTTTAGGCTCTTTTTCCCTTCCTTGAGGCGATCGGCAAAAGTTCTGCCCTGCTCATCCACATTCGTGAGCATAATCGCTTGCTTATTGAAATAGAAAAACTCCTTGTCAAAGACTCTGGCATAGTCGTTATCCGCCCACTGCGCCAGGGTTTCCACAATCTCTAAACGATTCGCCTCATCCACCTCTTTCCGTTTCGAGCCTTTATTTTTCTTCAGCGGCTTAAACTTCTCACTGGCATTAATCAACATCACCCGATCCTTCCGCTCATCGGGTTTCTGCTTATTCAGCACCCACAGATAGGTGTAGATGTTGGTGTTAAAAAACTCATCCGTCGGCAACTGGATCACCGCTTCCACTAAATCGTTATCCAGCATCCATTTACGGATGTTGCTTTCCCCCGATCCGGCATCGCCACTAAACAGGGTTGATCCATTGTGAACCACCACCCCCATACCCGTGGCATTCATCTTGGAAATCAGGTGTTGCATAAACAACAACTGACCATCCCCCACCGAAGGCAAGTGGTGAAAGCGTTGGGTCTTATCGTTGCGGATGTCTTTCTGAAAGCCCTTCCAGTCCACCCCATAGGGCGGATTCGCCACCACTACATCAAAGCCATCATCAAAAAACTTATCATCCGTCAGGGTGTTGCCATGCTCGATTTTTGAGTCCACTCGAAACCGACTTTCAATCTTGGCAAGGGCGTACAGGGCATCATTCCAGTCTTGCCCAAAGGTTTGAGTATATTTTTGTCCTTTCGCTTTAATCCGGTCTTCCACCCCAAACAGCAGGTTGCCGCCACCACAGGTACAGTCATAAATTTTCAGTAGGCGATCCGAGTCCTCAATCTTTGAGGCAATAATCTCTGCAATCAGGGCGATCACATCATCTGGCGTATACTGTTCCCCCGCTGTCTCGGCGGAAATATCCGCCCAACGGCGCTTAATATGTTCCTCTAGGGTGGTGATATCCGAGTTATTAAACGGTCTAAGGTCAATGCTGCTCCAGGCTTTGACGTAATCAAACAACACCTTCTTCGTCTTGAGCTTGGCAATCACTCCTTTGATATCAAGAAACTTGTCCCCCTCAAAGGCATCCACCCCCAGCAGGTCTTTGGTTTCCCCGTCATACCCTTTCAGATAGGCCTCAAAGTCCACATCAAAGGCCTTATCGTTGCGGCAAATATCCTTTAGGGTTTGATGCTTCTCAAAGATATAGACGTTGTAGCCCTGCCCCTTATCCTGAATCAGTTCGATCAAATCATCCGGCTCAATCTCATCCAGGGTGTCTTTCCCCAGTTCTGCCTTTAGCTCATCAAACATCCGCAGCAAACGGCTCTCAATCATCACTAAGGCAAAGAACGGCATCATGTAAGACGGCCATTCGGATTCCTTGATGCCACAGCCCCGCAACAGGTCAGCCGTTGACCAAATCGTCGATTCGTATTGCAGAATATTTTGGGCAGGATTTGAGGTGATCATCGAGGAAGGGGGCGCTTCATTACTAAGGGGTTTTAAGCGCATCTATTATGACTATAGACCATAAAACCTGTCTAAGTTCACACCGAGTTGAAATAAATTCAGTGGCATAACTAAGAAAATTGTCCAGCGAGTTATGCAGTGACTCGCTGGATCTAAACAGACCCTAGCCTAGCGATAGTCTTGATTTTGAATATCCCGTAGACGGGCCTCGGGGCGGAGGAACCGATCGATTTGGGCTTCAAAAAATTGGCGATTGGCTTTGAGATGTTTAGGGTTGGGATCATCGAGGGGATAGAGGAGTGCGGTGCGTAGGGCTTGGATCACCGCAGAGGTTACGTTATACATCGATCGCTGGAAGGTGATCCCTAACTGAATGAGAATATCCTCTTCGCTACGACAATGTTCTTGGTAGTAACTAAGGAGGTATGGGGGCAAAAAGTGCAGCATATCCTGCATCAGTAAAGTGGGGGGAATGCCCGCACTGCCCACGGGAAAGACATCTGCATAGAGAATGCCGTAGTGAAAGTCTTTTTGTTCTGTGGGGATTTGGTTTGCCTGGGCATTGTAAGACTTGGTGCCCCGGAAGGGTGCGGTGCGGTAAAATACGGCTTCAACATAGGGCAAAGCGGCTTCATACAGCCAGGTAAAACCTTCGGATTTAGGGATAATTTCGTAGCATTCCCCTTCAATATAAACGTGGTGATAAATGGGACGACCAGCGATCGCAAAAATACCATTCACTAAGAAATTCATGGCATCGGGAACGCCTTTAAAGCCCCCTTCATCATAGATATCACTCATTTCAAAAAAGACGGGAGCCATAACTTCCCAAAACAAGCCGAGGTTAGCGTAATAGGAGAGTTGCCGAACTTGTTCTAAAAACATTTCGGGGAAGAGTTTATAAAGACCCAGCATGACGGGGTTCCCTTTGAAATAGGCTTTAATAGCCCGATCGCTATTGGCTCGGTAAGCGTCGCTATCCAGATAATCATTAAACTTTCCCCCCATGCCCTGATGCCACAGCATCGCCCGCATACAGGCTTCCGCAAATTCCATATTGACGCGATCGTGGAGGAGATGGTGAATCCACTTGGGTAACTTGTTCTTGAGTTCCCCTTTTTGCATAAATTCCTGTAATTCGGGGTGTGCCGTAGCGGGGCCGCGCCAAATTCTCAGGTCGGCGGTGTCCCCCGCATAGTGATTGGGTAAGTCCAGATAGTCCTGGGGCAAAAAGTACTTAAAGATGGGCAGGGGATCTAAGAAAACCTGTTCCGCAATGTATAACAAATCCCGCCAATAAAAATCCATCGGCACTGCATAGGCTTTATAGATACCGATAATTTGCATCAGATTTTCTGGGGTGTCCGGTAACATGGAACCCCCAGCTTCGAGACGATGGATCACTTCAGCAAAGGAGTGACTGGAGGCGGGGAGAGCGGGAGGAGCAAGAGTAACCATAGCCGTTTTTGAGGGTTGAGTTTTTAATGTTGAGTTGAAAGTTGGAAGTTTAAGGGATTGAGTGGGGTTCCCACTTTTAGCCAAGGTCAATCGCACTCAAGGCGATCGTTTTTACAAGGGGAAACCAATACTGGCAATTTGTTCGATCGTTTGGGGGATTAAACGACTAGCGATCGTTGTGGTCATCGTTTCTGTCCAATGAATGAGCCACTGGGGCTGCAGTCCCAAAAAGAAAATCGTCAAGGTTAAAACGAGGGCGGGGAACTGTTCCTGCAAGCTTACGCCAGCGTAGTAAGCCAGCTTATTATCGAGACGACCGAAGCAGGTGCGGTTAATCAAAATGACAAAGTAAACGGCGGTCAGTCCAGAGGATAGAATACAGATGATGGTGGGGATGGGAAACACGGGGAAACTGCCCTGGAAGACTAGGATTTCCGCTGCGAAACCCACGAGTCCCGGAATGCCGGCACTGGCCATGCCCGCTAACACCAGTAACCCACTGGTGAGGGGTAACCCCCGCACAGGATTCATTAAGCCGTTGAGTTGGTTTAAGTCCCGGGTGCCGGTTTTGGCTTCTACTGTTCCCACTAAGTGGAAGAGGAGGGCTAGGATTAAGCCGTGGGCAACCATTTGAGCGATCGCTCCCAGGAGGCTCAGTTCAGTGCCAGCGGCAGCCGCCACTAAGATATACCCCATGTGACCAATGGAACTGTAGGCCACCATGCGTTTAATGTCCTTCTGGGCAATGGCAGTGAGGGAGCCGTACATGACACTAATACTGCCTAAAACCGCCAGTCCAGGGCTGACTAAGGTCCAGCAATCTGGGAACAGTTGCAAGCCAAAGCGAATCAGTCCATAGGTGCCTAATTTGGCTAATAAACCCCCCAGTAAAATCGCGACGGCGGGGGAAGCTTGGACATAGGCATCGGGTTGCCAGGTATGAAGAGGAACCAGGGGAATTTTGATGCCAAAGCCTACTAGTAGGAGGGTTAACAGAATTAACTTCGCCCGTAACGGCAGATCCTGAGTATCAATGGCCGCATAGTCAAAGGTGCTGGCTCCCGTTAACCAAGTGACGCCAAAAAAGGCCGCCAAAATTAAGATGCCGGAGAGGGCGGTGTAAATCAAAAACTTATAGGCGGCATACTGACGACGATCGCTTCCCCAAATGGAAATGAGGAGGAAGAAGGGTATCAGTTCAATTTCGTAAAAGAGGAAGAAGAGGAGTAGGTTTTGGGCCAGAAGCGCTCCCATGAGTCCGGCGGTGGCCAGCAAAACCATGGTGTAGTAGAGCCGAGGACGCTCTAGGGTGGCGGGGGTTGCCAGTACGGCAATCCAGGTGAGGAAGGTCGTCAGTACCACCAACGGCAGTGAGAGCCCATCTACCCCGAGGCGATAGGTTAAGCCAATGGCATCTAGCCAGGGTAACGCTTCCTGGAACTGAAAGCCCGGTAGCCCCACTTGAAAGCGGAAGAGGAGGGTTAGGCTAAAGCAGAAGAAGCCAAAGGTTAGGGCGATGATCCCAGCACGCAGTTTTGCTGGTGGCAGCAGGAATACGAGGAGTATCCCAATGCAAGGGATGAGGATGAAGAGTGAGAGGGTCATGGCAAAGGTAAAGCGTTTTCAGTGTGAGTTTTCAGGGGTATCAGTGTTAAGGATCGAGAGTTGAGTTTTGAGGTGGGCTATTGCTGGAAGGCGGAAGTGTACAGTGCCAAGTACCGCAAGCTTCCCTGCTTCTTGACAGGGCAAGCCCTAAGGTTGAGCGCTAAGGACGGGCCAGAGGATGAGCAGGACGATCGTGCCAATGCCGATAATGATGGTGAAGGCATAGGACTGAGCTTGCCCGGAAACGTTGTACTTCAGGCCTTGCCCCCCCAGGAGTGTGGCCAGTCCCAAAAAGTTCACTAAACCATCCACGATGTACCGATCGATAAAGTCAATGAACCGGGAAATCGTATCCACGGCGGCCACGATCGTTGCGCGGTAGAACTGAGCCGTATAGAGATCGTAGGCAAAGAAATTTTGTACCGCAGGATAGGGAAACTGCACCGGTTTGGAGATGCTGGAATTGCCATAAACCGCGATCGCTCCAACGCCCCCCAGAATACCCGTCACGCATAAACCGATGGCGGCGGGACTAATCATTTGCCCCAGGTCTGGTTGCAGGTGCAGAGAAATGAGCAGTTGGGGAATGTGCAGAATTACCCCCGTGAGAATGGTGACGGGTAAAACCATAAACCAGAGGCCTTCCGGCGATCGGATTGTCATGGGAGTGGGTTGACCGCCCCACACCAAGAGGAAAAGGCGTATTAAGCTGAAGCTGGTCAGGGCATTGACGGTGAGCAATAGCCCCAGTAAGAGGGGATGGGTGGACTGCAGATACGTGGACAGGGGAGCCAAAGCCCAGAAGGTACCGAAGGGAGGCACCGCCACTAAAGCGAAGGTTCCCACTAAAAAGGCAATACCCGGAATGGGACGACGACTCCATAAGCCCCCTAATTGGGTGACGTTTTGGGTGACGTTACTGAGGACGATCGTCCCGATACTCATTACCAGTAAGGCCATCGCAACGGCATAGAGGAAGAGTAAAAGATACGCGGTTTCCAGTTGGCCCAACGCGATCGTAATGAAGGCCAGACCCATGTAAGAACTGACGGCGTAAGACAAAATTCGTTTGATATCAATTTGGGCAATGGCAATGAGCGCAGCACCAAGGGCCGTTGCACTGGCGATCGACAGTAAAACCAGGGTTGCGGTAGGCGAGAGGGCAATAATCGGTTGCACTTGAATGAGAACCCACGCCCCCGTCACCACCACCACCGCATTCCGTAACACGGAAGCGGGCAGAGGGCCTTCCTGAGCCTCATCTAACCAGAGATGGAGGGGAAACTGAGCCGACTTCGCTAAAGGCCCCGCCATCAAGGCTAAACAGATTAACGTCAAGGTGGCGGGTTGAACGCCCCCACTGGCCAAACCGCTACTGGCCCACTCACGGAGTTGATCAAAGTTCCAAGTGCCGGTGAGGGGCAGTAAGGCCACAACCCCCACTAAGAGAATTAAATCTCCCACCCGTTTCGTCAAAAAAGCATCCCGTGCTCCCGTAACCACCAAAGACTGGTTGTACCAAAAGCCAATGAGGAGATAGGTACTGAGGGTGAGAATTTCCAGAATAAAGTAACTGAAGAAGAGGGAATTGCAGAGGACGAGGGCACACAAACCTGCCTCAAAGAGCCCTACCACGCTATAAAACCTGGCCCAGCCCCAGTCCATCTCTAGGTAGGCCACCGCATAAAATTGGGCCAGCAGGTTCAACCCCGTAATCACTGCGATTGCAGCGATCGTCACACTGGAAAGTTTCAGATCAATATTGATACTGAGTTGTGCCGCCTGAAACCAGGGCAAAGAGACGGCGATCGGGGGCTGCCCCCAAACCTCAACCAGTGCAAAGATACTGTGAAAAAAACCGATTAACGTGGCAACCAGACTGATATAACCCGCAGGTCTAGGCCCCGTGCGGGAAATTAAACGAGGTGACCATAGGCTTGCGATCACTGAAGCGATGAGGGCGTAGCAGGGGACTAGCCACACCGACTGAACCAGTGGGGAACTCATAATTTTCTCCAATAGGTCTGAAAACTTAAGGCAATATTACATAGACTCTGGGTCGCTAAAAAAGGTTTTAGCATAGATTTTAGTCTATATCAAGACGGTCAAGGTTTCCGTATTAATTCCTGAAATGCCTGGAACTCTAGACCTCCAGTCAAGAACGGTGGCAGAGTTACGATCGTAATCTTACCGCCGTGCTTGTTCTCTTTCTTGAAGAGAGTTATCAGCATAAGCTATGTCCATATTTTGAAGGCTCTTGCTGAGATTGCGATCCTTTTCGGGTCTTCACTTCATTGTGGACGGTGGCTCCGCCGCCCACAATGGATCGAGGTGCCCTTGTGATGGGGTAGTTGTTAAGAACTCGATTATTATTATGAATCCCAGTACTTCTTTTTGGCTCAATGAATTTCATTCCCCTTGGGATGTCTATAGTCACGGCATTACTAAGGTGTTAGCCCATTGTCAAACCCCCTTTCAAGACGCTTACATTGTGGAAACGGGAGCCTATGGCAAGGGCTTAGTGCTGGATGGCTGTTGGCAGTCAACTGTGGGGGATGAGTTTCTCTACCATGAGCCGCTAGTGCATACCCCCTGTGTGCTGCACGGCTCGCCTCGGCGAGTGCTGATTTTGGGGGGAGGAGAAGGGGCGACCCTGCGGGAGGTGCTCCGCTGGAAAACGGTGGAAACGGTGGTGATGGTGGATATTGATGGTGCGGTGGTGGATCTGTGTAAAACGCATTTGCCGGAGATGCATCAGCACAGTTGGGACGATCGCCGAGTTCAACTCATCATTGCCGATGCCCAAGATTATTTAGCCACGACAGATCAGACCTGGGATGTGATTATTTCCGATTTAACCGATCCGGTGGAAGCGGGCCCCGCCTATCCGTTATTCACTCAGGAGCATTATCAGCGCATTGCCCAGGTTCTGAATCCGGGCGGGTTTTACATGATGCAGGGAGGTTCCCTCAATCCGCCGGAGTTAGAGATTCATGCTCGTACTGTCCGAACGTTATCCACCGTCTTTGCTCAGGTTCACCCCTGTTTTTGTTATGCCCCCACCTACGGTGTAGCGTTGGGGTTAATTTTGGCCAGTCAACACCCCTGGAACCCTCGCCCCGACCCAGAAGCGATCGATGCCATTCTTGCAACCCAGACCACCGGCACCCTACGCATGTTTGATGGGATTAGTTTATTAGGTCTTCTCAACCTACCGAAACACCTACGGACTGCGATCGCAGCGGAACAGAGAATTTATACCTTAGCCAATCCCCCGCAACTCTCCCAGAGCATTGACCAGAGCACCCTCCCCGAAAACGCCCCTGGCAACTATTGACAGCGCTGAAATGATCCCTAATAATAAAAGACCGCTGCACCAGCAGCGCCAGCGGAACTGGCGGAATTGGTAGACGCGCTAGATTCAGGTTCTAGTGGGAGTTATCCTGTGGGAGTTCAAGTCTCCCGTTCCGCATTATGCTAAAGCAGTTATTCTGTCCCATCCTATTCCTATGAAAGTTATTCTGATTGTGCTGAGTATTATGGCCCTCAGCCTCCTGTTTCTTGTGCTTAAAGGCTTCTCGGGAGACGGCACTCCTGCCGTTGCCCAAGCCCCTAGCGCAGAAGTTGCCCCTGCTGCGGCTGCTCCTCAGAATGCCGTTGCCGAAATGCTGGCGATCGTTCGGGACCCCGCTACGGATTGGGTTGAAACAGAGTCCGGGCTGAAGTATGTCGATTTAGTCGATGGCAATGAGGCAAAACCCCAAACGGCCCAAACCGTCACGGTGCATTATCGCGGCATTTTAGAAAATGGTAAGCCCTTTGATAGTTCCTACGATCGCAATCGCCCCTTTGATTTTCGCCTAGGGGTTGGTCAAGTCATTAAAGGTTGGGATGAAGGGGTCTCTGGCATGGGCATTGGCGGTAAACGCTTATTGGTGATTCCCCCGGCCCTAGGCTACGGTGCCCGGCAAGTGGGCCCCATCCCCGAAAATGCCACCCTGATTTTTGAAGTGGAATTGCTGCGTATTGCCAGTTAAGGGTCGGTGTAAAATTGTCCGCATCCCATTACGGTATAGTAGGGAAATCTGAATAATCCAAGGGTTGAGCGCAAGTTTCTATGGCGATCGATAACGTATTTGCGGCCGGGGGCATCGTCATGTGGCCGTTACTGGCCTTTTCGATTTTGTCCTTTGCCTTAATTCTGGAGCGACTCCTCTTTTGGCTCCGCATTGCGCGTCGTCAAAATCGCTTGATCCGGGAAGTCCTACGGCTCTATCGCCAAAACCCCGGATCCGCTCAAGCCAAGTTAGACAAAAATGCGGATTTACCCCTCTGCCGGATTTTTCTCGCGGCCCTGGAACTCGATCGCCCTAACCCGGAAGAATTTCGCCTCGCCTTAGAAAGTGCGAGTCAGGCAGAACTCCCCTTGCTGAAGCGCTTTAATACCGTTTTTGAAACCGTGGTCAGTCTGTCGCCGTTACTGGGTTTGCTGGGCACCGTCTTAGGACTGATTACCTCCCTCGCTTCTCTGCAGGTGGGAGCTGTGGGGGGAGGAGATACTACCACCGTGACTGCCGGAATTAGTGAAGCGCTAGTATCAACGGCTTCTGGTCTGGTGGTAGCTATTTTTACCCTACTGTTTTCCAACCTCTTTCGGGGGATGTATCGTCGCCAAATTGCCCTGATCCAGGAATATGGGGGGCAGTTAGAGTTGTTGTACCGTCGTCGTTATGAAGAGATGGGACTGACCTATGCGAATTTTGGATGATGAGCCGGATCTGCCCGCACAGATTAACATCGTGCCAATGATTGATGTGATCTTTGCGATTCTGGCCTTTTTTATTATGTCTACCCTCTTCTTGACCCGCTCAGAAGGGTTGCCGGTGAATCTCCCCCAAGCCTCCAGCAGTCAGCAACAGCAGGAATCCCCCGCCACCCTCACGATCGATGCCCAGGGCAATTTATTTCTCAACCGCGAAGCGATCGCTCCTGAGGGGCTAATAACTGCCATTCAAGACTTGCAGGGGGATCAAGCTAATTTTCTTGTCATCGTCAACGCCGATGAAGCGGTACCCCACGGCATTGTGGTCAAAGCTATGGATCAAATTCGTCAGGTACCCGGAGCCCGCCTAGCGATCGCCACGGTGAAACCCTAAGTAGGGGTTGGGTCTCCCAACCCTCCCAAAATCCTGC
>JBMTZC010000121.1:0-11275 GCA_049455215.1 Prochlorotrichaceae cyanobacterium
CCCCCCCCCCCCCCCCCCCCCCTCTTCCGCCTTAAGTTGGTAGTCCAAATTCAGATAATTTTTCCTGTAACTGCTGGGCTACGCCCTCACCACACGGCCCGCTCACCTCTAGAGCAATCCGAGAAACCGATCGCCGCTCCAGATCGTAGGTATAGGTACGATCGTAATAACTTAGAATTCCCTCGATCGCTTTGGCTAAATGTCCCTGTTCGATCGCTCGTTTGATTTGAACCGTTTTTTCAGAGCCTAGCCGTTTACGAATGCGATCGGTAGCTTTGAGGAGGTCAGAGGTTGCCGCTGTGCCGTAGAGATCCAGCAATACTTGAATCCGTTCCCCTAGCGATCGTTGCAATTCTAAAATGGGAGCCTGCTCCATCTGCTGAAATAATTCCGGTGGAATGCGACAGGTGCCCACCTGCTTACTTTCCGCCTCAATCCAAACAGGGCGATCGGCTTGAAACTGAAACCATTGCCAAGCGATCGTATTTTCAAACTGCTCGGTCGTGGGCTGGGGCGGCAAATTCAAATGGCCATAACTGCTGCCTCGGTGGTGGGCAATGCCCTCTAGATCCAGAACCTGCTCCCCCCGCAACGCCAACGCCTGTAACGCTTCTGTTTTTCCTGTTCCCGTCATTCCCCCCACAATCACGATCGGCCGGAAGAACGTTAACGTGTCCCGCACCCAACGGCGAAATCGTTTATAGCCTCCCCGGAGCAGAGACACCTCAAAGCCTGCCGTATTTAACAAAAAGGCCATGCTTTCACTGCGCATGCCCCCTCGCCAGCAATGCAACCGCACCCGACGCTGTGGGGTCTGAGTTTTGGCCAATTGCACAAAATCCAACAGCTTGGTCCCCACTAATGCCAGGCCTAGCTCCACAGCGGCATCACGCCCCAGCTTTTTATAGCAAGTGCCCACCTCCGCCCGTTCCGCATTCGTAAACAAGGGCAAATTGATCGCCCCTGGAATGTGACCCTGGGCAAATTCCCCCGGACTCCGCACATCCAGGAGGGGACGATCGCAATTTAAAAATTGATCAATTTCGAGAATATTCCAGGACATACAACCCGCTGCTCAAGGCGCTGACGTGTAATCTCGCCCCTTCACGTTAAAGCGTCTTCGGGGACAACCTCAAGGGGACTTAACCTTCCCTTTACACTTTACAGGTATTGTTTTTTTGGTTTACCCGTAACAAACTGCTAGGACAATTTATGCTTTCCCAATTAACTTTTTCGCGTGTGAGGTTTTTAAGCGTATTAGCTGCTCTGTCCTTGGGTGCAGCAGCTTGTAATGCCCCTCCTGCTCCTACCCCCACCGAGGGAACGGGTGGAGAAGCCCCGGCTGAAAGTGCCAGCGGTGGATCCGATCTCAGCGGTGACGTTGCAGTAGACGGTTCTAGCACCGTATTCCCCATCTCCGAAGGGATGGCTGAAGAATTCATGGCCGGTAATCCCGATGTCCGGGTGACCGTGGGTGTTTCCGGTACTGGCGGTGGATTCAAAAAATTCTGCGCTGGTGAAACGGATATTTCCAATGCTTCTCGCCCCATTAAGCAAACTGAAATGGATCTTTGTGCTGAAAATGGCATTGAGTTTATTGAAGTACCGGTGGCCTACGATGGTTTATCCGTGGTGGTCAATAACGCTAACGACTGGGCTGCTTGTCTGACGGCCGAAGAACTGGGCAAAATGTGGGAACCTGCGGCAGAAGGTAAAATTACCAAGTGGAATCAAGTCCGCCCTGACTTCCCCGATCAAGATTTAGTGCTGTTTGCCCCCGGAACGGACTCCGGTACCTACGATTATTTTGTAGAAGCAACGGTTGCCGAAGTCGCCGGTGATGTGAAGGGGACCCGGGGTGACGGAACCTTTAGTGAAGATGATAATGTGGTGGTACAAGGGGTTGAAGCCAACCCCAATGGTCTGGGTTTCTTTGGCTTTGCTTACTACGAAGAAAACAAAGAAAATCTCAAAGTGGTTACTATTAAAAACAGTGCCGGGGACTGTGTAGAGCCCACCACCGCTTCCATTGAAGATGGCAGCTATAACCCCCTCTCCCGTCCCATCTTTGTTTACGTCAGCAAAAAGGCCTACGAAGAGAAGCCTCAGGTCAAGGCATTTATGGAATACCAGGCTGATCCTGCTAATGGCTTGATCATCTCTGAGACCGGTTATATTCCGATGCCTGCCGAGATCGTTGCCAAGGTACAATCTCGTTTAGAGTCCATGACCACAGGCACCATCTACGAAGGTGGCTCCTCAGTGGGTGTGAAATTAGCCGACAAGATCTAAACTCCCTGTGCCTTAAATACCGTTTGTGGGGCGTGGTCTACGTCCCACAAACGCTGTGTTTCATCAGCCTAAAATCACTATATGACTTTAAATTTATCGTCTTCGACGGAATCTGCTAATTTGTGGAAACCGAATCGAGTGTTGAATCAACGGGTTGAGTTTGCCGTCAAAACTGTTTTTGGTAGTTTTGCCTTTCTCTCCATTGCCACAACGATCGGGATCATCCTCACTTTAATTTTTGAAACCTTTGAATTCTTAAAAGAAGTGCCCCTGTGGAAATTCCTGACGGATACCCGCTGGACCCCCCTATTTAGCAGTAAAGAATTTGGCATTTTTGTTTTGGTCAGTGCCACGTTGATGATTTCAACGATCGCTATTTGTGTGGCGCTTCCCTTAGGTTTGCTCTCCGCAGTTTTCTTGAGCGAGTATGCCGATACCAAGCTGCGTAAAATCCTCAAGCCCTTATTGGAAGTGCTGGCGGGAATTCCCAGTGTGGTCTTTGGTTACTTCGCCTTGTTGGTGGTTACCCCATTCTTACAGGGGTTCATTCCAGGGTTAGGGGGCTTTAATGCCCTAAGTGCGGGCATTGTCCTGGGCATTTCTATTACGCCCCTGGTGGCCTCCCTCAGCGAAGATGCCATTTATGCCGTCCCCCAAAGTTTGCGGGATGGGTGTTATGCCTTAGGAGCCACCAAGCGAGAAACTATTACCTCCGTCGTTTTACCGGCAGCGTTGTCGGGCATCGTGGCTTCTTTGATTTTGGCGATTTCCAGAGCGATCGGGGAAACCATGATTACCACCCTTGCCGCAGGACAAAACCCCCAGCCCCTGTCCTGGGATTTTAAGTTTCTCAACCCGACTCAAGCGGCGATGACCATGACGGCCTTTATCGTTCAAATCAGTTTAGGGGATACCCCCGCCGGGTCTTTGGCGTTTAAGACCTTATTTGCCGTCGGCATGACCTTGTTTGTCATTACCCTTTGTCTGAACCTCTTTAGCTTTTGGTTTGTGCGTCGTTTCCGGGAGAAATACGAATGATTGACAATTCCCAAACCCCTGCATCCGCCGTTGCAAAGCCCCAGGGGAATCTCTTTAGCCCGAATTTAACCGGGCGCTACCGCTGGGACTTTGTCTTCAAAACCTTCGCCCTTTTAGCGATCGTCTTTGCCCTAGTGGTGCTGGTGGTATTGTTATCCACCACGATCCACGACGCTCTGCCCAAGCTGGATTTTCAGTTTTGGAATGAGAATTCATTTTTGAGAAGCTTCCCCTCCCGGAAACCGGAACGAGCCGGAATTTATTCGGCCCTGGTGGGAACCATTTGGTTAATGGTTTTAGTCTCCGCTATTTCTTTCCCCTTGGGGGTAGGGGCTGGTATTTACCTCGAAGAATTCGGGGAAGACAATTGGTTTACCCGTTTTGTTGAAATTAACATTAGCAACCTGGCGGGGGTTCCCTCCATTATCTATGGTCTACTGGGCCTAATGGTCTTTGTACGGCTGATGGAACCCATTACCGGTGGTCGCAGTGTTTTATCTGGAGCTTTAATTTTAGTCTTGCTCATTTTACCGATCATCATTGTCTCCACCCGTGAGGCCTTGAGATCCGTACCCGACAGCATTCGTCTGGCAGGGTTTGCTCTGGGGTCAACCCGCTGGCAGGTGGTGCGAGAGCAGGTATTACCCATGGCCCTACCTGGAATTTTAACGGGGATGATTTTGTCCCTGTCCAGAGCGATCGGTGAAACAGCCCCCTTGATTATGGTCGGTGCGTTGACCTTCGTTCCCTTTGTGCCCACCATCTTCAACAATAAAGGTGAATTTGTTGGCATTACCAATGGCTTGCAGAGTCAATTTACGGCGCTTCCCATTCAAGTTTATAACTGGGTGTCTCGTCCCCAGGTTGAGTTTCACAATGCAGCAGCAGCCGGTATCATTGTCTTACTAATCCTACTGTTGGCTATGAACTCTGTAGCTGTAATTTTACGTAATCAGCTGCAAAAAGCTCGTTAATTGAATATTCGAGACTTTAGGTTTCGACTGTCCATCTGATTTTATTATTGCGTATTTGTGCAATTTCCCATGATAGAACCCCCTTCTTCTTACGCCGCCGCAGATGTATCGCTCCGGGCTGAACGTGTTTCAGTTTCCTACGGTTCAGCCCTAGCTGTTCGGGACGTGAGCTTGGATGTTCCCAAGAACAAAATTGTTGCCTTCATCGGGCCCTCTGGATGTGGCAAAAGCACGATGCTGCGCTGTTTCAATCGTATGAATGATTTAGTCCCTAGCGCCCGTGTGGCCGGTAAGATTACCTTCAAGGGGCAAGATATTTATGCCAAAGATGTCGATCCCGTCTCTCTCCGTCGCCAAATTGGCATGGTGTTTCAAAAACCCAATCCCTTTCCCAAGTCCATCTACGAAAATATTGCCTTTGGAGCCCGGATCAATGGCTATCAGGGCAATATGGACGAACTGGTAGAACAATCGCTACGGGGCGCGGCCCTCTGGGATGAGGTGAAAGATAAACTCCGATCGAGTGGTCTTTCTCTCTCCGGGGGTCAACAGCAACGGCTCTGTATTGCCCGAGCGATCGCTATTCAACCCGAAGTAATTTTGATGGATGAACCCTGTTCCGCCTTGGATCCCATCTCCACTTTACGGGTGGAGGAATTGATGCAGGAACTCAAGGAAAAATACACGATCATTATCGTGACCCACAATATGCAGCAGGCTTCCCGAACTTCCGATTACACGGCATTCTACAACGCAGAAGCCACGGAAAAAGGGGGCAAAGTTGGTTATCTCGTGGAATACGATCGGACTGAAGTGATTTTCCAAAGTCCCCAGCAACAAGCCACCCAAGAGTATGTGAGTGGGCGGTTTGGCTAAGGGAATCGAGGGCATCGGCTGTGCCGATCGCTACTCCCTGCTTATTTCGTAGGGACTCAAACTGGTTTTCTAATCAGGACAATACTGAAGTCAAGGGTGCGGTGCTAAGGGCTGCACCCTTTTGCGTTCAAGGAAACCTCTTGTCGATCCTCAGAGATTAGGGAGCTTGTTGCGGGCTGTCCACTGCAAGGGAAAAATTTACGGGAAGAGTGGGGCGCACTCCTCCGCCTTAAGTTGGTCGCCTTTTTGCGGTAAGATCGGAAGAAACGTATTTGCGGATCCCTAGACATGAAACGGTATTTAGTTCGTCTCTGTGCCTTAATTTTAGTCAGCATCATTACGCTAACCAGTTGCAGCAGTGCCTCCGGTCTGACGGGGAATTATAGAGACGATACCCTCAATTTAATTAGTAGCCTAAGAACAGCGATCGAACTGCCCGAAGATGCACCCCAAAAAGCTGAAGCACAAGCTGAAGCACGGGATCTCATTAATGCTTTTGCCTCTCGTTATCGCCGAGATTCTTCCGTTTCTGGTCTGTCCTCCTTTACAACCATGCAAACGGCCCTCAATGGCTTAGCGAGTCACTACACCTCCTACCCCAACCGTCCAGTTCCAGAGAAGCTCAAAAACCGACTCGATCGGGAGTTCAAACAAATTGAGCTGTCCCTGAAGCGTGAATCTTAATCTCACGGCAAGTTTGACTCTAGGGCAGGCTTTTCACTGAAAGTGAAAAAAATTGAAGGGAAGAGTGCGTCCCACTCTTCCGTCTTAAGGTCGGCAGTCCGAGGGAACCTCGATAAACTGGATTGAGTGTGACAGTTAATTGCACCGACAGACTGAATCAAAATTCCCTCAACATTTCCAGTATTTGCCAATATTTCAACCTGGGTACAGCTTATGAGCAATATTCCGCTATGGTTCGATCAGGTCGCGGGTATCGTAGCGATCGTTATTTTGGTGGGAGGCGTTCTCATGATGCTGACCAATATTTGGACAATGAAATAGGTACTTCGATAAATTGTCTGGGTAACAATCAAGAATTTTGAATTTTTCCCGGTGCCCTATAGTTCCAAATTCCAGAATGGTCTCCCTAAGCCTTCTCCGTTTGGCTTTCTACTGAAAGCGAAAGAATTTAATAGAAGAGTGTGGCACGAAACGCCGTACTCTTCCAACCTCAGTTGGTCGCCCTCTGTTTCCGCTTTTTCTCAGGTAATGATTATGTTTGGTCGGTTTTCCCTTGGCAATATTGGGGTTATCGTTGGCTCAATACTGACCCTTGTTGGTTTTGCCGCCTATTTTTTTACAGATAACGCCACCCTCAATTTAGCCGGATTTTTCTATGGAATCCCCCTCTTATTGGGAGGATTAGCCCTAAAATCTTCTGAGTTAAAGCCTGTCCCCATTGAACCGCCAGCCGATCCAACGATCGCTACTCTGCGATCGCAACAAGCTACCGCCATTCAAAAACAAATTTTTAACGAGGTGACCCGTTACCGCTATGGCGAGGAAGCCCACTTGGAAATCGCTTTAGATCGCTTAGGGTTAAGCCTCTCCGATGACGATCGTCCGGTTTTAACGAGCATCGGAGAAGAAATTCGGGATAATTTGTACTGTTTAATTTTACGATTTGACTCCCCTCAGGTTCCCCTCAGTACCTGGCAAGAGAAGCAAGAGAAAATAACTCGTTTTTTTGGCCCCAATATTGCTACAGAAATTCGGGCGATTGCTGCCAATAAGGCGGGGGTTGAAGTGACTTTAATTCAACAACCTACCCCTTAATTCCTAGAGCACCTGGAAAAATGGTTACCCGCTTAAGGCGGAAGAGTGGGGCGTATTCTTCCGCCTTAAATTTTTTCGCTTTTAGTAAAAAGCCTGAAAAATGAAGAATTAGGCAATAAATTTAATCTTTTTCGAGGCAAACCAGCACATTTTCAGTAAGGTGATCCCTTCTTTAACGTGGGCAATATTAGACTGACCATAGCTGCGGGGTTGATAGCGAACAGGGACATCTACAATCTGCAGCCCAAATCGGGCAGCCCCAAATAACAATTCAAAATCACCGAAGGGATCAAAGTCACCAAAATAACTTCGCTCTGCGTTCATCCGTTGAAAATCTTCACGCCAGAGGACTTTGGTGCCGCAGAGGGTGTCCTTGATCGGTTGACCCAGGAGGAAGGAAAAGACCAAGCTAAAAAACTTATTGGCCAACATATTGAGCCAGGGCATTGCCTCAGACGATCGGGGATAGACTAAACGGGCTCCATTAATGAATTCGCCTCGCCCTTGACTAATCACTTCAAAAAAATGTTTAAGATCTTCCGGCCGCACCGTTAAGTCCGCATCCAAAATCATCAAAATATCCCCTGTACAAGCGGCAAACCCAAGGTGTACGGCATCTGCTTTACCGCGTCCCTGTTGTTGCAAAGCTTTGAGGGTAAATCCTGCTCTGGGAGTTTGAATCACGGACTGAATCGCCTCCCAGGTCTGATCTTGGGAGTTTCCTTCCACAAAAATCACCTCGGTCTGTTGCCCTAAAGGAGGAATGCGATGGAGCGTTGCGGCAATATTCCCCGCTTCATTCCGGGCTGGCACCACGATGGAGCAGGTACAGGGTTGGGGAGGCGTAATGACCTTGCGGGCCACAATATAGTTGGTTAAACACAGGTGATTCAAACCCGGTAGTGGTGCAATACAGCGATTGAGGAATCCCGCAAGAAGGGGAATGGCCTTGGGGACTAAACACCGCCGCCCCGATTGAGTGGGCAGAAAGCCTGTAATGCTGAGCAGATTTTTGACATCGGTCATAGACAACCAACTCTGTTGGGGCTGAGGACACCGCAATCCAAGGGATTCGGCACATCGGAGGAGCGGTTGCCAGAGGAAGTTATGAAAGGTCAAAATCAGGCGAGTATGACGATCGCAAAGGTGGGATACCTGCTGCAGTGTTTGTTGAATATCCACCAAGGATCCCAGGGTTTCTGAGATCACAATGTAATCGAGGGGTTGGGGAGGCGTTAACACCTCTAGGGTAAGCTGCTCCGCGATGCCGCAATAAAAGACTAAATGGGGATATTTGGCCTGAGCTTGCTCAATCATCTTGGGGGAAAAATCAACCCCAATGCCTCGACTGGGTTGCACCGCCGCCAGAAGATCCCCCGTACCACAGCCAATTTCTAAGACCGTACTCTGGGGTGGGATAAAAAACTGCGCTAATTTCTTGAGATCGTCATGGTAGTAACGATTCCGACGCTTCCAGCGGTCCCAACTGGGGGCTAGGGTATCAAAGTGCTGCCGCAGGGTGTGGTGGAGGTCTGGACTCGCTGGCGTAATGGGCTCGGATTGAGACATGGAGAATGGAGGGGAATGAATCGCAAGGTACGGGCTCCCCCTACCCTGTCAGATGAAGTTTTCAGATGAATTGAAGACCTAAGTCGATCGCTTATAGAAGGGACGTTTCACCACTTGACCGGCACAGGCTTTGCCCCGAATTTCCACGGTTAGGCCTTGACCGATACTGCCGAATTGGGGAGGAACAAAGGCTAGAGCGATCGCTTTTTGTAAGGTGGGGGCCCAAGTGCCGCTGGTGACCACGCCAATGCGCTCCCCATCCTTCAAGACGGCATAATCGTGGCGGGCAATGTGGCGACCTTCCATTTCTAAGCCCACGAGGCGACGGCTCACACCGCTTTCCTTTTGCTGTTGTAGGCGATCCCGTCCGACAAAATCTCCTTTGCGATCGAGATGGACTAACCAGCCTAGACCCGCTTCTAAGGGGGTAGTGGTCTCATCCATGTCCTGCCCGTACAGCCCCATGGCCGCTTCGAGGCGTAGAGTATCCCGTGCGCCCAAACCACAGGGACTCACCCCGGCATCCAATAGGGCCGACCAGAGGGCCAATCCGGTATCAGGCGTGGTCATTAACTCAAAACCATCTTCTCCGGTATAGCCCGTCCGGGCGACCCAAACATTGGTTTTAGCGGTGGCCAGGTCGCAGGAAAGTTGCTGATGACCAAAGCGAGGAATCTGGCTGAGATCGCCGGAGACGAAGGGCTGGAGCAGGGTTTGAGCTTGAGGTCCCTGCAGGGCTAATAAAACATGGGAAGCAGACCAGTCCTGCAGTTGGATCGGGTGATCGGGATGGGACTGCACTAAATGGGTTTCTAACCAAGCCTTATCTTTTGCGGCAGTGGCGGCATTGGCAATGATAATGACAATTTCTTCTCCCCCGATCGCCCCTTGGGGATAAATAATGACATCGTCAATAATCCCAGCGGTTTCATTGAGGAGGACGGTGTACTGGGCTTTGCCGGGTTTGAGGGTGCTTAAATCCGTGGGGACTAAGGTGTCTAATTGCCGCATCACCTGGGAGCCCCGCAGAACAAATTTTGCCATGTGGGAAATATCAAAAATTCCCGCCGCTTCTCGCACAGCTTGGTGTTCCTGAACCAAACCCGTAAATTGGATAGGCATAGCCCAGCCACCAAATTCAGTCATGCGGGGCTTGAGGGTCTGGATACGATCGTAAAGGGGGGTACGGCGGGGCGTGGAGGAAGAAGTCACAGGCAATAAAGAATGAATACAGCGGAGTACATCCCTGGTTATTGTAAGGGATTATCCAACAATTCAGGGATTTGGGGCGTGTCATCCCTTCAGTCCACAGCCCTTACGGTATCGACAGTAACCTTGGCAAAAGTCAGGAACGCAATCGGGGCAGGATGACCGTAAATTCACTGCCCTCATTGAGGCGACTGTTGACTTTAATTTGACCGTAATGGGCTTGAACGATCGCCTGAACGATCGCTAATCCTAAACCAGAGCCCTCCGCTGAGGAGCGTAGACGGGAACTATCGGCACGGTAAAAGCGATCGAAAATTTGGGGAAGGGCGGACTCAGCAATCCCTTGGCCGGTATCCTTGACCGTGACACTCAGCACCGCATCCGGTTTGCCCCGGAAGGAAAAGTCTGGGGGAACCGCTAAGGACACCGTGATCGATCCTCCTGCGGGGGTATGTTGCAGGGCATTTTGCACCAGGTTAGAAAAAAGGCGAGTCAGTTGATCCCGATCCCCTTGTACCCAAAAGTCCTCTTCTGCCGAACAATCGGGTAAGCACAGATCCAAGCTAACCCCCTGGTCTGTGGCGAGGAGATGGTAGTCTTCCAAAAGCTCTAACAGTAATTGATCTAAGTCTACCTGGCCCCAGTGACGTTGCAGGATGCCACTGTCCTGCCGGGCCAAAAACAATAAATCATCCACTAAACGTCCCAAGCGACGGGTCAGGCGTTCCACCACCTGCAGTTGTTGTTGGCAGGAAATGCCGCTGTCCTCTGTTCCTAACTCCCCTAAGCTCGCCTGCACATTGGCTTGGATCATGGCAATGGGATTGCGTAATTCATGGGAAGCATCGGCGGTAAATTGTTTGAGACGTTGATAGGAGTCTTGCACGGGGCGCATCGCCAGACCCGACAAAAACCAACCGATCGCCCCCACTACCCCCACTAAAACCACTAAGCCAATGGATAAATCGGCCATTAAGCGCCGGGTTGGTTTAGTGACCTCAAACCAGGGATGACTCACCCGCAGATACCCCAGCACCTGCCGTCCCAATTGCACCCGTTCCGTGAGTTGCCGCAACGAGAGTGGTTCATTGTCTAACTGTCCCTCCTCCGGAGGAATGGTGACGGTTTCTTCGTGGCGGAGGGGATGGAGGGGCAGCGGTACGGGAGCGTTAAAGGTAGACCATTGCAATTCCCCCTGGGGGCTAAACCACTCTAGGTCAATGCGATCGTCATCATTCTGAAATAGGGCATTATTGCGAAAACTAGCTTCCACATTGACCCGCTGGGAAACCCGACCGTCTAACATCCAGACCAAACCATCTCCCGTGGGCTCAATCACTAACGATCGCTCTACGATTTCCACCACATGATTCAGGGTGTCATCAATGCGCTCAATCAGCGTTGCCCGCACATAGATATAGACACCACTGGCGAGAATTAAGAGGAGTAACGCCGTGACACTGGCATACCACAGGGTCAAACGGCGACGAGTAATCTGAAACATTAGGCTACCAACTTAAGGCGGAAGAGTGGGGGGG
>JBMTZC010000122.1:0-11215 GCA_049455215.1 Prochlorotrichaceae cyanobacterium
ATCGTTTAGTAGAAGAGGGGTTGAAGACGATCGCTTCCGCCGAGGGGTGGGTGTTAGTTCATTAGTGGATTCAGATCTGCGGACAAAAGGGACACTAGCGGAAAGCTTAATCACTCTTGACCGGACGGAAAGGATTAATGAAATTGATGAAATTGAAGAGTTGGCGGGTTTGAATCCAAACCTTTCCTGTGCCCCGGAAGCGACAGACCAGCCCTTCTCCCCCTAATAATCCCGTCTTCAAGCTTTTGAAGGAGAGCCCACCAATCATTTCGACTTGGTAGTTCAGGGTATCTTCAAAGGCCACAATATAGCCCGTGTCTACAACATAATCGCCATCTACAGGGATTTCCAGAATGCCCCCAAAGGAGCTAAACCAGAGATCTCCCTGCCCAGAAGCCTTGAGCATAAAAATGGATTCCCCACTGAAAAACCCCTTTAGTCCTTGAAATTGAGTATCCAGATCGACGGTTGGACTAGAGGCAATAAAACCCGCTGATTGAATAATCAGAGCTTTTGATCCTTCCAGAACATAATGATAAATATCACCGGGGACAGCGGGGGAAACATAAAGTTGACCGGCCCGATCGCTAGCGGTGAACTCACTAATAAAAAGAGACTCGCCACTAATCATGCGGCCTAGCCCCTTCATTAAGCCGCCCTTCATTTTAGATTTCATGGTGATGCCACTGTCCATGGCGGCCATGGCACCGGACTCAACTAGAACGGTCTCTCCGGCGTGGAGTTGTAGCACCAGAGAAGCATAGGCTGGGGAATGTTGAATTTCGTAGCGAGTCATGGTGAAGCACTAGCGGAACAACGCCCCTAGTTTACCCTAAGGATCACCTCTTCAGGCATTGAGCCCAAGCCCAAAAGCCCAAACAGGTTCCTCTGGCTAGGCAGTGGTAAGTTCATCGTTGTTGGGACTTCTCCAGGGCTAAAGCCCTCACTACAAGCGGAGCAACCCAATGCGTAACGACTTCCTTAAGTCTGAATCAAAGCCTGCAAGGTATAGGCAACGGAATCACTGAGGGCTTCATAGTTGTACCCCCCTTCTAAGCCCAACAACAGATGGGGCGAAATTTCTAAACAGTATTGAGTGAATTGTTGATAATCTATCGGTTTGAGGCAAATGTGGGCGAGATGATCGGCGTGAGTTGCATCGTACCCGGCACTAATGATCAACAGTTGGGGGTTAAAGTTTTTTAGAAACGGTAGAATTTTTTGCTCAAAGGCGGGGGTATAGTCGGCTAGGGTGCTACCAGCGGCCAGGGGAATATTGAGAATGTTGTTATGTTGCCCTCGTTCAGTGGCTTTGCCGGTTCCCGGATAAAAGGGGTACTCGTGAAGAGAGCAATAGGCAATTTGAGGATTATGGGTGACGATCGCTTCGGTGCCATTGCCGTGATGAACATCCCAATCGAGGATAGCCACCCGATCGATCCCGGGTTGTTGCAGGGCATAGTGGGCGGCAATGGCGGCATTACTAAAAATACAGAACCCCATCCCATAGTTCCGAGTAGCGTGGTGTCCTGGGGGCCGTGCAATAGCAAACGCTGATTTCTGCTCCTGCAGCACCACATCAACTCCCTCTAGCCAGGCATTGACCGCTAACAAGGCCACATCATAACTGCGGGACGAAACGATCGTGTCCCCATCAATATGACCGCCCCCCTGCGCGGCAAGTTTTTGCACCGCTTCCACATACTCAGGATGATGAACCTCCCGAATCCAGGGCAGAGGATCCCGCTGGCTGACGGGGGAGGGTAAGCGCCATTCTAGTTGATCATTCCAGGGCAAATGATCGAGGGCATGGACGATCGCGCTCAGACGACCCGGATTTTCAGGATGGAAGGATCCCGTATCGTGCTGAAGAAATTCAGGACTGTAAAGGAGAACAATAGTCATAGTGAGGTTGGAGGAAATAGGGATTAGTTTATTATGGAGGGGAGATGTAACCCTGCTGAGATCCCTGGTTTTGTAGCACCCATGACAAGAACGATCGCCTTTGTTCCTTTAGAGGTTTTTCTGCAACAGCCGGAAACCCAACCGCCCCAGGAATACATTGCAGGAGAAATTAGCCCAAAACCCATGCCCAAAACCCGTCATGCTCGTTTGCAAAGTAAGCTGGTTGGGGCGATCAATGGGGTTGCGGAACCCTCCAAAGTAGCCTATGGGTTTCCAGAATTACGGTGTACTTTTGGCGATCGTTCCCTGGTGCCAGATCTTGCCGTTTTACGCTGGTCTAATATTCCGTTTGATGAGCAAGGGGAGCCCCTGGATGATATTACGATCGCGCCTGACTGGACAATTGAAATTCTTTCGCCAGGACAAAGTGCAAATCGCGTGGCAAGTAATATCCTTTATGCACTGGAATTTGGGACAGAATTGGGGTGGCTCATTGACCCAGACGATCGCTCTGTGTTGATTTTTTTGCCCCAACAACAACCTCTTTTCTGTCGGGGGAGCGATCGGCTTTTGGTGTTGCAGGATATTGAGTTAGAACTTGATTCCGATCAATTATTTAGCTGGCTCAAAATGAACTAGGGGCAGTCCCAGCTAAAATTTGATGACCCAAAGCTTTGAGAATGCGGGCAACATGACCCAGTTCGTGCTGTCGAGGAAAGAGGGAAAACGATCGAGAGGTGTCGTATTCAAGATCTGGACTTAACTTCAAGAAAATAAATTCATCTCCATTCGTGGCCATACCATAGCTGGATCGGGAAAAGAAGTCATTCTTCTGAGTTTGTACCAGCCCAAGACGTTGTTTGAGCCCCTTGGGATTGCCACTATCCCCGATTCCAATGGGCTAACAACTTAAGGCGGAAGAGTGCGGCGCGGAGCGTCGCACTCTTCCATTAAATTTTTTCGCTTTCAGTGGAAAGCCTGATCTCCTGGGGATTTCAGTACATTCAGTAAAAAGTGTCCGAAGATACCCGATCCAAGTGAATGCTATTAATGGTCTGAATAAACCGATCGATCGCGTGCTGGGCATTGTCTTGGAGGTTTTCCTGGATATTTCCTGGGGGATTTCGTTCTAAAGGTGTAGCGGTGTTGAGAGAATAGGTCTTGAGAGGATAAGCATAGGCTGGAGCGCTCCCGAGGATAAATTGCTCCTGCTCGGTGGTTAAGCGCTCTACTTTTGCCTGGGCAGACCTCCACATCGTTTGGAATGGAAAGGCAATGCTAATACTGCCAACGATCGCTACGAGGATGGGGAACACCACCGGCAACCATTCCCACCTAGACTCGGTGGGGTGTAATTTATTGAGTAGGACGAAAATGGGGGTTAGGATCGACAGCACAATACTGGAAAGTTGCAGACTGTAGTAGAGAGTCCGGGAAATCGATCGCGTCTGTTGATACTGCTTAATCAATCTTTGGCAATAACTCAGGGCTGTTTCCCGCGCAGCGACGATCGTGGTGCGCTCAGGTTCGGGGACATCCATGACCCACAGGGTTGCCTGATCTTGCACCCTTAAGGCTGTGTGCTGCCGATGACTACGGCTGTAAATCTGTTGATTAATCAGGGTAAACAGTAAAAACAGCCCCAGACTAATGCTGCCACTGAGTAGAAAAATAAAGAAGAATCGAGGGGTGAGACGATCGGTGTGTTGTAGGGCAAGGACGATCGCCCCCTGGACAATGAGAATACAGAGAACCGTATATTCTAAAATCTTCAAGGCCAGAGGCACAGGAGGTTTTAGGGGCAGAGTAGGGCCGTGTTCAACTATCTCTTCAGCCTCTTCAGCGGGACTTAAGGGCGGTAAATCCATCATCGTTTTAGGGTGCGTCATCATTTAAGTTCAGAACCCTTACGGGATTAGCCGCGCCCGTCCCAGGTTTACAGATAGGGGCTGAAACACACAGCATAGTCATTTCATTGCTCACGGAGACAGCCCCTAGCCAGCCATTACCGGCTGACTCAGGTCTAATTTAACCCTAGCCACTTCTGACCATTGAGGCGGCGCAGTACACCAAATACCAGGAGATCCAGAGTGATCTTGCGTTCGTCGCCTAAAAAGGCTTCTAGGCTCGTGGGTTGGGTTTTGCCATCCGCACAGGCAAATACCTTTACGCCTGTAATGGATTCTTCCGGAAATCCCACTAAAAACGATCGCACACCTTGTTGCCACGTTGCCTTCACCTGCCAACATTTACCGCTTTGGGTCGGCAAGGAGTCCTCAACAAACTGAAGGTTTAGATCCGTTAGCCCCTTTTCCGTTAAGGCCTGATTTAAAGCCGGTAGAAAGTGAGCATCAATAAATTCGGAAAAAGGCTTATCTTCTAGGGCTGGTGGTTTCTCTTTTTTTGCTGCCGAGGTAGGAGGGGTGTCAGCCATAGCGCAAGTTCTTTAGGTGTAAAGAGTTGGATAATTTTGTGATCTTCATCATACCATAGAGAAGGAATTTGCTTCTGGCTTGCGGGGATAGCTGTGGATTCGCAAGATCAAGCTATGACGCTTCAGTTGGGGCAACTCTTTTCCTCCTGAACTTGCCTGAATCACCATCTTGGGGTAATTAGGGGTAAGTCAGGTAAGACATCTCTGTATCTCATCCTCCCCTTGTGAAAATCCATGACTGCCTCTGCTCGCCCAGATTGGGACTCAAACACGATCGATGTTACGCCCATTAGGGATGATTCCGCTGCCCCCCCTGCATCTGCCCTTGCTCGTCGCTCTAGCCCCGGAGGTGGGCTTGCCAGTGCGGGGGGCAATTTTTCAGCATTTTTAGCCCCCCTGACCAAGGAAAGTTTTAAGGAGGTGGTCAATGATGTAGAAAATAAGCTTAGGGTGGTGAACCAAACCCTCTCCATGCTGGAGTTGGATACCCAGAGCTTTGAAGCTATTCTCAAAGAGATGCTGGATGCGATCACCCTGAAAACCCGAGATTTATTGGGGGCCGATCGCGCTACTATTTTTCTCCTAGACGAAGAAAATAATCAGTTATGGTCGATCGTTGCTGAAGGTGAAGATGGCCTGCCCCTCGAACTGAGAATTCCGGCGGATAAAGGAATTGCGGGGGAAGTTGCAACGTTTAAGAAAGTGATTAATATTCCCTTTGACTTTTATGATGATCCACGATCGGCTTTTGCGAAAGTACAGGATCAACAAAATAACTATCGCACCTACTCCATGTTGACCCTACCGTTATTAACGGATCAGGCAGACACTACAAAACTCGTGGCAGTGGTGCAATTAATTAATAAATTAAAATTCCCCAATGATGCCAATGATGCGCTCAGCGATCGCATTGATACCCTAGGGTTTTCTAGAGAAGATGAAGAACTATTTGAAGAGTTTGCCCCTTCCATTCGCCTAATTTTACAAAGCTCTCAATCCTTCTATTTAGCCACTCAAAAGCAACGGGCAGCTTCGGCTCTCATGGATGCGATTCAATCCTTGAGTCAGAGTAGCCTAGATTTAGAAACAACCCTTCGTCAGGTGATGGGAGAAGCCAAGCAACTCATGAATGCCGATCGGAGTACCCTCTGGTTGGTGGATGAGGACCTGCAGGAATTGTGGACGAAAATCCCCCTTAATGGCGAAGAAATTGAATTACGGATTCCTATTAATGCTGGATTTGCAGGTCATGTCGCACAAAATAAGGAGCCGTTAAATATCCCCTTTGATTTATATAATCACCCCCTGGCCGAAACCTCTAAAAAGACAGACCAAAATACCAATTATCGCACCTGTAGTTTGTTGTGTATGCCGGTCTTTAATTCCAGTGGAGAACTCATTGGGGTAACTCAACTCGTCAACAAGAAGAAACAAGGCGACTATCCACCCTACGATTCCGCTAATTGGCCAGAAGCACCGGAATGTTGGCGGGCGAGTTTTAATCGCTCCGATCAGGAGTTTATGCATGCCTTCAATATTCAAGCCGGGGTTGCCTTACAAAACGCCAAGCTGTTTGCCACTGTTCAGCAGCAGGAACAATTACAGCGGGATATTTTACGAAGCTTATCCAATGCTGTGATTTCCACAGATGATAGCGGTCGAGTGATTGCCGCCAATGATAGTGCCCGATCGCTATTAGGAGTCCCAGAGCACGAGAAAATTGAAGGGGTTCCCCTCGTGGATCTGATCCAAATTAAGGAAATGGAATTTTCTAAATGTTTTGAATCTGCACTGGAAGGAAAAGAAGAAAAAGATCGCCAACAGTATTATCCCGATCAAACTTTATTAGCGGTTCAAGATCAGCAGCATAGCGTTCATCTTTCCATTAACTCCATTGCTAATGTGGCGGATCCTAGTGATGTCTATGGTGCATTGGTGGTGATGGATGATATTAGCGACGAAAAACGCCTCAAGAGCACTATGTATCGCTACATGACTCAGGAATTGGCGGAAGAATTACTCAAATTAGGAGATGCAAAATTAGGGGGCGATCGCAAAGAAGTCTCCGTCTTATTCTCGGACATTCGCAGTTATACCACCTTGACGGAAAACCTAGAAGCCGAAGAAGTGGTGGGGATGCTCAATGAATATTTCGAGTCTATGGTAGATGCGGTCTTCAAATATAAGGGAACTCTCGATAAATATATTGGTGATGCCATAATGGCGGTTTTTGGGTCGCCTTTACCGTTAGAAGATCATGCCTGGATGTCTATCCAAACTGCGATCGAAATGCGACAACGTTTAGAAGCCTTTAATGCCCGTCGCAGTGCCGTCAATAAACAAACCATTGCCATTGGGATTGGCATTAACTCAGATAGCGTGATTAGTGGCAATATTGGCTCTAGTAAACGGATGGAATTTACAGCGATCGGGGATGGGGTGAACTTAGGATCTCGGTTGGAAGGAGCGAGTAAACAGTATGGCTGCGATATTGTCATTAGTGAAAGCACCTATCGTCCCAATGCCGATCGGGTTTGGGCGAGAGAATTAGACTTTATTAAAGTGAAAGGTAAAAACCGGCCGGTTTCCGTGTACGAACTCGTCGCACTGCGGGATGGTAGCTTAGCCCGTCCCGTTTCGGAACAAAAGGTCTCAGTGATGGAGCATTATGAAAAA
The DNA here is from genome assembly GCA_049455215.1 of Prochlorotrichaceae cyanobacterium. Taxonomy (GTDB): domain Bacteria; phylum Cyanobacteriota; class Cyanobacteriia; order Prochlorotrichales; family Prochlorotrichaceae; genus JBEAPM01. Next base: position 7,016 of record JBMTZC010000122.1, read on the forward strand.
GCACGCACCCATTATCTGCATCGAGAATTTGCCTTAGCCATGGGACAATTTGCCCAAGCACTTGAAATTGATCCCCGCGACAAAGCCTCTAGTTTGCACCTGGAGCGCTGTCAATATTGGCTCCAGCATTCTCCCCCCGAAGATTGGGATGGCTCCTGGGAAATGAAGGAAAAGTAAGACTTACAGGACTCACCAAAAGTCATTCAAGAACCATGGGATGCTTGGCACCTTGTGGCAGGTGACGATCGTTACCCACTTACTTAAGGTGAAACAGTGCGGTGCTTCGCGCCTCACTCTTCTAGTAAACTAACACCCCCATTGAATGGTTCTAATCGGAGTGAGGGTCTGATGAAACGGTTCGATTGCCCCAATTGTGGGAAATCCCTACGCTGGCGACGGCTGCCCCATGTACCTCAGCGCAACGGACTGTTAGCATTCTCGTGCATACACTGCGGAGCGGTACTGCGCTACAGTGAACATCAGTTTCCGGTTGGAGGATGGTTCTGGAAGACGAGAGTGCGCTCTGTGGTCACCTTTCTAGTGGGGGGTGTTCTCTTCTCAGCGGTAGCCTCAACCATGGGCCGCGTGATCTCCCTTGCACTTGTGGCATTCGTGGCTATTGTCCTCTGGGCAGGCTACTGGCTCTCCTCCAAACCGCTATACAAACGGGTGAATGCAGACGACTCAGATCGTTAAGCGAGACACAAGCCCAGCCTAACCCGCTTATGATGGTTTAGGATCGATCGCTTTCAGTACGATCGCCCTCGCCGAAAGATGCCTCCTATGTCCATCGCCACCATGTTCAAAGCCCTTTCAGAGCCCATCCGGGTGGAGGTTCTTGAACTCCTCAAAGAACAAGAAATGTGTGTGTGTGACCTCTGCGATCGTTTAAACGTCACCCAGTCCAAACTTTCCTTCCATCTGAAAACCTTAAAAAACGCAGGCTTAGTCCGATCGCGTCAGGAGGGCCGCTGGATTTACTACCGCCTACATCTAGCGGGACTCGTAGAGCTAGAGGAGTACCTAGCTGAGTTCCGATGCTATAGCCCTAGACTGCCGGCACGCCCTTGCCCACCCCAGCCCGAATGACAAGCCATACAAAAGCGATCACTAATCCTATCTACGGCTGGATCAAGGGGGAATCCTCTTGATTCAGCTTCTGGTACATTCGCATCGCAATTTCTTCTAGTTGCTCCAGTTCTTTAAGGCTACTGGCTTCGATCGCTACGTCCCCTACCTGTACTTTCAGAGGTTTATCCCCCAGACGATCGCCCAGGAACCCAATAAACTCCTTAAGGCTTTCCAGGGTCACTTCCGCCGTCAAAAAACCAACCAGTGTGGCAAAACCTTTACTGCCTGCTTCCGGGTTGAGGTCTTCTGTGCGATCGACTCGTTCCACCGCATCACACTCATTTTGCAGCAGAGGCAGCAGTTGAGTGGCAAAGGCTAAGCGATCGTCGTCTTCAATGTGGGTTTCGTCTAGGCCAAAGGTAATAGCGATCGTGTTCATGGCAGTACGCAGAAGAAGGGATTGAAGTTTTCCACCCTTACTTTAGCGGAGTCAATGGTATTGTTCCAAATCGGTCTTACCTAGGTGATTGCTGGGAAACTGATACCGTTCATTTAGGTCTTAGACTTGCTTCACAGACCACCCGTAGCTCAAGCACGGGCTAACGTTCCAAGTCCACTGAAGTGGACAGAAGAACCCATTTCAATGGGTTTAATCCGTTAGCCCGCAATTGATTCGCGGGCGATCGTGAATGCAAACAAGTAGCCTGGAACTGGACTCTGCTGGTAAATCTATTTCTGAACACACGATTTTAATATTCCGCGTTCCCACTTCCGCGTTAGCCAACTCTGTGGAAAATATGATTTTTGAGATTTTACATCGAGCCCCCAAGGGGCAAAACCAACAGCCACCCTGATGTTTTGCAAAAGAGTTTGTAATTCAAAGGTACTGCTTTGTTCCAGCGCGACGGAGGGCAAAAGTGCAAAGAGAGTTAAAGGGGAAGAGCCCTGGGCGCAGGGCACGCAACCCGGAAGCCGATGATGTTGCTCCTATTGTCGCGCGGAAAGGTGTCCCGATAGGCGGAACGGCAATTCCTTGGAATGTCGTGCCAAGAGCCGCCACGACGAAGACGAGGATCAGAGTCTCCCCCTTCTATCCAGGCGCTACCATCAGTAGGCGCACCCTCATAGTTACTATGCCAGGTATCTTTGCACCACTCCCACACACATCCGTGCATGTCGTAGAGTCCCCATGCATTGGCGGGGTAACTGCCAACGAGCTGGGTTTCCCTCGGAGAGGAGGATCGTGTGGGTGAACCGTTATAACTAGTCTTCCAATCGTAGTTGGCTAACTCCGGCGTGATCATATTGCCAAAGGCGAAGGGAGTAGTAGTTCCGGCACGACAGGCATATTCCCATTGGGCTTCCGAGGGGAGATCGTAGGGTTTTCCCGATCGCTCTGAGAGACGCTGACAAAACGCTATGGCATCATTCCAGGACACGTTTTCAACGGGACGATCTTCACCTTTAAAATATGCTGGGTTGCTCCCTATAATTGCCTGATATTGTGTCTGGGTGATGGCAAATATCCCCATAAAAAAGTCCGGTACTGTTACCTCGTGCTGTGGGCCTTCCCAATCGAATCGCTCAGGTTCATCGGGAGGCGATCCCATCAGAAAGGTTCCACCCCGAATCGCCACCATCCGCAAAAGAACCCCATTCCCCAAGTCTTCTACATATGCCTCTGCTTCACCGCTTTTCTGAGTGATTGTGCCCTGCTGATCCACCGTTGCGGTCTGAAAGGAAAATGGCTGGGTAGGTAGTTCTAAATTCGCCTGTGACGAAGATGATGGGTTGGTTAGTTCAGTTTCGGAAGGATTATCAGAAGTTCCAGAATCAGGAGAGTCGGGCTGCATCGCTCCTCGAATGATCGCTATACCCACTGCGCCCACCGCTCCAGAAATGCCCAGAATTGTAAATTTCCGTCGTCCCATGTTTTGAAGTGTTTTAGGACTTGAATCCTTCTGGAGCTTAGGTTGTTGTTGCAATCTCTCTTCTCTGGCTTTTGCTTCCCGCCGCTGGCCTTCGGCTTCCCGTTGCTGCTCTTGCTTGCGCTTCCGTTCCAGTTCTGCCTGTTGCTCCCGCTGTGCTGCCAACTGTTTTTGCCGCTCGGCTTCCCGTCGCTGCGCTTCTGCTTGGCGTTGTTGCTCTAGCTCTGCCTGTCGTTGTTGTTCCCACTCCCGATCTAACGCCTGCTGCCGTTGAAGTTCCTGTTGTTGCTGTTCCCAATAGGCACGGGCGGGGGCTTCGGTCTGGTGTTCAATTTCCTCAGCTTCCGTATCCCTCAACCCCAAGGTATTCCGTAGAATTTCCAGTTCCCGCTGCACCGACTCCGCAAGGGGGTAGCCCATGGTAAAAGCTGCTTCCACCGCCTGGCGATAGAGGGCTTGGTTTTCCAACTGGTGGCGGTAGGGTTCCCGGATGCTGTCCAGGATGGTTTGGGCTTCGCTTTCCGTGAGTCCTATTTCTTTGCGCTTGGCCTGCAACAACGTAATTTTGCCAATGGGGGAAAAGTCGCCGTGGTTTTGCAGATAGTCTACGTTTTGGCTGGCGTATTCCTCCGCTTCCCGCCGAAAGCGCAGTTTGGGGTCTTTGAGCGGGGCGTGGCTAATCAGGATATTGAAGCCTTCTTTGTCCAGAATAATTTCCGGCTTTTGTTTGGGTTTGGCTCCCTGCACTTTTGCTTTGGCGTACTGGTGCAGTTCCTGGATAAAAATATTGCCATCACAATCGTTGTCAGCAATGCCAGTTTCAATGCCCTCCACCAGATATTGGGTATAGAGGGAGAGATTTTCACCATCCTGCTGAAAGGAGGTTTGGGTGGCGCTGGAGGAGGTAAGGACGGCGCGGCCTTCGCCTCCCTGGGGATCGATGCCCAGATCTCGACGCAGATCCAGCCCTACACTTTTCAGGTGCCAACCGTCCTTAAAAGCACCGCTATAGCAACAATCCAGGATAATCACCTGGCGTTTGGCGTAGCACCGGGCCGATCGTTGCTGAACAAATTGAGCGGGAACCGCCGTTGCTTCAAAGTTATGTTTGGCGGTGCGTTGGGTCGTCAGATAGAGGTGGTTGGTGTCGTCGGTGATGCCGTGCCCGGAGAAAAACAGCAGCACAAAATCGTCTTTGCTG